>NZ_JBSFVU010000060.1:0-25236 GCF_053592475.1 Streptomyces sp. NPDC002671
CGGGTCCCGCCGCCGTGCGAGTCGGCCCAGGTTCCTGGTCTGCAGAGCCCGGCCGATCCGGCCGGCCCGGGCCAGGCGTGGGCCGGCGGCGCCGAGGAAGGCCGGCAGCAGCGTCACCGACGCGACCACCATGGTCAGAACAACGATCGAGACGGCGAGCCCGCCCACCGTCATGAACGGCACGTTCGCGACCGCCAGGCCGAGGATCGATACGATGACGGTGCCGCCGGCGAAGACCACGGGCCTCCCCGCCGTGGCCACCGCTCGCCCCGCCGCCTCGCGGGGATCGAGCCCGCGCGCGAGGTACTCCCGGTGCCTGGCGAGCACGAACAGCGCGTAGTCGATGCCGACTCCGAGCCCGACCATGCTGCCCAGGACCGGTGCGAAGGTGGGGACGTCCGTCACCCCCGCCAGGACCGTCATCGTGGCGACCCCGACGGTCAGCCCGAAGACCGCCATGCCGATCGGCAGCGCGGCGGCGACGAGCGAACCGAACGCCAGGAACAGGATCGCGGCCGCGGCGAGGAGGCCGATCAGCTCGCTTGCGCCGCCGTCGGGGTCGGAGAAGGCGTAGAAGAGGTTGCCGCCCATCTCGATGCGCAGGGGCAGCTCGGCGCGCAGCCGGTCGCCGAGATCGACGAGGGCGTCGAGGTCTTTGGCCGACAGCCGGCTCTGGTCGGGGTACTGCACCCGGACGACCGCGATCCGCCCGTCGGCCGAGACAAGGCCGCCGCGCACGGTGGTGTCCCCGCCTGCGTCGAGTGCCCCCGCCGGGTCGCTCGTGCCGAGCACGTGCGGCAGCCGCTGCACCTCGGTCTGCAGCCGCGTGAGAGCGGTGCGCGCGCTGCCGTGGCTGAAGAACGTCGCACCGTCGTCGAGGGGGGTGACGACCAGTTGGGCGGTCATCCCCTCCTGGCCGGTGCCGGCCCGCTCGATCAGTTGCGCGGCCCGTTGGGAGTCCAGTCCCGGAGCGGTCATCGAGTCCGCGGTCCGCCCGCCGACGGCGATCGCGGCGAGGACGGCAAGCGTGGCGGCGATCAGCCATGCCGCGATCACCCGCCAGGGATGGCGGGCGGCGCTTGCGCCCAGGCGCAACAGGGCTTGCGAGAGCATCGGGTCCTCCAACCACCTCGTCGGCCGTCCTTGTACGGCCGCCGATGCCGAGGCTCCTCGCCACGGCGCTCCGCGGCATCGGCCCGCGGGCCGCGGATCCGTCGGCCCCAGGGCGGAGTGACGACCCGTCCTTTCGGCCGATGCGCGGCACGCCGCGGTCCCTAGGCTGAGAACCGTGCTCCGAGACGACCTGCGAACCCTGTGGACCGAACCCCGGCCGCCCGACGCGCCCGCCCGGGTGTGGCGGGACTGGGCGCTGCTCGCCGTGGGCCTGGGCGGTGTGGTGCTGGAGGCCACCCTGCGCGAGAACGTCGTGTGGCGGCCGGTGGCGGTGGTGTTCGCCGTATGGCTGTGCCTGCTGCCCCTGTGGCGCCGGACCCGCCCACTGGCGATGGTCACGCTGGCGTTCGGCTCGGTGATCCTGCTCCAGCTGGCCTCGCTCGTCGCCGCACCGCGCGAGCCCGTCGGCCTGAACACCGGCGCGGTCGTGCTCGTGCTGGTGTACGCGCTGCCCCGGTGGGGATCGGGACGCGAGATCGTGCTGGGCGGCGCGGTGATACTCGCGGCCAGCGCGCTGTGTTCCGTCACGGACGAGACCCCGGTCGTCGAGAACGTCGTGGGCTTCGTCTTCCTGCTGCTGCCCGGCGTGGTCGGGGCTGCCGTGCGGTTCCGGGTGACCGCTCGCGAGCGGCAGTTGGACCAGGTGCGCTCCCGCGAGCGCGAGCAGCTCGCCCGGGAACTGCACGACACGGTGGCCCACCACGTGTCGGCCATGGTGATCATCGCCCAGGCGGGCCGGGTGCTTGCGGGCACCGACCCGTCCGCCGCCGTCGAGGCGCTGGAGGGGGTCGAGGAGGAAGGGGCGCGCACGCTGGAGGAAATGCGCGCCATGGTCGCCGCGCTGCGCGACCGCGGGGTCGGCGCCGAGCTGGCGCCCCCTGCCGGAGTCGCGGATCTGGAGCGCCTGGTGCGCACCCCGGGTGGTCGCCTCAGGGTCGACTTGGGGCTCGACGGCGAACTGGACGCGCTGCCCCCGGCCGTGGACGCGGCCGTCTACCGGATCGTGCAGGAGTCGGTGACCAACGCGCTGCGCCATGCGGTCGACGCGACCGAGCTCGTCGTTCGGGTCGCCGCGGAACGGCACTCGGTACGGGTGAGCGTGCGCGACAACGGCCGGCGCACCGGCCGGGGTCGCGACGGATACGGACTTACCGGACTGCGCGAGCGCGCGACTCTGCTCGGCGGCACACTACGAGCCGGCCCGGGTATCGACCGGGGCTGGCATGTCGAAGCCGAACTGCCGAGAGCGAGGAGCGAGAGCGGTGTCCATTCGCGTCCTCGTCGCTGACGACCAGACGATCATCCGCACCGGGTTGCGGATCATGCTGAACGCCCAGCTCGGCATTGAGGTGGTCGGCGAGGCCGCCGACGGGCGGGAAGCGGTACGTCTGGCCCGCGAACTACGCCCAGACGTCTGCCTGTTCGACATCCGCATGCCCGTACTCGACGGGCTCGAGGCCACCCGGCTGGTCGCCGGCCCGGGCGTCGCCGACCCGCTGGCCGTGGTCGTCATCACCACGTTCGACCTCGACGAGTACGTCTACGGCTCACTGCGTGCCGGCGCCCGCGGATTCCTCCTCAAGGACACGGGACCGGACCTTCTGGCGCAGGCCGTACGGTCGGCGTCCGACGGTGAGGCGCTCATCGCGCCCAGCGTCACCGTCCGCCTGCTCCAGGCATTCGCGGACCTGCCCGCCGGCCGGCCCGTGGCCCAGCCGGTCTCCCCCGTCACCGCCCGCGAGGAGCAGGTGCTCCTCGCCGTCGCTCGCGGGCTGACCAACACCGAGATCGCCGATGCACTGCACATCAGCCTCAGCACGGTGAAGACGCATCTGGCCAGCCTGATGGCCAAACTCGGCGCCCGCAACCGGGTCGAGATCGCGATGTGGGCCTACGAAACGCGCCGTATCCTCCCCGGAACCTGAGCCGGGTGCCGGGCCATGTCCCATGAGTCCCCGCCCGGACATCAGTGCACCGGTCGGCTCACGTCGGCTCCACGTGCCTCACCCGCCCCAGAGCGTGACGTACCAGGAGGCCGGAACTGGGACGGTGAGACACCCGATACGACAAGACTCCCGACAGCTACCTCGCCAGTCTCCACCTGCACGCCTCGATGATCTGGATCAAAGACCTCACCAGGACCACCCGATGATCACGACTCGATACGCGCCCTAGTAGGGCTTGGTCAGGTTCGTATTGGGGTGGGTATGTCGTGGTGGCAGGTGGGGTAGGTGCCGGCCCAGAGGGCGAGGAGTGTCTGCATCTCGCGGACGGTCTGGTAGAGGCTCAGTCCTGCGCCGTGTCTTTTGGGTCTCGTGCCAGTCGTTGCAGGGTGCAGAAGGCGTGGGCGGCGGAGACGAGGGTGACGTGGTGGTGCCAGCCGTTCCAGGTGCGGCCTTCGAAGTGGGCCAGTCCCAGGGCTTGTTTCATCTCGCGGTAGTCGTGTTCGATGCGCCAGCGGAGCTTGGTCAGCCGGACCAGGGTGGCCAGTGTCAATCCCCTCGAATCGTGGAGACCTTCCTATGCAGCCAACCCCTTGCTGAGGTCGGCCCAGTAGTCGTGTTCGTAGTCGATCGGGCTCTTGAAGCCACACACGCTGTGTAGCCGTCTAGCGTTGTAGAAGTCGGTGATCCAGGTTGCGATCCGGATCCTGGCCTCGGCACGGGTGGCGAAGGTGCGTCGGTGGACGTATTCGACCTTGAGGACGCTGTTGAACGCCTCGCTGACGGCATTGATGCCCCTATGGATGTCAAGCGGCGTTTCGGGCTGGTCCTGTGCGGTTTGCCGCGGTGTTTGTGGGGGCGATGAGTCGGTAGATCTCTCGTGCGACGTACCGCTTGAGACACCGGATGATCTCGCGGCGAGTCTTGCCCTCCGCGAGGCGTCGCCGCATGTAGTCCTGGGAACGGCCCTCCCAGCGCAGGCGGCTGAGGACGATCCGGAAGAGGGCAGCGTTGGCCTGGCGGTCGCCGCCTCGGTTGAGTCTGCGGCGCTGGGTCTTGCCGGAGGAAGCCTCGACCGGGCTGGTGCCGCACAGAGCGGCGAAGGACGCCTCGCTGTCGAGGCGTTCGGGGTTGTCACCGGCCGAGATGAGCAAGGCTGCTGCGCTGTCCGGGCCGACGCCGTGGACGTCGAGCAGACCTGGAGTACTTGTTGTGATCGCTTCTGCTATCCGCTTGTTGAGGTCGTTGATCTCCTCGGTCAGGTTCTGGATGCGGCGGGCCAGCAGTCTCAGGGTGTGACGCGCGGCTCCTGCCGGCCCGGAGATCTCCGACTCCGCGAGTGTGGCGCACTGTTGGAACAGCTTCGGGTTGCTCAGCCCGGCCAGGGACTCGCGAAGTTCGGGGTCGGCGCAGACCAGGACGCTCTTGAGCTGGTTGATGGCCTGGGTCCTGGACTTGACCGCGGACCCTTTGGCCAGTTTGAACAGTCGCAGCATCTCCACCGGGCCGTCGCTCGTCTTCGCTGCGGCCGTGGCTCGACTGGACAATACGGCGCGAGCAGCGGCTTCGGCATCGATGGCGTCGGTCTTGCCGTGGCGCCGTCGGGCTGCCTTGTCGGGCTGGTTGACCTCGGTCACCTCGATGCCCTCGGCCCCCAGGCGGCGTGTCAGGGCGGCCCCATAGGAGCCGGTGCACTCGACTCCGGCGCGCCGCAGCACGCCGAACGAGCGGGCCCAGGCCACGAGTTGGCTATAGCCATCGGCGGTCGCCGGGAAGCTCCGGCCGTCCAGGGTGGCGCCGAGCGTGGTGATGACGGCTGCGGCGTGAACATCCTTGTGGGTGTCAACGCCGAGCAGGACTTCCTCGGCGGCGTCGGCCGGGATGTGACACGGGGCAGCGGACTGCGTGATGCTGGGCAAGGTCGCCTGTCTCCTGATCGCCTCGGGTGCTGGTGACCGTCGCCGGGCCGGGGCGGTCAAGACTGTGACGGTGCCTGTCGCGAAGGCCCCTATCGGGACACGTCCCCTGCCCGGCGGCAGCGAGTGCCGCTCCGGGCAGCGGCCGACAGATCAACGCAAAGGCAACAACGCTAGTCGAAGCACGGGTCAGGCCACCGCCCGAAGCGGCACCGGATCATTCTCACAGTCGGAGCATGGCGCGCAGGGCCCATGGGCCGAAGGGCTTGCTGATGTAGTCGACGGCGCCGTCTGCGTATCCGCGGGCGGAGTGTTCGGACCCGGTGCCCATCGCGGTCAGGAAGATGATGGGGATGTCCCGGGTCATTGGGCGGAGGATCCGCACCGTGCCTGCCCCTGTGGCGCAGGGGCAGGCAGGCGAGCTTGGTGTTCAGGCGCTGCGTGGTGCGTGGTCGAAGAACCGGTTGTCGGTGCCGACGGGGATCTCGCGGACGCCCGGGTAGGGGTGGGGGAGTGGGTCGTTGATGGCGGCGATGACCTGACAGGCGTACCCATCGGAGGAGGGATCGCCGGCGACGTCGATGAGGGTGTCGATCAGCCGGAGTCCGGTGGCCTGGTCCACGGCTCCGAGATCGGCGAGCGGCGAGTCGATGATCATCAAGGGGGGCACGCGGACGGCGGGGTCGGTGCGGCCGAGGTCGCGCAGGGCCAGCAGCAGCGCGACGTTGGTGACGACCTTGGGGCTGCCGGCGACGGAGCTTTCGGCGAACGTCTTGTCGGGGTTGTCGCGTTCCTTGACGCGGGTGGTGAAGTCGGTGGGGTCGATGTAGGCGGTTTCGGTGTCGGGGTTGATCTGCTGGAGCCGGGCCAAGAAGAGTTCGGTCCAGCGGGCGATGATCTCCTTGCGGCGTACCTCATGGGTGGTGAGGGCGGCGTCCCGGGCGGCTTTGGCCTTCTCCATGTCGGCCTTGGCAGCGTCGATGATCTGCTGCTGGGCGTTGATGAAGTCGGATGACTCCAGCCACTGTTTGAGCCGGGCGACGTCGCGGCTCAGGCCGTGGGCCGCCTTCTCGGCCTGCTGGGCAGCAGCGCGGGCCGACTGAAGGTGGTCCTGGTCGTAGGTGTCGCGGTCCTTGAGCGCGGCTGCGGCCGCGTCCTCGGCCTTCTCCGCTGCCGAGATGGCCGCGGCCAGGGCCTCCTCCAGGTGCCGCAGTTTCAGCCGGAGGCGCTCCACCTTCGCGCGGGCAGCAGCGATCTTTTGCTCGCGCTGATCGGCGGCGTCCTGGCATGCCTGCCCGCACTGTCGGCACAGGTCCGGCTCCCGTTCGGGAAGGGGCTGGCCGCAGCGGGTGCAGTCCTCGGGAGGCGGGGTGAGTAGCTCACCGAGGGCGCCTTCGGCCCGGGCGTGCTCGGCGGTCGCGCCCTGCAGCTTCTCGTGCGCGGCGGTGGCCTGCTTGGCGGTCTTCCTGCGGTCGGCGTCGGCTGCCTTGTGCAGCGCGATGAGCCGGCCGTGCTCTCCGACCGCGCTGTTCAAGGCCGTGGCGGCCTGCTGCCAGGCGTTCGCCGCTGCGGCGTGCTCGCGCTGCTTTTGCTCGTAGTCAGAGCGGACTCGGTCCGGGTCGGCGAGGCCGCCCTTGTCCCGCAGTTTCTTGAACGCCGTCAGGTCTGTTTTGGCCTTGTTGAAGCGGGAGGCGGTCTCGGCTGCGTTCTTCTCCAGGCCGGCGAGGTCCGCGTCCCACAGCCCGAGGATCGCCTCCAGGACGAGGACGCGTTCCTCGTCCTTTCCTCCGCCCAGGAAGGCGGAGGCGATCGTGTGCTGCCGCAGGGCCAGGACGGTGTTGTAGTAGTCGTCGAGGTCCAGGCGGGTGGCGCCTCGGGCTGCCTGCGGCAGGCCCAGGAGGTCCTGGATGAAGGCGCCAGATGTCACCTCGCCGGCCTTTGTGTTCTTCACGGGCAGCGAGTGCTCGGTGTCGTTGTCGAGGTTCTTCACCGACACCCGGGCACGGGGGTTGGAGCCGCTGCGGGTTGCCTGCCACCGGGTGCCGGCGACGCGGAAGGTCAGCCGGATCTGCTGGCAGGCGCCGACCTCCGGCATGATCGTTGCTGTGGTCAGGCCCAGCGGGTAGAGCAGCGTTTCCAGGGCGGTGGACTTGCCAGCCCCGGAGTGGCCCACCAGGAAGGCCACCAGGCCCTTGATGAAGCGGACTTGCCAGCCGTCGTCACGCTGGAACTCGAGCTTCTCGATCACAAACGACGGGCCCACCAGGCCTCCTTCGCATCAGGTGCTGATCCATACCTGAAACGACCACCGGCCGAATGAGTGACGAGTGGAGCACTCTTCGCCCCTTTCCGTCCGGATCCTGCGGTGTTCCGGCGAACGGCCTCGGGTAGCTCCTGTCGGAGCGACCGGGAGGGGAAGAACATGGGCAAGGCGAGCCGCGGTAAAAAGCAAGGCAGCCGCGACACCTCGACGACGTGGAGCGTCACCAAAGCGGCGTGCGCCGCACATCAGTTACGGGCTGACAGCCGTCGGCTCCTGCAGGACAACATGTGGGTGCGCACGATGATGGCGTCGAACGTGAACAATCGGATGACGGAGCTTCGCACCGTGCTCCATCACAGCGACGTGCCTGAACAGCACCGAGAGAACATGGCGTTTGCGATGATGCTCGGCAAGCAGGGGATGCGGCGGCCGTGGCCGCCCGGCCCGGTCGAGGCGGCGCAGTGGCAGATCCGGCAGGTCCTCCAGCTCCTCGATGCCGCCGAGGTCCTTGTCATCTCGCCGGCCGCGCACGCAGCGGTCATGGCCGCTGCCGCCACCCTGGAGCCTGCCGACGTCGGCACCCTCGACAAGGACAGGGACATTCCGATGCCGGCAGGGCTGCTGGTGCTGCCGGAGCCGGTTGTCGTGGAGAACCGGGGCGGTTCCTTCTCCGACATCCGCGCCTTCGGCTGGCAGTTCGTCACCCAGCACCAGGTTCTGCCCGACGCCCAGTACCCCGGGGTCCAGCTCACGTGCTTCATGGACCGCGACGGACCCGTACAGCCGGATTCCTGGCGTCTCGCCGTCACCCAGGCGCGCGCCGGCGGATCACCGCTTCCTCCGCTCGTCCCGGACGGAATCTACGGGTTGCGGGCCGATGGCGCCCTCACCATCGCAAGCAGCGAGCGGCACGCCGAACTCTCCGAAGAGCACCGCAGACTCAACACCGTCCTGAACCAAGTTGCCCAGCACAGCGCGCTGCCGCCGGAGGAAGGGCAGTGGGACGGCGGGCGGATCAAGGACACCTACGACGACTTCGCCGCCCGCTACGCGTTCGCGTTCTGGCGGCTCGCCGCCCAGGGCGTCACGGTCCTCGGCGCCCCGCGCGAACCTGGCGAGGACCGACCCGGCACCCGGCCCGGGACACGGCCAGCGGACCCTGATGTCCGCGTCATTCGCCTCGCCAACCAGGTGCCCGCACAGCGTTCGCCGGAAGACGGCGGGACGAGCCGGGTCTACCACCACCGGTGGACCGTCCGGATGCACAAGGTCCGACAGTGGTACCCCAGCGCTCAAGAACACCGCCTGATCTGGCGCGGCCCCTACATCAAAGGACCGACCGACGCGCCCTTCATGGTGGGCGAGAAGGCGTACTCCGTGGACTGAGCCGGTTCTCAACATCGGATACCGGCCACGCCGTCCGGCAACCGGCCCGTGCCCACGGTCGGCGCCGTGGCAAGCAAGCCCGGTCCCGCGCCTTCTTCGCGTACGGGACCGGGGGAGTGCTGCGCCAGTTCGAGGTCTACTGGCTATGTCGCTCCAGGTAGATGGTGGTGAACACGGCGACCTTGGCGCGCAGGGCCCATGGGTCGAAGGGCTTGCTGATGTAGTCGACGGCGCCGGCCGCGTATCCGCGTGCGGAGTGTTCGGACTCGGTGCCCATCGCGGTCGGGAATGTCCCGGGTTCTTGAGCGGCGCTTGATGTGAGCGCAGGTCTCGTAGCCGTCCATCTCCGGCATCTGCACGTCCATGATGATGACAGCGAAGTCGTCGTGATCGAGCAGGGCTTTGAGGGCTTCTCGGCCGGAGGGGACGGTGACGAGCTCCTGCTCGAGCGTCGCCAGCACTGGGTCATCGCCAGCAGATTGTCCGGCTGATCATCGACGATGAGGATCTTGGGCATGCTCTGACGCCCCGGCGGCAGAGCAGCCGGGGCGGACTGTTCGACGGCCGCCAGCTGGCGTTCGAGTAGATCGCAGCGGCCTTCCGCCGCAGCACGCTGAGCCTGTGCTTCCCGGAGGGCGCTCCGAGCCGCTCGACTTCCAACTGGAGCTCGTCGCGCTCCTGGATGAGGCCGTAGACATCCGGATGCGCCTCCGCGAGCTCGTCCGCCCGTTTCTGTTCCGCAACGCGGTCAGCCTCCAGCTGGTTGAGCCGCGTTTCCAGATCGGCGATGCGCTGCGTCCGGTCCAGCAGCGCATCGCCCAAATCGTCACCGCGGACGCTGGACCGCCGGGACACATGGTCGGCGACGGCCAGCTGCCGCTCCAGGATCTCCACCGCGTGCCTGGGCGACGAGGCGGCATCCACGGCCGATCCGTCAGCTCGGTCACCGCCTGCCGCGCCGCCGAGAGTGCCCACAGGTTGTCCGGGCCCGTGCCGTACTGCTTCTCCGGGCGCGAGCTGACGAATCCGAGATGCAGTCCCAGCTTCTGCCACGCCTGCTCGGCATCGTCGGAGCGCTCCTCGTCGCACCACACCACGTTCTCGAACAGCGCCTGCACACCGAGCCGCAGGCTGACGCCAACTGGTCGGCCAGGAACTCGGCAGCAGCACGGGCTTGTGCCACGGCCGCCCGGATCTGGACCGGGGCCGCGTTCACGGGGCGCAGGAGGAACGGGTTGTCATCCAGCGCCCCGGCCAAGGCATGCTGCGCGTCGGCGTGATTGGTCAGGTGCAGGTAGGCGGCCTTCTGTTCCCGCAGCCAGCCCCGCAGGGCCTTGTCGTTGTCGCCGAGGTCGTTCACCGCCCGCTGCACGCGGTCGGCCGCAGCCCGAGCCCGGTTGGTGGCGGAGAGATCGAACGCCTCGCGCAGCGCGACGGTCTCCGGACGCACCGTCCCGTGCTCGGCGTACCGCACCTCCGCCGCCGCGCAGTAGTCGTCCCTGTGTCTGACGCCCCGGCCCATGCCTTCTCGATCCGCTGGATCTCCCGGGCCAGGCGGACGGTGCTGTGGGACAGCGCGACAGCCTCCCGCCGCTCCACCCCATCCAGGGGCCTCGGGTTCCCGTCCAGGATCAGCAGACGGCAGGCGCCGTCGGGGAGGTTGACGCTGTCGTACTTGTTGACCAGCACCACCAGGTGTTGGACGACTCTCTGCATGAGCACGAACCCGGCGGTTGGCGACAGTCGCGGTGGACATGAGTGCTGATCTTGATGGGCAGTCTGATCTTGCTTCGTGCACGACGACACGGTGTGCATGTGGTGGAGGTGCCAAGTGCTCACCTCGTATTGGCGTGTGCGCTGGTCGGGTCACCAGTTGCCCTCACGAGTGGCAGCGACGCATGGATCGCCTGGCTCTGCCCCACGTCCTCCGTATGGCCACCGCGCTGCGTCCGCGATCAGCAACGAGAGTCGCATGAGTCCTCGTCAGGGAGGCCCGCGCGAAATTGCTCGGCCTCAGTGAACTCGAAACCCTCTGCCGCTTGGTCCGCGAAACCCGCAGCGACCATCCTGGGGAGGTTCGCGCGCCAGAAGCGGCCTTCGGAGCGGATCGCCGTCCCATCTCCATCCAGATGCCGCTTGGGGCAACCACCCCAGCAGAGGGGAAGGAACGAGCAGCGGGAGCAAGTCGGCAGCGTGGTCGGGTCGAAGTCGGCCCACCAGGACCGGTCAGGGAAGGTCTCAGTTCCGTCGCCGGGACGCACCCCGGGCATTCCCAGGAAGCGGCCAGTGGCGCGGCCGGGCTCGCCCACCTGCAAGCCGCAGCGGTACTCCAGGCCATCTGCCCCGACAACGGCCGAGTCATGGGCCAGGGCGCCGCAGACCGACGTCTTCGGATGGGGGAACCCAGAAACGATGTCCTGGTCGTCCTGCGCTTTGGGCGGTAGCTCCTTCGCGGCGAGGGCCTGCAGTTCTTCGAACCGCTCCGGACCGAGTTCGTGGGGGCGCAGGAACGATGAACGCTCTGAGTAGGCGGACAGTTTCGCGACCATGAGTACGCACCGGAACGGGCCGTCGAACCAGCCGCGGGCCTTGGCGAAGCCGATGAACGCCCGCAGATCCCCTGCGTTGCCCTGGTCCGCGTTGTATCTGAGGTCCACTCGGGTGTGTCGCACCAGCTCGTCCACCAGGGCGGCGGCCTGCTCGAACGACGATCGGTCGGCGGGGGATCGGTGCTCGGGCCGGTAGCGCCGTCGACGGTCGTGGTTGTCCTTCATGCCGTCGAAGGAGATTTGGACTTCCCTGATCCTGTGGCGGGCGACAAACGCCCCGGGGTCATCGGGCCACCGCGTTCCGTTGGAGATGATGGAAGCGTGGTACCTGATCCCTGCGGACTGGCAGTACTCCTGGAGCGCGAGCGATCCCCGCTCCAGGAAGTCGATGCCCAACATCGGTTCACCGCCATACCAGTCCACGTGCAGCGAACGCTTGCGCCCGCCCAGCCGCTGCGCAGCGATGTCGACGAGCGTCTCGGCATCTGTGAGCCGGAGCGCGTCGGGGGTGCGGGACTCGTAGCAGTAGTAGCAACCCAGGTTGCAGTCCATGGTGGTCGTCACCAGCAGTACGACGGGAGCGCTGCCGCGGGCCGTCCAGTACCGCTCGCGCACCACCGCGACTTCATCGAAACCCGGCTCCATGAGGAAGCCGTTGCGGCGCAACCGTGCGGTGAGCTGTTCGTCGAGGGTGCCCGGAGGAATCAGCCGACGGTCTCCGCTGAGCAGGGACGAGATCTCTTCGGCATCCGGTCCGTCGACCTTGAAGACACTTCCGGTACTCGCGTGGAGGAGGGCGTACCCCTCGGACATCGGCACCCGGAAGGTGTAGCGAGAGGTGGCGAGAGCTTGTTCCATTCGGCTTACTCGATCTCGACGATGGCGACGCAGGTCGAACGGCTTCCGCAGAGCCGGGGCGGCCGCCGGACGTCATTGCCAAACGATTCCTCGCTGATGTCCTCCAACTGAGAGTCGACGATCGTGGTAACCGCGACCTCATACCGGGCACCCGGTGTGAGCCGCACGTGCTGCTGCTCCTCATCGGAGGCGACGAGGCGGATCTTCGGTGTGGATGCGGGTTTGTCCTGCACAGTGGCGCTCCTTCCTTACAGAGACCAGATGCGGTGCCTATGCTCAATCTGGACGCCGGGGCTCAGCAGCGCCATTCGACATGGCCATTCGGCGCTCGGTACGGATCATGCGCCCGCAGGCTGACGCGGATGCTGGCCAGATCATCCTGTGCTTCGGTGAACTGGCCGGTCAGGGCCTCGACGTGAGGGCCGGTATCGCCCACCGCGTCGAGCGCGGCCAGATTCCGTCACAGAGCCTGCATAGAGGCGGTACGTCGGTAATCCATTCGCGTGCCACAACCCGTACCCGCGGCCACGCTCGCCACCGCATTCGTTGCAGAGTGCGTACCTTCAGGATGCTTTCGGTATTAAAAGCAGCAAATTTAACCTCGATCTTGCATGACGGTCCGCCGACGGAGTCGGCGGACCTTTTCGCGTTCTGGGGCGGGTGGTGAGCAGGCTGGTAGCCCGACTGCCGCGTCGGGTGGGCGCCGGATTCCACTGCCCGGGTCGGGTGGTGCTGCCGTCGGGGCGGGAAGTCTGCTGGTCAGCCCGAGGTGGGCAGGAGCGCGAGTCGTTCGAGGGCGCCTGTGATCTCATCTGTCCAGGGCCAGTGGCGGGCGAGGCGGAGGATCCTGCGCCGGCCGGTGGTGACGAGCTGGCCGGCCGCGGAGAACAGGCGGAACCGCAGCCGGCGCGGTTCCCAGAGCCTGGTCTGGCCGGTCAGGGCGAGCATGGGCATCCAGGCCAGCGGGTCGAGAGCGATCTGGACGATCTCCAGCCAGACCCCGTTCTGCGCGGTGTCACGCAGGGGAAGGTTGCGAAGGCCGGTCGAACGCGCGGCCCGGATGCGGTCCTCCGCGCGGGCCCGCAGCCGGTGACGGAGTTCAGGCTCGGCGATCGGCCGGTCAGGGGTGTCGGTCGCGAAGCACGTGATCCGCATGCCTTCGGCATCCGTGATCCTCAACTGGGCCCCGGGGTGCGGCCGTTCCTTGCGGACGATCAGCCGCATGCCCTTCGGCCAGCCGTCCAGCAGCTTGCCCGTGAGCTCGGCAACCCAGGCCCCGTCGCGGACCTTGCCACCGGCCTCGATGGCCGGTGTCCAGGCCGTGGCCGGGATCTTCAGCACGTGCTGGTGAATGGTGTCGGTGGTCACCATGCCGACCGAGTAGGACAGCCAGCGGCCTCGCTTCGCGAGCCAGGACACGAAGTCGTGGGTGCCGCCGGCGGAGTCCGTGCGGACCAGCGTCTGCCGACCTCGCCAGTACTTCTTCGGCACCTGGGCCAGGGCGAGTTGAGCGGTGGTGATGTGGTCGGCGGCCGTGTTCGAGCCCGCGTTCCCCGGCCTGAGGAGGACGGCGACCGGCTCTCCGCTTCCGCCCGAGCCGTGGTCGACGAAAGCCGTCAGGGGGTGATGGCCGTAGGTCTTCTTCCAGGTCGCGGCCGCGTCCTCTTTGTCGGAGTGCGCGATGACGAGGACGCCGTCGAGGTCGACCGTGACCTGTCCATCCACGTCTGGGGCATTCTTGCCCGCCAACGACCAGACCCGGTTGCGGATTTCGGACCGTGCGGACCGATGGCCTGCAGGGCTTTCTCGCCGGAGGCGGCGAGAGCGTCGATCAGGCGGGAGACCGTAGGGTCGGAGGCGACCGGGCCGAAGACGGCCGGCTCACCCCGCAGCATCGCGACGTCCGCCAGGCAGTCCCCGCCGAGTGCGACCGCCAGGGCGACGTCCAGGAGGATCTTGCCGGGATCGTGGACAGCCCGCAGCTTCCGCCACGGAGCCAGAGCTGCGGATATGGCCTGGTCGAGGCCGGTCTTGCCAACTGTTTCGATGAGCAGGACCGACCCGGCCTGGGAGACGGCCTGACGGCCGTCACCCTGAACGCGGACACGGGGATAGGACCGGATACGGTGTCTCACCTGGGAAGTGCCTCTGGTTTCAGCGGGAACAAGGACCTCGACAATCCTCATCCTTGCTGGTCAGAGGCGCTTTCTGCTTTCCTGGCCGCCTGTCGGACAGCCCGCTTCATGAAAGCCCGAGGTTAACCCTAATGGTCTCCTGGCATGCGGCCCGGCTGGCGCGGTCGATGAACGCGCCCATACGATCTCAGCTATCGGCTCGTGACTTGGGAGGTAGTAATGCTGGGAGACCTCAGGTTTTCCGAAGAACAACAAGAGACGGTTTTCATCGAAGGGTCGATCCTTAGTGCCAGCGCGTCTGACTTTATGCTCGATGCGCCGGCGCGGCGATCGTCTGCAGGCGGCAGTCATCGTAGAGCGCTAGTCCATGACACAGCAGATGGCCTCACGATTAACTTTAACGGGGACTACCCCGGCGGTGTGAGCATCGTCAACGCAAAAATCAACCTGAGCCATGAGAGTGGACCAAACCTTCCCAAACACGCCTCCACAGGAGACATCCGACTTATCAAGCACAGAGGCGGTCACGAGGGAGGGATTATTACACTGGATTCCATCTCGCTTTGGCTTTGCACGGGATTCACCAGACCCCTGGCCGTTGGGGAAGAGTCGGTTGCCACGTGGCAACAAATCCAATTGGGCGACGAAGTCAAGGGTACGGCCTAAAGAGCTCCCGGTGGGCCGGCTCGCGAATGCCGCAAAGTGACAGATTAGAGACGTTGATTTCGATCCCGCATAGTGCAATTTCCGCCAAGGAGAGCAACGTTGACACGCCACCCACCAGCAATCGAGTCTGTCGCGCCGACCGATGATGGCAACCTGGCCGTAGAGTGGTCAGTTGATGATTTCTTCGCCGACTCTGAATCGCCGGACAAGGTGCGCATCGACCTGAACGGCATACTCTTCCGTGAGCTCGACGGAAACAGCACAGAAGTGCAAGTGCCGAAGGCGGTGATCTTGGCGTTTGGGGCTCCCGAAATCTTCGTGAGTGTATCGTTCTTTTGGGATGGAAGCCCTTCACAAGAGCTGCAGACCACAGCACCTCCCATCACGGTTAACGGTGGAGCTCCTGCGACAGGGGGAGGCCTCCCTCCGCCGCCGAGGGTTCACATCGACAAGGTGCAGGGGCGGACTCTTCACTCCGAGCCAAGTATCACTCTGTCCTGGGCCTCAAATAACTACAACGACGCCAATATTTTTTGGGGTACCGTATCGCAGTCACCCAAATTCCAGGTCCGCATCCCACCCCACGGTGATGTTTACCATGGGACGTTCACCACCAACCGGCCCCTCCTTGCTGGTGAATTGTACGTCTTCGATTTCCAAGTTCGGAACACAACGCTCAGCCAGACGTGGTTTTCCACAAAAGTTGTCGTAAGGGTCCCCGTTAACATCTCGTCGGTACGCAAGTTCATGAAAATTAGTGGCCTTCCCACGGCAACAAATTTGCGTTCACTCGCAGGGCCGGGACAAAGCGTGCGTGAGCTACTGCTCGGGAACGAGTGAGGTTTTCTCGGCGCTGCACGTCATGTTCGATGCCGTGCGGCGGCCGAGCGTGTGGAATGGACCGTGACCTCCGCTGGTGTCGAGCGGCTGACACTACCGCGCACCGCGTGATGCAGGTGGTCGTCGAAGGTGCCTGTAGGGCTCTGCCTTCGCGCAGGTGCCGAAATGGGCCAGCACTCACCAGATCCGCGCGATCACAAGCGGTGTGACCACGCTCAGGTATCGCCCTCTCCGAGCAGGGGGACCTGTCGGACGCCGACGTCCGTGCGGATGCGATGTTGCCGGACCGGGTGCCGCCACCGTCCAGCGCTGTCCCGGGCGACGTCGACAGCGACTTCCAGCACGACGTCGGGCTGGACCAGGGCGACGTCCAGAGTGCGCTGTGTTCCCCAGCCTGCCGAGAACGACCACCCCTGCCATGGGTGTGCACCCACTGGTGGAGCCAGCTGAGCGGCCAGAGTGCGGCCGGCTGGCGGCCTGCGAGAGGATGGTGCTGCGACCGACGTATATTGCAGGCGGCCTGCAGTGTCGTAGCGGCCCAGCAGCACCGTCCGAGGCGCAGCACGTGATCCGGTGATCGCGCCGATCACGGCCTCGGTGGTGGAGCGCACCTTGTACTTCCGCCACGACCGCATGTTCCCGCGGTAGGGCTCGTCCAGCCGCTTGAAGCACAGCCCTACTCCGACCGCCGTCCAGCCCAGCCACTGCTGTGCCGTGGCTGGGCTGTCGGCGAACAGCGTCTCCAGCGCACCGCGGCGCCGCTCGTACGGCCAGCCGGTCAGGTCGGCGCCCGCGTGGAACAGGTGGAAGGCCACGAAGTGCGTCGGCCACTGGTGCGCCGCCTCCACCGCAGCTGTCCCGCGCCGGGCCAGCCGCTGCTGAAGGCGTTCGCACGCCAGTCGGTCCCGCTCCCACACCACCAGTTCGCCATCGAGCCCGGTGTCCGGCGGCAGCTGAGCGAGGGCCGCCCTCCGAACCTCGGGGAACGCTGCCGTCATGTCCGTGCCGCGGCGTGAGCGCAGCAGCACCCGCCCGCCTGCGTATACGGCAAGCTGGGCGCGGGGGATCCGGCCGTGCCGGGCGTGGAACTTGGGTGCCGCCGGGGTGGCGGCACCCTCGGCCGGTCTGCCTAGGCTGCGGTGAGGCTGATCCGGGCGCTCGTTCAGGGCTCCATCGCCGCGGTGTCGCCGGAGGGGGAGGTGTGTTCCGTCCCCCATGGGTACGCTGCCCACGCCTCGTCCAGGATTGGGTTGATGTCAGTGCGTCCGCTGGCTGGGGCTCGCAGGGACCATCCGCCGGGCGGCGGCTGCTCGATCTGGGCCAGGATCGCCTCTTCCAGGCCGGGGGCGTTCGCGACGACGGCGTCTTCCAGCTCGCTGGCCGAGGCGACCGCCGTGGGTATGTCCGTGGCTGGCAAGGCGTCCCGGAACTCGGGGCTGTTGACCAGGTGGTACGGCTCCATCGTCACCGCGATCCCGAACATCGGCCGGTCGTGGGGGAGGTGGGCGAACTTCGGGTGCCGGTCGCGAATGAGCTTCGCGGTGGCCGGTATCTGCTTCCCGAGGGCCTTGCCAGCTTCTTGTCCAGCTCCTCGCCGAACTCCTGCTGCGGTCCGAGCCGGAGGCCCGCGGTGGGCCGGGCCGCCTTGGCCTCCACCAGCAGCACAAGGCCGGGCAGGACCACGATCGAGTCGGCACTCTTCTTGTTGTCCTTGTCGTAGACGATCTCGTGATGGACCTCGGAGTTGGGGAGCAGCCGCAGATGCCGGCCGACGTACTGCTCGAACAGCTCGCCCAGGTCCCGCGTGAACGCCTCGAACACTTTGCTGTCGTAGTGCTCCATCCCTGTGTCGTACAGGCCCATCGGGCTCACCTCGCCCAGCACGGCAGGTGTCACCGGGATCAGGTAGTCGCACCCGAACCCCCGCACCAAAGGGCCTCGAGCGCAGCGGGTTGGGCGTGTACCGCCGCATCAGAGGATCGGAAGAGAGCAGTCCGCCGGCGGCGCGGGCGCGTTCCTCCTCGACCCCTGTGGCGAAGTGCTGCTCGAGTACCGACTGCACCGCCGCGCGACTCGTCAGCTCCTCGAACACAGCGAGCTCGGTCTCGGGCACTCAGGCGAGGTCGAACCGGCCCTGCCGGTGGATCGCCGCGGTGAACAGCAGCCGCCCCAGCCCCACATAGTCCGACAACGTGCAGCCCAGCAGGTCCCGCTCCCAGCCGTCGACGAGGGCGTCCAGCGGCTTCGGCGGCTCCGTCTGAACCAGAAGGGCCAGGCTGCGGGCGAGCTCGGAGAAGTCGTCCTTGCCCGGATCATGCACTGCCCGGGCCTTACGCCAGGGCGCCAGCGCCGCCGATATCGCCCGGTCCAAACCGGTCTTGCGGATCGTCTCGACCAGCAGCACAGCTCCGGACTGCGAGACCACCCCACGGCCACCGCCCTCGACGTGGACACGCGGGTAGGACCCGATACGCTTCTTCACCCGAGAAGTGCTCCTTCGCCAGCAACGCACAAGACCCTCAGCAAGCCTCATCGTTGCAGCTCAGGAGCACCTCTTGCGTTTTCGATTAGGGAGCGGACAGCCCACCCCTGCGAAAGCCCGATGACGGCACCGACCAGGCCATCCACGACCTGCTGCGCCGGCAGATACGGGAGGCCGGGGGATGGCGCGAGGACCCGTCCGCGAGTCCGCCGGCACCGTCGCCGCGCGACCTTACTTCCCCGGCGATGGCGCTACGCCGGCATACCACCGATCTGCAGGAAGATCCCATCGATGACCCCCGGCGTGGGCACATTCGTCGTGGCCGTGAACGAGATCGTGGTGAACACGCCCGCAAGCCTGATGGTTCCGTTCGAGTCGACCGGTCCGACCACGCCCGTCACAGTGCTTCCGGACACGCTCACCCCCTGCCCGCTGACGAGGGTCACCTCTGTCCCGGCCGGAAACTGCATAATCGATCCCATCGACGCCAGATACAGCACCGGGTCCTTGATGGCAGCCGCGAAGGTAAGTGTGAAGGCGTGCTCGGTTCCGCCGACGATCTCCAGAGCGTCGCTGGACGGCAACGGCGGAGCGAACGCGCTGGAGGAGAACCCGCGGAAGGTCCCGTCCACGGCACTGCCGGTGCTGAGGGGCCCCACCAACCGCACACCGGCACCGTGCCAAGTCCCCTGTGCGGTTCCCGTCGCGGGGTCGCGCTCGACCACGGTCCAGTCCACCAACTCCACCGCCTGCGGCACCGGCGTAGGGCCGAGCAGTACCTCTCGCCAGACTGCGCGGCGGTCCTGTTGGGCGGAGTTCGTGCAGAACCACAACGCGCAGGTGCCGTCGTCAGACTGGGTGACCAGCAGGTCGCCCCCGCTTCCCTCAGTGGGCAACTGTTCCAGCGCCGTGCCGTCGTACATTGTGGGGGAGGCGGTGATCCGACCGGAAACCGGCAGTGGCTGGGGCACCAGGCCGATCTGGCCGATGGGGGTACCGGCGGCCGTGCGACCGGACTGGAAACGTCCGCCTCGTCCGCCGGCGCTGTGGCCCACCACGGCATCGCCCTGGGAGCTCTCGCCGCGGACGCCCTCGGCGGAGTGGCTGATCCCGTGCACGCCGACGCCGCTGCCGCTAGTGCCGAGCACCCCGGTTCCGGATCCGTCGCCTGGCCCGGGGCCGGAGCCGAACGTCCCCAACGGGCTGAGCAGGTTCTCCACGCTCGTGCCCACCACGCCGATGCCGCCCCGCATCGTCGCCCCGATAGCACCGATACCACCCCGGTTGTGCTGGCCGAACAGCCCGGCGATGCCAGGGCGTCCAGGGCTGGGCACGGTCTTCCCGAAGATACCGAAATTGTCGCCCACCCCGAAAACGCCTACGCCGTCGACGTCGGCCTCGCGCTTGGTGTCGCGCTCGGGACTCTCGGCGTACAAGCCGGCCGTCACGCCTTGCATGTTCCCGCCGTAGACCATGCCGGTGGCCTTGGTCGAGAACGCCGAACGCGTATGTCCTGAGCCGACCAACGGCGGTCCGAGAGCGGTGAACTGGTCGTCGTGCGCCATGGAGACCTCCTTGTGCGAAGGGGCGGTGCCCTTTCTCCCCGCCGTGACGACCGGCCGGATCAGCTTCCAAGCCTCATCCGGCAGATCACTCGGCTGCGGCTGCCACCCGCCTATCCCTTCTAGCAGACGCTACTCTCGGCCATCCGCAGACCCTCAGACGTAGAAGGCGTGTCCACCAGGGAAAACAGGGGATCGATGAAACAGGTCGCGGACTGATCAGGCGGGGGCGCCGGGCAGGACCTGGCCGTCGGTGATCTGAACGCGCGCACTTCTGCCGTGCAACCGATGGTCAGCACATAGCCCATGCCGCGTTCTTCCAGGGCCGCGCGTAGTTTCGGATTGCCGCCGTAGACCTCGTCCCCGGTGGCCCAGCCGGCGCGATGGCATTTTCACGTTGTCGGGGGGTGTGGGTGTCTGACGGCTTGTCGGGGTGTGGTGGTGCTGGGTTCCGCACCTGTCGTCAGACCGTGGTGAGTTGGCTG
Source organism: Streptomyces sp. NPDC002671 (assembly GCF_053592475.1). NCBI lineage: Bacteria > Bacillati > Actinomycetota > Actinomycetes > Kitasatosporales > Streptomycetaceae > Streptomyces > Streptomyces sp. NPDC002671. Next base: position 20,259 of record NZ_JBSFVU010000060.1, read on the forward strand.
ACGGCGCCGGTGATCTGGTTCCAGATGGCGAAGCGGACGGTCATCTCGGCTCAGTAGTGATGTGCGGTCATCAGGTGACGTCGGGGCCGGAAGTGGGGTGAGATGCCGCTGAACGCGGACAGGAACCGCTGCGCTCTGCCCATGCTGCGGAAGCCTTTCATCGCGTATTCGCGTTGCCTGGTGGGCTGGTGGGAGTTCTCGGCCCGGTTGTTCAGGCCTTTATGGGAGCGGTGCTCGACGGAGGGCATGACCTCGCGGTGGGCGGCGCTGTGGGAGCGGAGCTTGTCGGTGACCATCACCCCCGGCACCACGCGGGTCTTCTTCATCAGACGACACAGGAAACGCCTGGCCGCGGCCTTGTCCCGGCGGTTCTGCACGAGGATGTCGAGAACATTGCCGTCCTGGTCCACGGCCCGCTACAGATACTTCCATTCGCCGTTGATCCTGACGAAGACCTCGTCCAAGTGCCATTTAGACGATGTCCTATGTGGTGATCGCTCGTTGGTCTGCGTATGGGGCGGGATACGTGGCGTTGGATTGTTCCAGACGGCTTGTGGGAGATCGCCAAGCCGTTGATTCCGCAGGAGCGCGTGCGCCCGCAGGGCGGCGGAACCCAGAACACTGCGGGTGCCGATAAATCATCCAGGCTGGTCAAGCGGCATGTCTGTACTCGTGGAGGGTTCCGGCGAGTCGGTCTCGTCGTCGGACGTCCAGGTGGGCGATGTGGGCTGGCGGGTTGATCGGTTTGGGGAAAGGGCGTAGCGGTGCGGCTTGTCCGAGGGCTCGGTGTGGCCGGTGCTGGTTGTAGTGGGTCTCCAACTCGCGGAGCGCGTGGAGGAGGTGGCGCTGGTTCCAGATCAGAGTGCGGTCCAGGAGCTCTCTGTGGCAGGTCTGTATCCAGCGCTCCATTAGGGAGTTCATCCGTGGCATCTGGATGCCGGTGGTGACGACCTTCAGGCCGGCGCCGGCCATGAGGGCCTCGAAGGCGGTGGTGAACTTGGCGTCGTGGTCGCGGATCAGGAACCTGGCCGTGCTGCCGGCGTCTTCGAGGTCCATGAGGAGGTTGCGTCCGAGTTGCACGATCCACTCTGCGGTGGGGTGTGCGGTGGCGCCGAGGATCCGGATCCTGCGGGTGGCGTGCTCGATGACGGCGAAGGCGTACAGGCGGGCTCCGGCCAGGGTGCGGGTCTCGAAGAGGTCGCAGGCGAGCAGGGCGTCGGCCTGGCTGCGCAGGAAGTCGGCCCAGGTCGTGCTCTGCCGCTCGGGCGCTGGTGGGATGCCGTGCTTGCGGAGGATCTCCCAGACGGTGGAGGCGGCGACTTTGATGCCGAGGGCTGCGAGTTCGCCGTGGATTCGCCGGTAGCCCCACGAGCTGTTCTCGCGGGCCAGGCGCAGGACCAGGGCGCGGATCGAGCGGACGGTGGGCGGGCGCCCGCGACGCTTCGGCACGCAGGCGGTGGCGTGGCGCCGTTTGAGCAGGTCGCGATGCCGCCGAAGGACTGTGTCCGGGCGGACCAGCAGCAGGAGGCGCCGCAGCCTGTCGGTAGGGAGGTGGTGGAGCAGGCCGGCGAGGATCGCGCGGTCCGTGTCGGTGAACACTGGTTTTGCGGCCTGGCGCTGCAGGACCAGGAGTTGGTGCCGCAGGGTGTGGGCTCGGAAAGTCGTCGTTGCAGGTCAAGCCGCATAGCGGTACTCGTTAATGGCGCCGCCGAGGATGCGGGTGCGCAGGAGTCTGCGGACTTCGGGGTCGTGCACGGTGATGGGCTGCTGGTCGGCGCCCGGAGGTAGTTGGGGGCGGTGCTCGTTGTAGTGCCGCTCATAGGCGGCCAGGACGTGCCGGGCGTGGGCCTCGTTCATGATGAGGACATGGTCGAGGGCCTCACGCCGGATGCTGCCGATCACCCGCTCACAGTGGGCGTTCATCCGAGGAGCTCGCGGTGCACTCTTGAGGATCTCCATCTCCTCGGCCTCGAAGACGGCGTCGAAGGACTGGCCGTACTTGCCGTCGCGGTCACGCAGGAGGAAGCGCAGGGGTTCCATGCGCATGCAGAGGTCGGCGGTCAGGTTCCGCGCCTGTTGCACTGCCCACTCGCGGGTGGGGTGGGCGGTGATGCCGGCGATGTGTAGGCGCCGGGTGCCGTGTTCGAGGAACGCCAGCGCGTAAAGGCGTCTGCCGAGGACAGTGTCGATATGCAAGAAGTCGACGGCGATGATGCCCTGGGCCTGGCTCGTGAGGAACTCCCGCCAGGTCGGGCCGGCGCGGCGTGGGGCCGGGTCGATGCCCGCCGCGTGGAGGATCTTCCATACCGTGGATGCGGCGATGGGGTGTCCGAGTCGGGTCAGCTCGCCTTGGATCCGCCGGTGCCCCCACTGTGCGTTCTCTCGAGCGAGCCGCAGGATCAGCTTCTTGAGCGCTGCCTTGGTCGGCGGCCGTCCGGTGCGGGCGCGCCGGGCGCCGTAGTCCCACTTCGCCGCGATGAACCTGCGATGCCAGGCCAACAGGGTCCCGGGAGTAACCGCGAAGACCTCGCGCCAGCGGCGACGGGGTATCAGGCTGGAGAGCACAGCCAACCAGAACCGGTCCGCTGGCTCGTACCGGACCGGGCGGGCGAGCTGACGGCGCAGCACCGCATTCTCATGCCGGAGGACGAGCAACTCGGCTTCCTTATCGGTGTCGCGGCGCAGGAGCACCCCGGGGACGGACAGCAGCCTGCGGGCCCCCTTGTACAGCATCGAGATGATCACGCCGACATGGTCCCAGCCGAGAACGCTCTACCCTCCCGACCTGCGGCGATGACTTTACGAGCCCCGCACGAGCGTCCCTCGCGGTACGCCCGGATGTGATGGCTGGCGAGAGTGATTCGGCAGGGCTTAGGTACGGAGCCAGTTCTTGCCGACGGTTACCTCGCGTGCGATGCGACGCCACTGGCCTTCCCCTCCGGGCAAGGGCCAGGCCCAGGTCGGCTGTTCCGCGGTGTTCAAATCGTGGAGGAGGCGGACGAGCTGTGGGCCGGCGGTGGCGGCGCCGTCCGGGACGGTGGGACCGTGGATGGCGCGGAGTTCGGCGAAGCGTTCCAGTTCGTACTCATAGAAGCCCACAGCGTCATCGATACGTGCGACCAGGTCATCGCGTTGCACCGTACGGTGCAACTGCAGCAACGGAGGCTCGATGGACTCGGCGATCGCCGCGGCGAGTCGTGCGTGACCGTCCAGGATCAGATGACAGTCCAGACCACTGACCCACCACAACAGAACGGGTGGGAGCGTCCCCTCGCGGACCTGCTTGCGGTACGCCTTGACGCGGCTGTCGCCCGGGCCGGGCATTGGCCGCAGCGGCAGGACCTCGAACGATGTGGAGTGGAAAAACCAGTCGATGTATCCGTCCGGATGGCCCTCGACGAGCATCGAGCTCCAGTACTCGGCATGCGAAGTGGCAGCGTGGCGCCAGCGCGGGAGCGGGCTCTCGCACGAGAGTAGCCACCGGCCCTCGTGCAACGGGCTGCCCGGCGAGTCGATGAGGTATTGCGCGAAGCGGTGAGCCCACCGTTGCGGGCTGCCCGACAGGGCACGCCCCACGTCGGCGCGCAGCGGTGGAACGAAGGAGCGGTATTCGTCGGTACGCCAGAAGTCCACGCCCTGTAGGGGCTCTTCGACAACGGCGAGCAGCACAGGCCGCGACAGCTGGGAGATCAGCAGCCGTGGCCCAGCAGTGAAAACACACAGCTCCGGCTGGTGGCGGTCCTGTACATCCAAGGACAGGCCCACCCATGTGCCGTCGTCTCGCGTGACATCACTGCGCTGCATGCCAAGAGCGTAGACGGCGACTACGGGGCGCCGATGATGCCCTTGGTCGGTCGACTCGATCCGCACTCCACAAGTGGGTAGCCCCCGCCGGAAACACTCGCGGTGCTCGTTGAAATTTCCCGCTCACCTGAACGCCGGACCGCGTGAGGCGACAAGCGGTCCTGGTTGATGTCAGAGATCCCTTGGACGTCGGCACCGATCCCAGTAGTTCGGAGAAGCCAGCTCGAGTACCACGTGGGCTCGCCACCCAGGCCGATCCACCTCAGCTCGTCCTTGCGGAAACCGACCCACAGGACAGCAGGGCCACCGGAGATGCGCGTCTCGTGCCGACATGAGCACAGTTCCCTGTCAAGTCCATGTGTTCACGTCTTGTGCCTCTTCCGTGTGGTCGCGAGCGGTGGTGGCCGTCGAAGGAGCGGGACGGCCACCCAGCGGTCTGGACGAGCAGTTCCTGTCAGGTCGACTGTGCCTTGTTCACCGGCGTGATGTAGGCCGCTTCGATGAAATTGATGAACCTGTTCGGGCTCCTGGTACCGAGCATGTTCCCTATGCGGCGGGCGGCTCTCAATTCATCACTGATGGACCCGAGGCTCCACTCACCCAGATTCTTCGTACCCGCCCGGAATTCTCAACGTCCTGGGATGTGGTCTCACGCTTTCGTCCCGGCAGGCGTCGATGGCCAGAATTCGTCTCGGAAGTAGCCCAGCGCCTTTCTGGACTCGCTCCGGTTGAGCATCCCCTGGACGGTCTGACTGCCGCGCGGCACTCGCAGAGTTCTCCGTCATCCGCGCTGAGCATGACCGCGGCGGGTCCCGGCCCGGGAGTTCCCGCCCTGCTCGCGGGCGGGAACGGGATGCCGGCCGGGGCCATCGAGGGGGCAGGTGACGTTGCCGACCAGTGGACGGGCGGTCAACCGGGCGTGCCGTGCTCGGTCTCCGGCGCCGACGGCAGCCAGTGCACGGCGTTGTCGCGGAAGGACGCGTGGATCGGCACGAGGTCTGGGCCGCTGGTGTCGTCGAGGGCGGTGACGTTGATGCCAATCTCCGGGATGTCGCTGTCGATCGCCGCGAGCCGGCTGCCGCAGGTCGGGCAGAAGCCGCGCTTAGCCTCGCCTTCGAAGGTCTCGTACCAGGTTGGCTCGCCGCCCTCACCGGTCCAGATGACCGTTTCGAAT
>NZ_JBSFVU010000061.1:0-25081 GCF_053592475.1 Streptomyces sp. NPDC002671
CCTCACGGAACTCCGGATCGAACTTCCGTCGCTTCTCCGCCATGACTCCCAACTTCCCCTGCAGTCACGGTCTTCACGCTACGAGGGGAGGGACACACCGTTGCAGTGATCTCCTGCAACTTACCCTCTGCGGTTGAGGAGTCATTTTGGTAGGGAGTAGCGATCTCGGGTTCGTGCGCAGCGGTCAGCAGCTGGTGGACGTAGTCGATCAGTGCTTGCGGGTCGCGGTACTCCTCGGTGTCCAGGTCGATGGTCAGGTTAGTGATGCCGATGTGGCGGAGGACGTGACGTCTGGCACCGAGGGCGACCTTCAAGCCGTGCTGGCGTGCAAGCGGTAGCAGCAGGCTGTGGAGCAACGTGGTAGGCGAGATTGCCTCGTCGACGGCGTCGACGACCAGGATCGGCTCAGCGGGCAAAGGGTTGGTGTCGAGATCTTCCAGCAGCGCGGAGGCCGTTTCAACGTCCCGGCCCAGCCCTTTGGCGATCTCGCGAGCAGCCTGGTCCGTGTTGAAGCCCCGGACGTGGACAGCGACAAGAGACAGATCAGTGCTGAGCAGGTCCGCGGTCTGAGTGATCAGCGGGTTGGCCCCTGCTGAATCAAGGAGTTGCTCCCGTCTGGCGCTGCGGACGAGCTGAACGGGAAGGGAGAGCAGGGTGGACTTGCCAGTGCCGGGGCTGCCAGTGACGACCGCCAAGCCTCCGCCCTGCGGCCCAGTCATCCACGTAGCGAGGTCTTCGGCGGCTTTGATGCGCCCGGTCCGGCCGGTGAGGTAGAACCCTGTGGTGGTCTCCTGTGGGGCCCCGCGCAGCCGGGATACCCAGTGCTGATCGGTGATGGTCAGCCCGGCAACGTCGGGCACGAACGTCGGGTTGGGGAAGAACAGTTCGGTGCCTGTAAATCCGGACTCGGCGGGCGGGAAGCACCGGGCCTGCTGCTCTGTCCCGGCCTCCGCAGTGTTGATGACATCCATGATGTCGTTCAGGCTTACGCAGCGCCCGGACCGGCCCGTTCTAGGATGCCGCAGCGCTTCAATGAATGCCTTGGCGAACGTGCCCTGCTGGGCGTATTGCAGGCCGCTGGCGCTGGCCAAGATCCAAGTGTTCGGGTTGCCGATACCTTTCAGGGCTTCACCGAGGACGTCCATCCCCCCGGAGCCGGCGAAGCAGCAGTCGAGGATCACGAGAACGGTGGGTTGGTCGGCCTCCAGCTCCTCCTCTGCCGTCCTTCGCAGCAGCAGCTCCGGTAGGTCCCTGACTGGCAGAGCGGTCCGCAGGAAGGTGCCCGGCTGATAGGCGTGGAGAATCAGGTAGTAGTCGCCTCGTGAGGGCCGGGTGCCGTGACCGGTGTAGTAGACGATCACGATCGGTGCGGCTCGCGCAGCCTGCTCCACCTGCTCGCGCAGTTCGTCCAGTCCCAGGTCCAAGTGATACCCCGGATGAGGAGCGATGGGGGTGATCCCCAGCTCAGCTAGGGCATCCACGACCGTCCTGAGCGAGTCCGGCACCTTCTCCAGGCGTTCGTACATAGCTGCCTGGTAGGTCGCTGTGCCCAGGGCCAGAAGCGCGCGGTGCTCCACGGGAGAGTAGTCAGGGCAGGGCATCACCGATCGCACTCCCGGTCTGCTGAGCGTTAAGGTAGCGCCCGATGGCATGGGGCTCGTCTCCGTTGTCGACGAGACGGTCGTCTACCTGCCGATCCGGTGCCGGTCCGGGAAACAGCTCGGCTAGTTGCTTGCGCATGGCGACGATGTCGTTGCGATCAGCGACATTGACCCAGCGGGCCACGGGTGCGGGCCAGGCTCCCTTTCCCCCGGTGGGGGAGGGGGTGAGCCGGTCGAAGACCAGGATGGGGATGCCCAGTGGGGATCCGAGGGTCACTAGCAGTTCGACGGACGCCGGCCGGTAGCGACACAGGTACTCGTAGGCGATCACCGATCCCAGGGAGTGGCCGATCAACACCCGGGTGCCGTCACCGACCTGCCGCCGCACTCGGTCCAGGACCGACTGCTTGGTCTCCGGCGAGCCGAGGAAGCGGCTGACCTGTTTGAGGTCGCCGATCAGCGCACGCTCGGTGACCTTCGCGAACGTGCGTGAACGCAGCAGCCGATTCACCATGACCTGCGCCCCCACCCGGCCAGCCATGGCGTCTGGGGGCGCCCCCAGCGACGGTTCCTGGTCGACTGCGGCCTTGTAGAGCTCGGCCAGCAGGTCACGTTCCAGCCCGGGCTGAACGTCCTGCGCCGAGTAGGGCGGGCCGTGCCCCATGGCACCGGCGGGGCGGAAGAGACTTCCAAAGAAGGAGACCACCACATCGCTGGCCGTAAGAGCCGTCGCCTTCGCTTCTTGGCCGGCGGCGACCAGCCCGTCGCGCAGCGCGTCGAACCACACCGACGTGAGCTCATAACCACCGCGGTACTGCTGAGCAATGCCATGGATACCCACAATCACCGGCTTGTGAGTAGTAGCGGCCGTCTCGGTCATGACTATTCCCCCTGTGTTCGCGGAGACAGGCGGACCGCCCACACGGCCGAACCGAAACTGGAGAGGGCACAGGATCCGCATCGTCGGCTCGAGCACGCGGGTGGACCGCTGAGTACTGTGTCCCCGTCGTCCGCCCCCTTTCTTACAGTGACCCAGTTCCGGTTCGCTCGCATCTGGTAGAGATCCACTGGTAACCTCGATTCGTCAGTGGGCTTCGGTCGCTGATCGGTTCGGTGGTTCGCCCGTAATGTCCTCTGTCGTTGGAGGGCGGGCCGTCGCGTGACGCCGCGGGTGCGCCGGGTTCCACAATCCCGGAGAGTGCGGGTTGTCCTCCTTCCTGGTCCTTGTCGGGGCGGGGGCGGGTCGTCAGGTGACGGCCGGAAGCTGGGTGAGCCTCCTCCAGCTGGTGGTGAACGCCGGTGCCCAGGGCCAGGTCCGCTCGATGCGCAGATGGCGGTGGCGGGCGTGGCGGGCCAGGCGGGCGGGCAGGTGGTAGAGGCGGAAGCGCATGGTGTCGGGCTCGGCGTCGGCGAGGTCCTCGCTGTCGTGCAGGGTCAGCAGACGGAGCCAGGCGTCGAGATCGGCCGCGAGGTTCGCGGCGAGCATCCATGCCGTGTTGATCTGCCAGGACTGTGAAGGCAGGTTGTGCAGGCCCATGGCCTTGTTGGTGCGGATACGGTCTTCGACCTCGGCGTGGTTGCGGTGAAGGACGTCGAGGAACTGGATCTGGTGGGAGCCGGCGATGCCCCACAGGCGGCGGATGTTCGTCACGGTGATCGAGTAGCGCCAGCCGGTCTTCTTCTCGAAGTCGGTCAGCTTCTTCAGCTGACGCCGTGACGGCTTGACACGGCGGACGATCAGCCGCATCCCCTCCGGCCAGCCGTCGCGGGTGTTCAGGCCGGTCAACTCGGCGACGTGATAGCCCTCTTGAAGTTCGCCGCCCTGTGTCAGCGCGGTCTCCCACGCGTTCTCGGGAAGTTGAGCGATCGCGGCCTCGTCCTCCTCGGTGATCTTCCAGCCGACGGTGTAGCGGACCGTGCGCCGCGTGGTGTTCAACGCTTCGAGGTGCTCCAGCAGGCCGTGCGCGGCGCCCGCGCCGTCGACCCGGATCAGCAGCTTGGACTGCGAGGATCGGGGGATCTGCTGAAGGCAGGCGGCCAGCACGCGGAGGTGGTCCTCGACGATGTTTGCCCCCGCGTTGCCCGGCCTCAGCTCCATCGCCAGGCTCTCGCCGGTGTTCGCGCACCAGCCGCCCAGCGGATGGAACCCGAACGTACCCTTGAACGTGCCCGCGGCTCCTTCCTTTCTGGACGCGGTGGTGATGACCGTGGCGTCCAGGTCCACGACGATCCAGCCCTTCAGGGTGCGTCCGGCGACCGTGAGCTGGGGAAAGCCGCCGGGTCGCAGGTGGAGCAGGGTCCACACGTGCCGGCGTACCCGCCGACGCACCTTCGCGATCTGAGTCAGGGTCTGTTCGTCGAGCCCTGCCAGCACCCGGCGCGTAGTCGAGTCCGAGACGGACGGCCCGAACAAGCCCTGGTGATGCAGCTGGAGCTGCTCGGCCTCCAGCAGGCTCCGGGCTCCCAGCACGATCGCGACGGCCAACTGGACGAGCGCGGCGGCACGCTCCCGCCACCCGGCCGCCGTGCTTGTCGGCAGCACTCCGGCGAGCCCTCGTGTCAGACCGATCCGGTCCGCCAGCTTCCGCAGCAGCACCGTCCCGGCATGCCCGACCAGCCCCTTCCCGTCGGCGGTCACAGACAGCCCACGGTCCCACCCTGTACGCTCGCTCACCAGAAAGGTGTCCTGACTCCTGCACCCGATGCTTCCTCGACAGTCGCATCCTTGCAGGTCAGCGGCGCCTTTCTGCTGTCAGGGCGTCAGCTCACCCAATTCCGCTGAATAGCCGGGGTTAGAGCCGCTGCGTTAGAGCCGCTGCCCGCTTGGCCGTCGTGTTGGTGCCGATGGCAACTTGCTGACCAAGAGAGCTTTCACCAGCTCCCCTTCGGCGACGGCGCTGGCCCGTAACTGGGCGACTCGGCTCCAGAGCTGGTTCAAGGGCGAACCGGCGTCCGAGGTTGCCAGCCAGTGACAGCCGCCCCGACCCCTACGTGACACGAGGGCAGGGGAAGTGCGTCTGAGCCGCCCTGAGGGATACCGACGACCTCGACAGTCACCCCTCGTGCTGCCAGGGCCTTCGCAGTCTGGGCGATGGTGATCTGGGAGAAGCCGAAGATGGACTCCGGGGTGAGGTTCTCACGGTTCTTGAGAAGTACGGCAAGGACGATGCGCTTGGGTGTGAAGTCGTCCGGTAGCAAGCACTTGCCCCCGCTGAGCCGGGCCACCTTCGCGGTGAACTCCGCACGGACCTGGGCGGACTCCTGGAGCAGTTCCACCGCCACCCTGGCCTGGTTGAACAAGTGACTCAGCGGGCCAGAACTGCCTGCGCGCTTGACGAGGACCAGGGTGCCGTCCGGCACCAGCAGGTCACAGATCTCGACCTGCTCCCTGGGCCGGAGAGGATTGGTGATGTTCTTGGTGTCGAGACAGAGCCAGCCGGGCCGGTCATCAGCCACCCTGTTGTTGTAGTCGTTCTCGGACTCACCGTCGGCCCAGGCGGGAAGGGAGATGGAGGGCGAAGGAGAGAACAGCGCCGTCACGGTGGCGTGGCACTCTTCCAGATAGGCGGCCCCGGCCTCGTACCACTCACCCTCCATCAGGAAGAACCGGCGGGAGCCGAGGGAGATGCCGACCTCCAACCAAGTCAGCGCGCTGGTGGCGGCGAGCGTGTCGGTGGAGCCTGCCCGGCGGTCCCTGGCAAGGGTCACGGTCCCCTCGCGCAGCGCCTTGAGGCGTCGGCCGGGCGGTGCGAGTCGGGCCCGGGTGAGTACGTAGCCGAGGTCGAAGTTGTCGGAGCGCAGGGCTCCTGTGCTGTTGATCTGCGTCATGTACGTGGTGGCCTCCGCGTATGCCACGTGGTGTTCGGCGGGGACGGAGACGGAGATCTGGCCGTCGGCGGGCCGGCTGAGACGGTCGTCCAGGGCCTGGTCGAGGGTGTCGAGGGTCGTCGTGTCGCTGACCGGCGCGATGTGGTCGACAAACTCCAGCTCCTGGTGCGGGATGTCCTCGCGGCAGATCCTGGCGATGGTCCGCAGGTCGGAGATCAGGGCCTCGGGTTCGACTCCGAGGGCGATCCTGAGCCCGCATCCGCCCTGGGCACTGACGGCCTTTCCGCGTGTGTAGCGCGACCGGGTGAGCGGGAGGTCGTCGAGGTATCCGCCCAGGCTGCGCACGATGCGCGAGTGGTCACGGATGCCGAGCAGGGGGACCGGGGCGCCGCCCGGAACCAGGGAGATGTCGGTGCGCGTCTGCCCGAGAGTCTTCGAGACAGCCCCGCGGATCATGTTCGGATCCATCTGCCGGATGGCGAAGGAGAGACCGAAGCGCTTGTCCTTGAGGTGGTCTGGGATCAGCCGGTACCCCTGGTCGCAGCCGATGGCGTACACGGTGCCGTCGATGGCGAGCAGGAGCACGGCAGCGGTGCGCCGAACGCTTTCAGTGACCGTGATGCCGGTGGTGCGCGACATGGGTTCGCACCATGGGGCCTTGGTGTGCTCCATCCCGCAGGTGATGTACACGGCCGGAACCCCGAGCACTTCAGGGAAATGCGGATCGGCACCGAGCCTGTCCAGCAGTTCGGCGTCAAGAGCGTCGCGCATGGCCTCCGGGGTGGGGGCGACGCCGGACGGCCGGTAAACGGTGCGTACTGCGGTGCTCGATACCAAGGCGTGCCCTCCGTGGGGCAGTCGGCGAGAGGTCTGAAGGACGAGCGGGGCACGTCGATGCCTTCGGGGTCGTGGCTGGACGGAACATGGACAGGTGCGTGAGGCAGGCTCGGGCAGCCCTGCGGCTCGGGACCGGGACAGAGATGAGGGCGGCTGAGGCGAGGGCGCGCCGATGTTGCACTGGCTCAGGAGAAACCAAGTACACGCAGGATGCTGACATGGGTGCGTGTACGACGTCAACAGATATCCCTCTCGAATAAGACTGACGGCCCGTGTACGCTGGCACTATGACGGACAATGCCGCTTCATCGGTCGGACCTCTTGTCACCGGTGCCGAGATCGCTCGGCTGGCCGGAGTCACTCGGGCCGCTGTCTCCAACTGGCGTCGGCGCTACGACGACTTCCCCGCGCCGGCGGGAGGTGCCGCGAGCAGTCCGCTCTATGCGCTCGCCGAGGTCCAGGAATGGCTGGACAAGCAGCGCAAAGGCCAGGAGGTGTCACCCGAGGTCGAGCTGTGGCAGGCCATGCGGGCCGCGTACGGGGAGCAGATGATCGTGGGCCTGGCAGAGGTAGCCGCGGTGCTGGCCGGAGAACACGAGCCGAGACTGCCGGATGACGTCGCCATCCGTGTACGGGAGCTCGCTCAAACCGAAGCGCCCGTCGACCTCGTGAACGGACTGACTGAACGGTTCATGGATTCCGCTCGGCGTGCGGGATCGGACCAGGTGACTCCCGAGCGCGTGGTGCGGGCCGTGTGCCACTTCGCTCCCGAGCTGCCAGGCGACGCCACAGTCTTCGACCCCGCCTGCGGGATCGGCGTGCTGCTCCTGTCTGTCGCCTCCGAAGCCGGGATGCGTTGCTGTGGCCAGGAGATGGATGCCGACAGTGCGCGTTTCGCACAGCTCCGTGCCGACCTCCTGGGCCGATCAGGCGTGCGCATCGTGGCAGGTGATTCCCTTCGCGCGGACGAATGGCCGGACCTCAAGGCGAATCTGGTGGTCTGCGACCCGCCGGCCGGCGTGACCGAGTGGGGGCGAGAGGAGCTGCTGCTCGACGCCCGCTGGGAACTCGGTACCCCGTCCAAGGCCGAAGGGGAGCTCGCGTGGCTCCAACATGCCTATGCGCACACCGAGCCCGGCGGCCAGGTCCTCATGGTCATGCCGGCCTCGGTCGCCTACCGCAAGGCAGGCCGCCGTATCCGATCAGAACTCGTACGTCGGGGCATCGTGCGCCAAGTGGTCGCCCTGCCGCCGGGGACGGCGACCTCTCACGCCCTGCCCGTGCATCTGTGGTGTCTGCAGCGTCCCGAGAGCACCGCAAGTGCGGATACGAACCACACCGTGCGCATGGTCGACCTGACCGGCAACAGCCCCGATGGCAGCCTGGAACCACGCCCCGACCAGGTCGCCGACGTGCCCCTGATCGAACTCCTCGACGACACCGTCGACCTGACCCCCGGCAGCCATCTCCGGTCCCGGCACCGCGACTATCCCGGTGAGTACGCCGCCCTGCGCAAGGAGCTGGAGGACCAGATCCGCCGACTCGCCGTACTCCTGCCTGAGCTTGCGGCGGGCGGTGGACCGGGCTCACTGGAGGGCGCCACCACCAGCGTCGCGGATCTCGCCCGCGCCGGACTCGTCACCTACGACGGTTCGGAACCGGTGTCGGCCAGCGAACAGCTCGACACGGACTATCTGCAGGGATTCCTACGCAGTTCCGTCAATACCCGCCGGTCCACAAGTGCCAGCGGGACCTACCGCCTTGACAGCAGGGGGTCCCGTATTCCCCGCATGAGCATCGACGAGCAGCGTCGGTACGGCTCTGCCTTCCGAGCCCTGTCCGCATACGAGGAAGGAATGCGCAAGGTCGACGAGCTGAGCGGGCAGCTTGCCGAAGTCGCCCGTGACGGCCTTGCCACGGGCGCCCTGGCCCCGGAGGAGTGAGGACGGTGCGGGGTACTCCAAAGTGGGTGCCCCGCATCGGCACGTGCCAGGCGGCAGCTCCCATCAGGCGGCGCGTGGCAGAAACGGGCTCGGAGTTCCGCTCCACGTCACACTCAGCGCTTCGCGAGCGCGAGTGCAGGCGACGAAGAGCAGGCAGCGTTCCCGGAGCAGGTCGGCGTCGTGCTGCAGCGGATCCACCTCGCGTGGGGTGATCTCACGGGCGAATGGGACGGTGCCCTCGTTGACGCCGAGGACGGACACCGCCCGGAACTCCAGCCCCTTCATCGCGTGCATAGTTGCCAGCCGCACCCCCTCGGCCCCCTGCCCGACCTGCCCTTTGACACGTAGCACTGGGACGCCCGCGGCCTTCAGTTTCTCCTCGGCCGCGTCCAGGGAGAGGTTGAAGCGCGCACACACGCCGATCTCGTGCGGTGCGAGGCCCTCGGTGAGCAACACCCGGACTCGGTCCACCAGGGCCTCGGTCTCCTCCTGCCGGGTCGCGTACCCCTGCGCCTGGGGACGACGCCCGTGGAGCAGGGAGCGGTACCCGGACAGCGAGTCCGTTCCCTCGCCCTCGAGCGCGTCGACGGTGACGGGCGCGAGGAGCCGCGCCGACCAGGCAAGGATCTCCTCGGTCGAGCGGTAGTTGACGCGCAACCGAAAGCTGCGGCCGGCCGTGGTGATGCCCAGGGAGCCGAGCGAGACCCGGGAGTCGTAGATCCGCTGATGCGGGTCGCCGGTGACGAACAGGTCGTCAGGGCCAGGAGACACGGCGGCGCGCAGCACACGCCACTGTGCGGGGTGCAGGTCCTGTGCCTCGTCGACGACGACATGGGCGTACGGAGTCGGCTCGCCGGCGAGGAGTTCCGCCGCGCGGGCGCAGATTCGCAGGTGTGTGGTCTCGCCACGGTCGCGCAGGAACTGTTCGAACCGCTCCACGCCGCTCCACATCTCCCGGCGGCGCGTGGGACCGAGACCGGTGCCGCGGCCGCGGCGGCTTGCGCCGAGGTAGGCGTCGAGGTCGCGGAGGTTCTGGCCGAGAACGACGTGCCGATACTCCTGGGCCAGGAACTGGGCGGTGAACGGCAGATCGAGCTGCTTGACGGCCTTCTCCCACAACTGCCGCTGTTCCCGGTCCCCGATCGGTCTGGGCGCGGCCCCCGACTTCGCGCGCACGATGCCGTTCGCATAGCCGTCGACCGTCGTCACGTCGACCCGGGCCAGCAGCTTCTCGTCCTCGTCGAGGAGCAGGCCGAGCATCTCACGCAGTCCGGCGGCGAGCGCGTTCGTGAACGTGGTGAGCAGGATACGGCCGTCCTCGGAACGGCCGAGCAGGTGCTTGACCCGATGCAGGGCGGCCACCGTCTTGCCTGTCCCGGGGCCGCCGGTGACCTGTACGGGACCCCCGTACGAGGTGCGGTAGGCGACGCGCCGCTGGGAGGGGTGGAGGAACACCCGCCAGGCATCGAACGGTTTCTCCAAGATCTCCTCCAGCTCCTGCGGCCCGGTGACCAGGCGGATACGCGCCGGAGTGTTGGCGATCACCGTGGCCAGGTCCTCCACCGGTTCAGCGGGCGCATCGGCGGGCCGACGGACGGCCACGACGTCCCGGTAGACCTCTTCCGGGCTGAACCCCTCGGCGAGGTACTGCAGCACCTCCAGCTGATCCTCCGGCAGGAGCGTGGAGAACGCCTCCAGTTGGGCCTTGTCCACCAATGAACGCGCGGCGCGCAGCACCTGGTCGTCGATACCGAGCTCGCGCAGCGTGCCGTCGGAGACGTCCGCGAACAGCAGCCGTGGAGCCGTGCGTGCGGCCGTCTCGTAGAGCGGTGTCAGCTCGTCCAGGGCGACGGCGTTGCGTACCTCCAGGGCCCGGGTCGCGGAGTTCGCGCTGTACAGACGCTTCGCCGCCCAGGTGTAGGCGTCGTCGTGCGGCAGGACATTGACCAAGAGGAACATGTCGCTGCCGTCGTCGGGGGCGAGGACGACGCCCCGCCAGAAGTCGGTGATGCGAATGGTGCGCATGCGCGGGTCACGGGCGTTCTCGATGGACTCCAGGTGCAGTCCCTTGTCCGCGTTGAGTTCGGCGACGCTCATGGCCTGGAATTTCGCCATGGCCTTGCGCACTCCGGCTCGAACCGGCTTCTCCAGGGTGTCATAGCCGTCCCAGAAGCTCTGAGCGAAGGCGAGCCGGGGCATGAGGTCCCTTTCTTTCTGCCTGACGGTGTTCCATGGTCACGGATGTGGGGTGGCTCCGGCCAGCCGTCCGGCGATCTCCTTTAGAGTCGACAGGAGTTGTCCGGGTTCGCGGGAGAGGTCAAGGCTGTGCTGGTACAGCCGCACTCCCCGTCCGTCCGGCCCTGCCGTCGTTCCGCGCACCTCGTGTAAGCGCTCGGGCTGCCGTCCGGCCGCGTACACCAGGTGCGCCTCGGGCAGACCGAGCACGGTGGTGTACGCCAGCGCCTGGTACAGGTCGGCGTTGAGGAGTCCGTCGGCCTTCTCGACCTTGTACTTGGCGTCGACGACGGCGAGCGGGGTGCGGCCATCGCCGGTGCGGACGACGAGATCGGGGCGTATCCGTATTAGACCCGCGGTGTCGAGGTGGTGGGAGTCCTGGAGGCGCGCGGTCAGGCCGTGCTCCTGAAGGGCCTCACGCAGGGCGACCGTGACGAAGTCCTCGAACAACTTGTTCATGTCGAGCAGGAAGCCGTCGACGGTGAGCGGTTCGGAGCCGGCCGGCCGGTGTTCCGGTGAGGTGTCGCGCAGGACGGCCTCGGCGAGCCGCAGCGCGGGCTGGTAGCGGGAGTTCAGGCGTGACGGCTGCCAACGCGGCAGTTCCTGCCCCCGTACCAGTGGCAGCGCGTCGGCGAGACGTACGCGCTGGTGGGCGAGACGCCGGCGGACGGGACCGGGAACTCCCGGCAGCCGCAGCAACCGCTCGGTGGCGGCGCGCAGAATGCGGTTCTCGGCGGTGTCGGCGGTGTACGCGTCGTAGACGATCTCCACAGGCGGTGTACGGCCGAAGTGCCGCCGGATCTGCTCGGCCTCGCGGAGCCGCCCGCGCACGACCAGCGCAGACTCCTCCACCTCCCGGTAGCCCTGGAGGACCCCCTGCCGCAGCGCCGCGTCGATCTGCCGCTCCACGGCGTGTGCGAGTGCGGGCACGACGTCGTCATACGTTCCGGTGTCGACGGTGCCCTCCCGGCTGTCACGCCAGGCGCGTGCCGGGTCGAGACTGAACCCGAGGAGGAAGAACAACCGGCTCACGGGAGTCTTGGGCGTGATCCGTACGACCAGGCCGCCGGGCGTCTGCACGGCGCCGACCCGGCTGCCCGCCCGCAGCAGCCAGTGCCCGTCCCGGCCGGGATCCGGGGTCGCGCTCTGCAGAATGCCGGAGGCGGCGAGGGCCCGCCCGGCCTCGGAGCCCAGCGAGACGGAGACGGCGGGCCCGTACTCGCGCAGCGTCACCTCAAGCACGGTCGCGGTCACGGGCGCTGCTCGCGCAGCGAGTCGAGACCGTAGCGGGCGGCGACGTCGAGGCCCTCGCCGTAGTGGTGCTCCTCCAGCAGCGGCAGGATCTTCGTGCGCCAGGTCCGTTCGAGGCCGCCCTCGCGGTACACGCCCGGCTTCATCAGGTAGGAGGGGCCGATGGCGAAGTCGGCGTCGTTGATGCGGGCGTTGAGGGCGTCGAGGAGACGGGCTGGCTCCGGGTCCCTGCCCTCGCGCTTCAGCCAGCGCGCGAGCAGCCCGGCGGTCGGTTCGGCGCGCGGGGACAGCTCCACGAACGCGAAACGGCGCCGCATCGCCGTGTCGACCAGGGCGATCGACCGGTCGGCGGTGTTCATCGTGCCGATCACGAAAAGATTTGGCGGCAGTGCGAAGTCGTCCCCGGAGTAGGTGAGGCGCACGGACCTCGTTCGGTACTCGAGGAGGAAGTACAGCTCGCCGAAGACCTTCGCCAGATTGGCGCGGTTGATCTCGTCGATGATCAGGAAGTGCGGGATGTGCCGGTTGCCCTCGCGGGAGGCGAGATCGGCGAGTTCCCGCAGCGGGCCCGCCGTCAGCCGGAAGGCGACCTCCCGCGTCTCGGGATCCTCCACGGGCCGGAACCCCTCGAAGAAGTCCTCGTAGGTGTACGAAGGGTGGAACTGCACGATCTTGACCTGCTCCGGACCGCCGCCGAGGTACTCGGCCAATTTCATCGCCAGATACGTCTTGCCTGTGCCCGGCGGGCCATAGAGCACCAGCTGCCGTTCATCCAGAAGCAGTTCACGCATCTCCTCCAGCCAGGCGCGGTCGTGGACCAGGAGGTCCGAGGCAAGTGCCTCGGTGATGTCCGGCAGCGACAGCTCCCGCTGCGTCGGCCGTTCGACGGAGGGGTACTCACCGGTGTCGTCGGTTGTTGCCGGGTCCGTACGGTCCGTATGCCCGGTGAGCCCGTCCAGCGCGTCCAGGACGCCGGTCAGGTCGACGACGTCATGCTGAACGGACAGCTTCTGCTGCACTTCCTCCGGCAGCTCCTCGTACGCATGGCTCTGCGGCAGCCAGCCGACGGTCCTTCGCAGATTGGACAGCCCGCCCGGCGACGAGGTCTGCACGGCCTCCCCGGTGATCCGCCCGACGTGCAGCCGGCCGTCGCCGATGGTGGCCACTGTGTCGCCCACGCGTATCTGCGTCAGGAAGGCGTGCAGCTCGTCGACGAGGCCCCGCTTCTGGTTGTACGAGGCCGCCCCCTCGTATCCCTCCTCCACGTAGCGGCGCAGCACGCTCTTGGTCGGATCGGTCTCCTCCAGCGGCGGCAGGTGAGCCCCCGCGAGCGAGACAAACCCCTCCTTCAGCCACAACTGCCGCACCAAGTTGTGCCCAGAGACATTTGAGCCGCGTACCAGCCACGCCTTGCGCGGGGCACGCCAGCCAGTGGACAGATAGTCGGCGAGCGGGTGGCCCTCGGCGGTTCGCCAGGACTCCGGGCCGGAAGCGTCGTAGCCGTAGACCAGCGCTGCAGCGGCCGAGGGGGAATTGCACACGATGTCCCGGGTCGCCACCCAACGTGGCGGTGTCTCCGGCCGGTCGGGCTCTGCAGGCGCGTCGATGAGCCCGCCGCTCGCGCGCAGCTCCGCGCGGAACCGGCGCGCGTGGTCACCGAGCCCGGGCCGCACCTCGGCGACCACTATCGAACCCTCCTGCAGGAGAAATTTGTGCGAACCGCCGCCGAACTCCGCGAGCAGATACCCGCACGCCTCACCGCCGTCCTTGAGAAGCTTGATGCGGAACTCGGGAGTGCCGGGGAGGCGGTCGGGGTGCGGCATGGGTGACCTTCCGAGGTAGGGCGAGGCATGCGCGAACACGCACACTCTACCCGTTGACACTGTCAAGTGACTCAGAATTTCGTAAACAAGTTTACTCTTTGTGTTGACGGTGTAAACGGACTGACCCTAGAGTGTGGATCCGCCCGGACGACTCTTTCGGGCGAAACTGGCGCGTGGTCGCTGGAGTGGGGGCGTTGTGGGTGGGGAGTCCATGGCCGAGGCCGAACGGCGCACGATCGAGGCGGAGTTGCCGTCGGTCATTGAGAGACTGACGCGCTGCGCGTCTCGTGCGGGCATTGTCAGTCAGCGGGCCTTCGCTCTGGAGGCGGACCGACTCGGGCTGAGGACCGACGAACAGCAGCGAAGGCTTCGTAACGGGCTCGCCGCTGTTGGTATTCACGTGAAGCCGTCGCGTCGGGGGCGGGTGAACCACCGTCCCGTGCCCGCCGCCGATCTTGTGGTGCGGGCTGCGACCCCGTTGACGAAGGGGTCCGCCCCACCGACTGCCGCCCCTGAACCCGGGCTCGCCGGAACCGAGGCGGCCAGACGCCTGGCCCAGGCCCGGCGCATGCTGGCCCGCTACGCCGACGCCGACGGCACCGTCAGCAAGCTCGCCCACGACGGAGTTGTACGGCTCCACGGGCTCAGCCCTGCCGAAATGCGTGAGCTGACCGCCGATTTCCCGATCACCCGCCCCCGGCCGCCCCGCACGCTGGTCCAGACGTTGGCAGGCGGGCAGACCAGCCCTGCGGCGGCCGCATCCGCTCCGGCGTCGAGCGCCGCGGCCTCGACGTCTCCGATCGGCAAGAAGCGCGCCCGCTCCGCTGGTTCCGGCACGGACGACAGACTTTCCGACGCCGTCCGCGCGGCACGAGCCGTGCTGGAGGAGGACCGGTGGCGCCGGAATTTGGGCAAGGTTCTGCTCAAGGCGGAAGAGGAAGTGGGTCTCGCCGTTCTCCTCCGTGGCGGTGTTGACCGCCTCGACCGCGACATCCCGGCGGAGGAGATAGCGACGCTGCCCCGCGACGGCGAGCGGTGGCACGCTTACGAGTGCCTCGTCCTGCACAACCAGCGGCTCGTGTGGAAGATCGCGCAGGGCTACCAGGGGCACGGACTGGACATCGAGGACCTCGTCCAGCACGGGAGCATCGGACTGATGCGCGCAGTCCGCAAGTTCGACGCCACCAGGGGCTACAAGCTGTCGACCTACGCGACGTGGTGGGTCAAGCAGGCCATCACCCGGGCCATCGCCGACGAGGGCACCCTCATCCGGCTGCCTGTGCACATGCACGAGAAGGTCAGCAAGGTCGCTGTGGCCGAACGCAAGCTGCTGAGTGAAGGACGCGCCAGGACCGTCGACAACGTGGCCTACGTCACCGGCCTCACCTTCGCCGAAGTGGAAGAGGTGCGCAGGATCAGCCGGTCCACCGACTCTCTGGACCGGATCATCGGTGACGACGCCGCCCTCGGTGACCTGATCATCGGGCCGAGCCGACTGCCCGGACCTTGCGCCGAGTTGCTGCGCAAGGACTTCTTCGAGCAGGTTCAGAGCCTCCTGGACTGTTTCACCGAACGCGAGGCCTACATCCTTGCGCGGCGAACCGGCCTCGACGGTGATGAGCCAGCCACTCTGGACGCAATCGGCGCAGTCATCGGGGTCACCCGTGAGCGCGTTCGACAGATCGAGGCGAAGGTCAAGCCAGTCTTTCGCGACAAGCTGATCCTGCTGGGGCTCATACCTCCACGCCTCTGAACCCACGCGCGCTGCTGTCAGTCCTCCGCACCCACATCGAAGGAACCCGCACATGGACCCGCGCCAGGAGCTGGTCGACTACCTCACCCGCCAGCTCGTCGGCCCCGCCGGCGGTGACGACGAGGTGCTCGACGCACCGCCGGACCGGCAGTACCTGATGGGCACGCTCTACCCGCAACAGGCGGACCGCCGGCGCCGGCTCGACCTCGCCGCGGACGATCCCGAGGCACCCGGTACCGAGCAGGACGGCCCCGACGTGGACCCGGCCCCCGACCCCGTGCCCGAGACCAACAGCTGGCTTCCCGCGTCCCTCGGCATCAGCTTCTACACCGATGCCGTGGACGTCGAGGTGAGCTGTGCCGCCGCCTGCTACGAGACGCAGCGGAACGAACCCGGGCGCGGGCGGCGCTGGAAACGCGTCCCCCTCACGCCCGAGACACACACGGTCGGCCCGGACCGCAAGGAGGTGCCCGTCCTCGACGGCCGCGCGAAGATCCAGCTGACCCGCCGCTCCTACGGCGCGGGCACCCTCATCACCGTGGCCCTGGTCAACGAAAGGCACCATGACGGTGCCGACGACAAGGCATCCGACTGGGACGACATGCTGTTCCAGTGCCGGCTCAGCGTCCGCCCCGCCCACGGCGCCGTGCTGCCGTATCCCAGCGTCCGGCTCGCCAGCCGCGATCCCGAGGAACGCGAACTGCGCCTTCAGTACCGGCACGTCGTCACCCATGCCGTCGGCCACGGCTGCGCCGTCCGCGAGGACCGCGGCGAGGACGGCGGTGTCGAACTCCTCGCCTGCGAAGCCCTGCCACGCGCCGAGGTGCCCGCCACCCGGGCCGGCGGCCCACTCGACGCCCCCGCGCTCACGATCTCCCACCTGGCCGACCCTGCCGTCGACAGGGATCAACTCCGCGAGGAACTCGCCGAGTTCGCCGCCTCGTACCACGCCTGGTACGTGGGCCAGCGATCTGTCGAGGTGCCGCCCTGGGGCCGGGAGGCCGCGGAGCGGATCCTCGACCGCGTCCGCCACGCGGTCACCCGCATCGAAGCGGGCGTACGCACCCTCTGCGACCCCGACCGCCCCGAACTCCTCGACGCCTTCCGCATCGCCCAGCGCGCCATGCTGCTGCAGATGCGGCACTCCGCCCCCGACCAGGCCGGTCAGCGGCGCCACCGCGCGGACCCCGTGGCCCTCGACCCGCCCCTCGACGCCAAGGCCACCTGGCGCCCCTTCCAGCTCGCCTTCTTCCTCCTCGCCCTCGACGGCGTCGCCGACCCCGGACACCGCGACCGCGACACCACCGACCTCATCTGGTTCCCCACCGGTGGCGGCAAGACCGAGGCGTATCTGCTCCTGGCCGCCTTCACCATCGCCCTGCGCCGGATCCGCGGCGAAGGCGGCGGGACCACCGTGCTCAGCCGCTACACCCTCAGTCTGCTCACCACCCAGCAGTTCCAGCGCGCCGCCACCACGATCTGCGCCCTGGAACACCTCCGCCGCACCGAACCCGAGCTCGGCCTCGGCGGACCCATCACCATCGGCCTGTGGGTCGGCGACACCACCACCCCGAACAAGTTCGAGGCGGCCAAGATCGCCTTCGACGAGCAGCGCGACGCCAGCCACCCCGAGGACGTCTTCATCCTCGACCGCTGCCCGTGGTGCGGCACCCGCATCCTGCCGCCGACCCGGTCCAGCGTCCGCTCCGACTACGGAGTCCGCGCCGAGACGGACGAGTTCGCCTTCTACTGCACCCGCGACGAGTGCGCCTTCCACGACGTCCTGCCCGTCGCCGTCGTCGACCAGCACCTCTACGAGGATCCGCCCACCTTCGTCCTCGGCACCGTCGACAAGTTCGCCCGGCTCGCCTGGGAGCCCGACTCCGGCAGCCTCTTCGGCGCGGGCACCGGCAACCGGCCCCCGTCCCTGATCATCCAGGACGAGCTGCACCTGCTCACCGGACCGCTCGGCACCACGGTCGGCCTCTACGAGGCGGCCATCCTGGAGCTGTGCACCGCCCCGGACGGCCGCCCGCCCAAGATCGTCGCCGCCACGGCCACCATCCGGCGCTCCGCCGAGCAGGTGCGCGCCCTGCACCACCAGGACGTCCAGCTCTTCCCGCCGTCCGGACTCGACGCCCGCGACAGCTTCTTCGCCGTCCCCGACACCGGCCGCCCCGGTCGCCTCTACCTCGGTGTCATGGCGCAGGGCCACACCGCGGGCCGCGGTGCCGTCGCCACCACGGCGGCCATGCTCCAGGGCGTCCACCAGCTCCCCGAGGAACACCGCGACGACTACTGGACGCTCGTCGCCTACCACCACAGCCTGCGCGAGCTCGGCCGTACCGTCACCGCGGCCGGCGACGACATCCCCGCCCAGCTCCGTGGCCTCGACGAGGGTGCGGGCACCCGCGAGTTGGTAGGCGAGCAGGTACAACAACTCGACAGCAGCGTGAAGCGCGCCGATCAGCCCATCCTCCTCGACCGCCTCGAAAAGCCCTGGACGGACCCCCGGTCGGTGTCGTTCCTGCCGTGCACCAACATGCTCTCCGTCGGCGTCGACGTGAAGCGGCTCGCGTACCTGCTCATGCAGGGCCAGCCCAAGACCACCGCCGAGTACATCCAGGCCACCAGCCGCGTCGGCCGCCACCACGTGCCCGGACTCGTCGTCACCTACTTCAACGCCACGCGCCCGCGCGACCGGTCCCACTACGAGACCTTCATGGACTACCACCGGGCGCTCTACCGCTACGTCGAACCCGCCAGCGTCACGCCCTGGTCCCTGCCCGCGCGCCGCCGCGCCCTGCACGCGGCGCTCGTCATCCTGGTCCGCCACCGGCTCGGCCTGGCCGCCGAGAACAGGGCCGGACGGATCGCTGATCACAAGGAAGAGGCAGGGCGGATCGCCGACGCCCTCGCCGAGCGTGCCGCGACCGCCGAACGCGGCGCCACGCGAGCCGACGCCGACGCCGTACGTGCCGACGTACGAGCGGAACTCGGCTATCTCCTGGACGACTGGTACCGGCAGGCCGACACCGCCGCCGCCGAGGGCAAGGACCTCTACTACCGCAGCCAGGGCAAGGGCCAGCACAACCTGCTCAAGGCCTTCGAACAGCGATACGGCCTGTGGGAGACCCTCAACTCCATGCGCAGCGTCGACCGCGAGTGCCAGATCACCGTGACGGGAGCGGGAAAGTGAAGCGCAAACTCCGGGTCCGCCAGGCGCAGACCGTGCTGCCGTTCGGCGTGGGCGCGGTACTCGACGTCCAGGGCGAGTCGTTCGTCGCCGCGGGCATCGAGAACTGGCCGGGGCTGAAGACCCCCGTCCCCGCCGAACGGCTCGCCGCCCGCCTCGGCGTGACGGGTTTCTTCGCCGCGCCCCACACCCTCAACGACCGCTACGACAAGCCCGACTGCCCCGGCGTCCCCTATGTGCGCTTCCCCGGCTGGCTGTTCTGCGGCTCCTGCCGGGCCATGGTCCGCTTTCTGCGTGAGAACGAGAAGCCGGGCGAGCCGCCCGTCTGCACGTCCTGCGCCGCCGCACCCCGCCTCACCCCGATGCGGTTCGTCCGCATCTGCCCGGACGGACACCTCGACGACGTCGACTGGTGGTACTGGGCCCACTCCAAGCTCGCGCCCGAACTGCGGGAGGCCTGCTCCGAGTCGAAGCACGCTTGGAAGGCGCGCCGGCTCAGCTTCCGCGTCGCGGACCGCGCCTCCGGACTCGAAGCGCTCTCGGTGCGCTGCGGAGCGACCAGGGAGGGTGGCAAGCCCTGCTGCGCCGAACGCGACCTGCTCGACGTCCTCGGCCCCCAGGGCGGCCGCTGCTCGGGCCGCAACCCCTGGCAGCACTGGGACGCGAGGGCTTCCTGCCGCCAGCAGGTGCACATCGTGCAGCGCACCGCCGGCAACGTCTACTACCCGGTCGTCTACTCGGCCCTCGACATCCCTCAGACCGCCGAAGCCCCGCGTGCGGAGCGGAACATGGCGGAGGCCGTCCTGGGCCACGGCTACTGGCCGATCCTGCTCGGCGCACTCGGCACGTCCCGGGCCGACACCTTCCGCGGCATGATCAAGGAGGACACCGACGCCCCCGACAGCCTCATCGACCAGCTCGTCGCGGAGGCCACGGGCGCCCCCACGTCGCCGCCCCCCGACCGGCCGGAGCCCGGCAGGTCCGGCAAGATCGACCTGAGCCGCGACGAGTGGTACGCCTTCGACGCCACCCAACTCCCGGAGCCCACCAAGGAATTCGCGATCAGCCGCGGCGGACTCGGTCTCGACGGCGAGAAGGAGGAGCCCTGGGCGACTCTCGACGCGCGCATCGACGGCGTCGTCCTCGTCGACCGCCTCCGCGAGGTGCGGGCGCTGACCGGCTTCCGCCGCCACTCGCCGGGCGGCACCCTCGTACCCGCCGACACCAGCGGCCGCCTGCGCTGGCTCCCCGCGACCGAGGTCTACGGCGAAGGCATCGTCCTCACCCTCGACGAACAGCGCCTCACCGCCTGGGAGAACGACCCCCGCGTGCGGGCCCACGTCCGCGGTGTTCGTACGGACCTCGACGCGTCGTTCCGCGACGAGCAACTCGCCGAGACGACCGGCAGCGAACTCTCGCCCCGCTTCCTGCTCCTGCACACCGTCGCCCACCTGCTCATCCGCCAGCTGTCCTTCGACTCCGGCTACACCACCGCCAGCCTGCGCGAACGCGTCTACGGCCGCCCCGAGTACGGCCAGCGCGGGCTGCTGATCTACACGGCGGCCGGTGACGCGGAGGGCACTCTCGGCGGCCTGGTCCGGCAGGGCGAGGCACCGCACTTCGCCGAGACGCTCATCCGCATGCTGGAGGCGGCCGCCTGGTGCTCCGCCGACCCGCTGTGCGCCGAGCACACCGGCCAGGGCTTCGGCAACCTCAACCGGGCCGCCTGCCACGCCTGCACCTTGCTGCCCGAGACGAGCTGCCAGACCGGCAACACCCTCCTCGACCGCGCCCTGGTCGTCGGCTCCGCCCGGGTCCCCGGCTACTTCACCGACGTCCTCACCGCGAGCCGCGAGTACGCCGCCGCCATCGCTCAGGGATGACACCCATGACCACCGCGAACACCCCCGTCCTCCACCCCGACCTCACACCCGCCCAGCGCGACTGCCTGGAGGCCCTGCCGCTGACCGGCAACCACGTCGTCAGCGGCCCGCCCGGCAGCGGCAAGAGCCTGCTCGCCGCACACCGCGCCGTCCACCTCGCCCTCACCGGCCGCCCCACCCTGCTGCTGTCCCGCTCCAACCTGCTGCGCCGGCTCCTGGGCGACACCCTCAAGGGCCTCACCGTCCCGGGCGCACCCGTCGAGGCCGCCACCGTCCACGGCTGGGTCCTGCGCCACTTCGGATACGGCGCGCCGCGCACCCAGGACGGCTGGTTCGACTGGGCGGCCCTCACCCATCAGGCCGCCGCCGCCCTCGGCGAGAACGTGGAGACCACCCCCCACCTCGTCGTCGACGAGGGCCAGGACCTGTCGCCGGGCTTCTACCGGATGGCCCGCCTCGCCGTCGCTTCCGTGACGGTCTTCGCCGACGAGTGCCAGCGCCTCACCGAGACGAACTCCACCCTCGCCGAGATCACCGAGGCCCTCGGCCGCTCCACCGGATGCGTCGAGATCTCCGGTAACCACCGGAACACCCGCGAGATCGCCTCCCTCGCCGAACACTTCCGCACCGGCGGCACCCGCCCCGACATCCCCTTCCGCAGCGGCACGCTG
Source organism: Streptomyces sp. NPDC002671 (assembly GCF_053592475.1). Taxonomy (NCBI): domain Bacteria; kingdom Bacillati; phylum Actinomycetota; class Actinomycetes; order Kitasatosporales; family Streptomycetaceae; genus Streptomyces; species Streptomyces sp. NPDC002671. The sequence continues at coordinate 21,022 of NZ_JBSFVU010000061.1, forward strand.
CCCGTCGTCCGCCACTACTCCGGCATCAAGGACGTCGCCGACGACATCGCCACCATGGCGGCGAGGCACCCGAGGGACCGTATCGGTGTCATCGTCAACTCCCTGCGTTCGGCCGCCGATCTCATGCGCCGCCTGGAGCGCGCCGGCCTCGCCCACGAACCCCAGCTCTACAGTTCGGCGGCTTCCTCCGGCCGCTACCGCGACCTGGACCTCGCCCGCCCCGGCGTCGTCGTGGTCCACCGAGCCAGCGCCAAGGGCCTCGACTTCGACACCGTCGTCATCGCCGACGCGGAGACCGACTCCGCCACCGACCCCACGGAGGCGACCCTGCGCATGGCCTACTACGTCATGATCACCCGTGCCCGGCAGCGGCTGGTGCTGGGCTGGCAGGGCAGCCGGCTGCCGCGGCAGCTGGAGGGGCTGCACGGGTGGGTGCACATGCGGTGATGGCGCGCCGCCCCGTCGTTTCTTCAGCTTCTTCAACAGTGCATTCAGACCTGGCCGTACGCCGACGCCCTTGCGGCGCTCACGAACCGAGAGGACCACAGAACCCCGATGAGCAAGGCCGATGACGCCATGAGCCTGGTCCAGCAGGGTCTCGAAAAGGCGTTGGCAGCGCAGCGGTCGCCAGCGAGGAAGAACGTCGAGCGCCTGCGGCGAGTCCACCCCGGCGACACGCCACAGGAGCTGATCCGTCGCTTGGATCGTTCCTACCTTTTCAGCGTCACCATGTCCGGAGGAGTGTCTGGCGCGGCGGCGGTCGTGTCCGGCGCCGGGATCCTGACAGCTGCGGCCTTCACCGAAGCGTCAGTGCTCTACCTGCTGTCGCTGGCGGAGGTTCATGGCGTGCATCCTGAGGACTTCGAGCAACACGGGCGCCTGGTCGCGACCGTCCTCCTCGGCGGCGGAGCGGCGCGCAAGCTGGACAGAGTCGTCGAGCACATCGGCCCCTACTGGGGACGGCGCGTCGTTGGCGCGATCCCGATGAGTCCGATCAACCGGGCCAACAGCGTGCTGCGTCCGCACTTCGTCACTAAGTACGGGACCAAGCGAGGGGTCCTGGTGCTGAGCGAACAGGTGCCACTCGGTATCGGTGCCGCGCTCGGCGCCGGCGGCAACCATGTCCTGGGGCGAATGACGATCAAGTCCGCACGTGACACCTTCGGACAACCCCCGTCGAGCTGGGCCGACCGTGATCGTGGGGATGAGGCGCCCTTCGGTCGGGGCTCGGGGAATTCGACTCCGTGACGACGGTTCCCGCGCGCCAGGTCCTGCGTGCGCGCCGGGAGTTGTTGCAAGATGGCATGGTGTCACGTCTTCGCAGCGACCCTCGCACCTCCGCTGTTGTCCGCGGCAGTGGCTGGGTGGGCAACTTGCCGCAGGCTGAACAGCTACTGACGCATCTGGCGCCCGGTGAACGGGTCGAGCTGCTGTTCACCACCCTCCGGTTCCACGGCGCACTGACCTGTCGGCGGCTCCTCCTGTGGCGGGGCACCTTCAAGGTGGAACACATGGAGCTGCGCCGCCCTCTCACCGTCCTGGAGAGTGGGAGTCAGTCCCGGTTCGGTGAGGCGGTCGTCCTCGACGGCCCCGAAGGCGCGATAGAGCTCAAGGCCCTTTCCGCCGCCGTGGCCAGTGCGTTGGTCGCCGCCGGTCGGCAGGGCGATGGCAACACCCCGGCTGGTCCTCCGCACGTCGCGCAGGGCCACCGCGGTGCCTCGGGGACGCCCGGCGCACACGGGGCGGGGGCCCGCCGGGCGTCCACACCTCCGCGTGCGGAAGAAAGCGCAGACTCACAGGAGAGGGGGTACCGCGCGAGAACCATCCGCACATGGCAGGACGCCGAACTTGCCGCCGTCGACCACATGCGCAGCCTCGGCTTCACCGACGCACGGGAGACGGGTGCCGGCGCGGACGGGGGTGTCGACGTGATCGCCCGGGACGCCATCGCGCAGGTGAAGTACTACAGCCAGCCGATCGGTGTCGGCCCCGTCCGAGAACTGCGGGGAGTGGCGGACTCGCACCACCACCTGCTGTTCTACGCGTCCGGCGGTTACACGACCAGTGCCCGGCAGTTCGCCGACGAGAAGAAGGTCGCGCTCTTCTCCATCCAGGAGCTCGGGCACATCACTCCACTGAACGCGGCAGCGGCTCGCCTGGGTTCAGGGCGCGGGCAGGCACCGAACCCACGCGCGACTCAGCGTGCCGCCGAGCTGGAAGCCCAGTGGCAGACCGTGCTCCGCCTGATCACTCGCGTCCGTACGCACACGAGTGAGGTCCACGCGCTGCCGTCCAACCGGTACACCAAGGACCTCATCAAGGCACTGAAAGCGGCGGACAAGCTGATCGAGCGGGCGGACTCCCTCCTGGCCAGGTCGCGGGCGGACTTCCAGACCCACCGCGGGCGGAAACAGCTCATCGCCATGGCCGACGAGAAGGCCCGCGAAGCAGCCCTCAAACTGGGAATGCGTGCCTGACGGGCCAGGCACGCACCTCACGAGGCGCGCCATCCTCGCTCCGCTGACGTGATCACGCGCCGGTGTCGATCAGCTCGGCCCGGACGGTCTTGCCGCTGGGCGGGTAGGGGACGCAGTCCCAGCGGTCGGCGAGGGCGGTGACGAGCGCCAGGCCGCGCCCGCCGAGGCGCAGCACGTCGGAGCCGACGGCGCCTGTCACGATCTGCGGGTAGAGGTTCCCCTGGGCGTCGCTGACCTCCACGCACAGGCGGCCGGCCGACGGGTCGAAGACCAGCGTCAGCCTGAAGCAGCGGCCCGGCACGCGACCGTGGAAGACGGCGTTGGCGGCAAGCTCCGCGACGACGATCTCGGCACGCTCCGTGAGGTCCTGCGGGGCGCCCCAGGACCGCAGCTCGGTGACACCGAGCAGCCGGGCGAGCCGGGCGCCGCGGCGTGTGGACGACAGTAGCTGAGTGAAGGTGACTGGTGAGGTGGCGAGTTGGGGAGTGGGTTGGTTCATGGCGCCAGCGTGACGGTCGGGTGTGACCGGGCGCGAGCACCGCACCCCGTACGCGGAGTGAGCGTACGAGCGCATGGAGTGGACAGTACGCGTGTCCGGCCGTCACGCTGAGTGTTGAACCTGTGCGGGCCCGAGGGCTGGAGAGAGGGGCGGCGGATGGACATCGTCGAAGCGGAGGCGGACACGGGCGTCGGCGCCCGGACGGTTTCGGCGGGGGAGGGGGAGCGGGAACCCCACCCCTCGGACAGTCTGCGTACGTTCGGCGCGGTCGTCCAGGCGTTACGCGAGCACGCGGTGCTCAGCCGGGGAGATCTTGCCGCTGTCGTCCAGTACTCCAAACACACAGTGGAGTCGGTGGAGTTGGGCCGCCGGATGCCGGACGAGGCGTTCATCGAGCGTGCGGAGGAGGCGCTGGGGAACACCGGCGCGTTGCGGAGGGCTGCCCGTCATCTTAGCCGGGGTGAGGTGGGACTTGCGGCGTGGTTCCGGCGGTGGGCGCGGCTGGAGCGGGAGGCGGTGAGCCTGTGCACGTACGAGTGCCGGCTGGTGCCGGGGTTGTTGCAGTCGGAGGCGTATGCGCGGGCGGTGTTCAACAACAGCATCCCGTTGCTGACCGATGAGCAGACAGAGGCGCAGCTCACCGCGCGGATGGAGCGGCAGGCGATGCTGAGGGAGCGACCGACTGTGCCGTTCAGCTTCATCGTGGAGGAGTCGGTGTTCCGGCGCAGGCTGGGCGGGGTGCACGTGCAGGCGAGTGTGCTGAATCACGTGCTTGCGCTTACCGCGCCGCGCAATGTGACACTCCAAGTGGTGCCGCTGGAGCTGGAGTTTCACGGCTGCCTGGACGGGCCGGTTCAGTTGCTGGAGACCCTGGACGGGCGGCGACTCGGGTACTCCGAAGGACAGCAGAACGGACGGCTGATCTCCGGCCCGAAAGAGGTGAGTCTGCTCTGCCGCCGCTATGAAACACTGCGCTCGCAGGCCCTGAACAGGGCTTCGTTGTAGTCGCATGACGTCCGGTTCGTGGTCATCCGAGGCCGAGGAGTGCGAGGGGGCGGCGAGGGTCGCGGGCGTTGCGGCGGAG
>NZ_JBSFVU010000062.1:0-22102 GCF_053592475.1 Streptomyces sp. NPDC002671
GACACGGCGGTCGAGGTGCCGCAGTCGACGCTTTCGGAGTTGTTCGAGGCGCAGGTGGCGGGGACGCCCGATGCGGTGGCGGTCGTGTTCGAGGGCGTTGAGGTGTCGTATGCCGAACTCGATGCTCGAGCCAATCGCCTGGCGCGGCTGCTGGTGGGCCAGGGCGTAGGTCCTCAGTCCATCGTGGGCGTGTGTCTGGAGCGTGGTGTGGATCTGGTGGTGGCGCTGCTGGGTGTGTTGAAGGCGGGGGCTGCGTATCTGCCGGTGGATCCGGGTCTTCCGGTCGAGCGGGCTGAGTTCATGCTCGCGGATGCCGGTGCGGTATGCGTGGTGTCGTCTCGGGACTTGCAGGGTGTGCTGCCACAGGGTGTACAGCGAATCGTGCTGGATGACGCGTCGACTGCCAGGTTGCTGGCGGGTGTGGAGTCTCATCCGTTGTCGGATGTCGAGCGTGGTGGGGCGTTGTCGGCGGGACTTGCGGCGTATGTGTTGTTCACGTCGGGGTCGACGGGTCGGCCGAAGGGTGTGGTGGTGTCGCATGCGGGGGTGGTGAATCGTCTGGTGTGGATGCAGTCCCGGTTCGGTCTGGTGCCGGGTGAGCGGGTGCTGCAGAAGACGCCGTTTGGTTTTGACGTGTCGGTGTGGGAGTTCTTCTGGCCGTTGTTGTGGGGTGGGGTGTTGGTGGTGGCCCGTCCGGGCGGTCACCGGGATCCGGGGTATGTGGCGGGGTTGATCGAGGCTGAGGGGGTGTCGACGGTGCACTTTGTGCCGTCGATGCTGGAGGCGTTCTTGCGGGAGCCGGCCGCAGCCTCGTGCGGGGGGCTTCGGCGGGTGGTGTGTTCGGGTGAGGCGTTGTCGGTTTCGGTGCAGGACCGGTTCTTTGAGGTCTTCGGCGCTGGGGTGGAGCTGCACAATCTGTATGGGCCGACGGAGGCGTCGGTGGACGTCACTGCCTGGCAGTGCCGGGCGGGTGCGGATGTCGTGTCGATCGGTGGGCCGGTGGCCAACACCCGTCTGTATGTGCTGGATGGGGCGTTGTCGCCGGTGCCGGTGGGTGTGGGCGGTGAGCTGTATATCGCTGGTGTGCAGGTGGCGCGGGGGTATGCGGGCCGTGCGGCGCTGACGGCGGAGCGGTTCGTGGCCAGTCCGTACGGTGAGCCGGGTGAGCGGTTGTACCGGACGGGGGATCTGGCTCGCTGGCACGCGGACGGTCAGCTGGAGTACCTGGGCCGGGCGGACGAACAGGTGAAGATCCGTGGCTTCCGGATCGAGCCGGGCGAGGTGCAGTCCGTGCTGGCAGTGCACCCGCGGGTGGCTCAGGCTGCGGTTGTTGCCCGTGAGGATGTTCCGGGTGACAAGCGCCTGGTCGCATACGTCGTTCCGGCTGATGCCAAAGACGGTGACGAACTGAACCAGGAACTACGTCAGTTCGCGGGCGAGCGGCTGCCTGATCACATGGTTCCGGCCGCGGTGGTGGTGCTGGACGAGCTGCCGCTGATGGTGAACGGGAAGCTGGACCGCAAGGCGCTGCCCGCACCGGAGTACACGACCGGTTCCGGCCGTGGCCCGTCCTCCGTTCGCGAGGAGCTCCTCTGCGCGGCGTTCGCCGAGGTCCTCGGCCTGGACCGTGTTGGTGTCGATGACAGCTTCTTCGCCCTGGGTGGTCACTCGCTGCTGGCGATCCAGTTGGTGGAACTCCTGCGCACCCGCGGAGTCACGGTGTCGGTGCGGATGCTGTTCCAGACCCCGACCGTGGCCGGGCTTGCGGCCGCGTCCGGGATGGGGAGCGTCGCCGTCCCAGCCAACGCCATCCCAGAGGGCGCGCAGGCGATCACGCCCGACATGCTGCCCCTGGTCGACCTGACCGCCGAGGAGATCGAGCGGGTCGTTGCGACCGTGGAGGGTGGCGCGGCGAACGTCGCCGACATCTACCAGCTGGCCCCGCTGCAGGAGGGTCTGCTCTTCCATCATCTGCTCGCCGACGGCGGTGAGGACGCCTACGTCAGCCAGATGGTCGTCGAGTTCGCCTCGCGTGGCCTCCTCGACCGCTACCTTCGCGCTCTCCAGCAGGTCGTGGACCGGCACGACATCCTGCGCACCGCCATTGTGTGGGAGGACCTGCGCGAGCCGGTGCAGGTCGTCTGGCGGCATGCCCAGCTCCCCTTGGCCGAGGTCGAGCTGGATCCGCAGGTTGTCGAGCCGGTCGAGCAGCTCCTGGCTGTCGGCGGCCTGTCGATGGACCTGGGCCGGGCGCCGCTGCTCGGGCTGCACGCGGCCCGCGTCTCGGGCGGTCGTTGGCTGCTGCTGATCCGCGTGCACCACATGGTCCAGGACCACACGGGTCTTGAACTGCTGCTGGGTGAGGTCGAGATGCTTCTCTCCGGTCGGGGGGAGGAGCTGCCGGAGCCGCTGCCGTTCCGTGACTTCGTCGGGCAGGCGCGTGGAGGGATGGAGCGGGCCGAGCACGAGCGGTATTTCGCCGGCCTGCTGGGTGACGTCGACGAGCCCACCGCGCCGTACGGACAACTGGACGTGCTCGGTGACGGTTCCGGTGTGGTGCGGGCACGGCTGCGCCTGGCGCCGGAACTCGAGGTCCGGCTCCGGGAGGCTGCGCGGGGGCTGGGTGCGAGCCCGGCCACGGTGATGCATGTGGCGTGGGCGCGGGTCCTTGCCGCGGTCAGCGGCCGGGACGATGTGGTGTTCGGCACGGTGCTGCTGGGCCGTCTGAGTGCGGTGGGCGGTGCGGACCGGGTGGCGGGTCCCTTCATCAACACGCTGCCGGTGCGGGTGCGTGTCGGTGGCCTGGCGCCGCGGGCGGCGGTTGCGGCGATGCGTGACCAGCTCGCCGCTCTTCTGGAGCACGAGCATGCCTCGCTGGCCCTGGCCCAGCAGGCCAGCGGGGTAGCGGGCCGTACGCCGCTGTTCACGTCGCTGTTCAACTACCGGCATAACGCCGTACGGCCCGACGCCGCGGGCGGTGACGCCGTGCTGCAGGACGCCGTCGGCGACGGCATCAGGCTGGTGTATGCCCGGGAGGCCGACAACTATCCGCTCTCGGTCTCCGTCGACGACGACGGCGACGGTGGCGGGCTCGCTGTGGCTGTCGACGCGGTCGCCCCGATCGACGCGCAGGCGGTCGCCACGCTGGTGGCCACGGCTACGGAGAACCTGGTGGCGGCGCTGGAGAACGACGCGGACCGGTCGCTGAGCGCCGTCGACATCCTGGACGAGGCCGAGCGGCAGCGAGTCGTGGTGGAGTGGAACGACACGGCGGTCGAGGTGCCGCAGGCCACGGTGACGGAGTTGTTCGAGGCGCAGGTGGCGCGGACGCCCGATGCGGTGGCGGTCGTGGCTGACGGTGTCGAGGTGTCGTACCGGGAGCTGGACGCCCGTGCCAACCGGCTTGCGCATCACCTGCTGGGCCAGGGTGTGGGCGCTGAGTCGCTGGTGGCCGTGATGCTGGAGCGCGGTGTGGACCTTATGGTGGCGCTGCTGGGTGTGCTGAAGTCGGGTGCTGCTTACCTGCCGGTCGATCCCGCCTATCCCGCCGAGCGGGTTGCGGACATGCTGGACGATGCCGCACCGGCCGTGGTGCTCGGTGCCGCGGGCACGGTCGGGACTGTTCCGGCTTCGGCCGCGGTGACGCTGATCGACGCGCCGGAGATGGTCGCTGCCCTCGCGGAGTCGTCGGTGGAGCCGCCGGTTGCCGGGAACGGGGCACGCTCCCTCGCCCACCCGGCCTACGTGATCTACACCTCGGGGTCGACAGGTCGGCCCAAGGGCGTGGTCGTCACGCAGCGCAGTGCGGTCAACCACATGCTGTGGATGCGGGCCGAGTTTGGTGTCGGCGCGGGAGACCGTGTACTCGCGCGCACCTCGCCGAGCTTTGACGCAGCGGTGTGGGAGTTGTGGCTGCCGTTGGTGTCGGGTGCTGCGGTGTGTGTGGCTTCTGACGACGTGGCCAAGGATCCGCGGCGTCTGGTCGCCTTCATGCGCGAGCAGGCAGTGACGGTGGCGCAGTTCGTGCCCACGCTGCTGGCTGCCGTCCTGGAGGTTCGCGGGGTGAGTGAAGACATGGCTGTGCAGCGGGTGTTCGCCGGTGGCGAGCCGCTACCATCCTCGCTGGCCGCCGCCGCTGTGAAGGCGTGGGGCGTGCAGCCGGTGAACCTGTACGGCCCCACGGAGACCACGATCCAGGTCACCTTCGGCACCGGCACCGCCATCGGCACCGGCGCGGACGCGGGTGCTGACGGAGGCACCGTTCCGATCGGCCGCCCCGTGTGGAACACACACCTGTACGTTCTGGACGCGAACCTCCGCCCCGTCCCGCGTGGTGTGGTGGGCGAACTCTATGTCGTCGGCGAGGCGTTGGCACGCGGCTACCTCAAGCGTGCGGGCCTGACCGCGGAACGCTTTGTGGCGACTCCCTTCACCCCCGGCGCACGTATGTACCGCACCGGCGATCTGGTCCGCTGGGGCGCCGACGGCCAGCTCGTGTTCATCGGCCGCGCCGACGACCAGGTCAAGCTGCGCGGGTTCCGTATCGAGCCGGGCGAGATCCGGGCGGTGGTGGCGGCGCACCCGTCGGTCGCTCAGGCCGCCGTCGTGGCCCGTGAAGACAACCCGGGTGACACCCGGCTGGTCGCCTATGTAGTGCCCGGTGCGGGGGAGCGCCCGTCCGACGGGGAACTCTCCGGTGTCCTCCGGAAGTTCGTCGCCCAGTGGCTGCCCGAGCACATGGTGCCCGCAGCCTTCGTGCCGCTGGAGCGACTGCCGTTGACACCCAACGGCAAGCTGGACCGCAAGGAGCTTCCCGCCCCGGAGTACGCGAGGGCAGCGGGCGCCGGCCGGGAACCATCGACGCCGCAGGAGCGGGCGCTGTGCGAGGCGTTCGCCCATGTGCTCGGCGTGGACGAAGTGGGTATGGACGACGACTTCTTCGAGCTGGGCGGCCACTCCCTCCTTGCGGTCCGTCTGGTGAGCCTCGTGCGTGCGCGGCTCTCCGTAGAAGTCCCACTGCGCGTACTGCTCGACCACCCGACGGTGGCGGGTCTCGCACAACAGCTCGGAAAACAGAAGTCAGCTCGGCCGGCCTTGCGGCCCATGCGTAACCAGGGGGATTCCTGATGTTGCCGTTGTCATTCGCGCAGCGCCGTCTGTGGTTCATCGAGCAGCTCGAGGGGCCGAGCTCGACGTACAACATTCCGGTGGTCCTTCCGCTGTCGGGCCAGGTCGACCGGGTGGCGCTGAACGCCGCGCTGCGGGATGTGATCGCCCGCCACGAGGTGCTGCGCACGGTGTTCCCCACGGCCGACGGCGAGCCGTACCAGCACATTCTCAAGTTCGACGACGTGTCCTGGGCGCTGTCCTTCGCCGAGGTGGCTCCCCAGGACCTGGCGGCGGTCACCCGGGAGGCGGTGGCGCGGCCGTTCGACCTCTCCTGCGAGGTGCCGATCCGCGCCTGGCTGTTCGCCACCGGGTCCGACGCGCACGTACTCGTCGTGGTCGTCCACCACATAGCCAGCGACGGATGGTCCACCCGGCCGCTGGCCCGGGACCTGTCGACGGCGTATGCCGCGCGGTGCGAGGGCCGGGCGCCCGAGTTCGATCCACTGCCAGTGCAGTACGCCGACTACGCGCTGTGGCAGCGCGAACTTCTCGGCGACGAGAACGACCCGGACAGCATGCTCTCCCGTCAGATGGCCTACTGGCGGCAGCAGTTGGCGGGTGTGCCGGACGAGTTGGAGCTGCCCTTTGACCGGCCGCGCCCGGCGGTGGCCGACTTCCGCGGCCACACGGTTCCCTTGACGGTGCCCGCCGACGTGCACGCACGACTCGTGGAGGTCGCGCGCGAGTCCGACGCCACGATGTTTATGGTGGTCCAGGCGGCGCTGGCGGCGCTCCTTTCCCGTATGGGCGCGGGCACCGACATCCCGATCGGCGCCGCGGTCGCCGGGCGCACCGACGTGGCCCTGGACGACCTGGTCGGGTTCTTCGTGAACACCCTCATCATGCGCACGGACCTGTCGGGTGACCCGACGTTCACCGAGCTGCTCGCCCGGGTCCGGGAGGCCGGGTGGAGCGCGTTGGCGCACCAGGACCTGCCGTTCGAGCGGCTTGTCGAGGAACTGGCCCCGACGCGTTCGCTGGCCCGGCACCCGCTGTTCCAGGTGATGCTCACCCTGCAGAACACCGCCGACGCGACCCTGGACCTGCACGGTGTGCAGGCCGGGGCAGCGGTGGACGGCGTCCGGCCCCAGTCGCTGACCGGCGGCCTTGCGGCCAAGTTCGACCTGGAAGCGAGCGTGGCGGAGGCGTTCGACGCGGACGGGCGGCCTGCGGGGCTGCGCGGCGAGCTCATCGCAGCGGCGGACCTGTTCGACATCACGACAGCCGAGCGCCTGGTCGAGCGTCTGGGCCAGGTCCTCGCCGCGGTCGCCGCCGACCCGGGGACCCGCCTGAGCGCGGTCGACGTCCTGGACGCGGACGAGCGCCGCCGGGTCCTCGTGGACTGGAACGACACCGCCGCCAAGGTGCCGCAGGCCACCGTGACCGAGCTGTTCGAGGCACAGGTGGCCCGCACCCCGGACGCGGTCGCCGTGGTGTGCGACGGCGCCGAGCTGACCTACGCCGAACTGGACGCGCGCGCCAGCCGCCTTGCCCGGCACCTGATCGGCCTCGGCGTCGGCCCGGAGTCGCGGGTTGCGGTGTGCCTGGAGCGCGGAGCGGACGCGGTGCCGGCCCTCCTCGGCGTGCTCAAGGCGGGCGGCGCGTACGTGCCGGTGGATCCGGCGTATCCCGCCGAGCGGATCGCGTACATGCTGGCCGACGCGGCGCCGGTGGTGGTGCTTGCCGCATCGGCCACCACGGCGGCCCTTCCGCCCTCCGGGCCGCGGACCGTGGTCCTCGACGCGCCGGAGACCGTCGCCGCGCTCGCCGCTCTGCCCGCGGGCGCGCCGGGGCAGGAGGAGCGCGTGGCCCCGCTGACCCCTGGTCATCCGGCGTACGTCATCTACACCTCCGGCTCCACGGGCCGCCCGAAGGGCGTGGTGGTGGAGCACCGGTCGGTGGCGGGGCTGCTCGTGTGGGCGGGCGCCGAGTTCGGCGGCGGCGACTTCTCCCGGGTGCTGCTTTCCACCTCGTTCACCTTCGACGTGTCGGTGTTCGAACTGTTCGGCCCGCTGGTCACCGGCGGATCCGTCGAACTCGTCCCGGACCTCCTGGCGCTCACCGATACCGACCGCGGTCCGTGGCAGGTGAGCCTGGTCAGCGGTGTTCCGTCGGCCTTCGCCCGGATCCTGGGCCGCTTCGGCCCCCAGGTCCGTCCGCGGACGGTGGTGCTTGCGGGCGAGGCGCTCACCGCCGACGCGGTGGCCGGCATCCGCCGGGAGCTGCCGGGCGCGCGGGTGGCGAACATCTACGGTCCGACCGAGGCGACCGTCTACGCCACCGCTTGGTACGCCGACACCGACGTCGAGGGCGCCGTACCCATCGGTGGGCCGATCTCCAACGCCCGCGTGTACGTCCTGGACGACCACCTGTCGCCGGTCGCACCCGGGGTGGCCGGGGAGCTGTACATCGCCGGCGCGGGTCTGGCGCGGGGCTATCTGCACCGCCCCGCCCTGACCGCGGAGCGCTTCGTCGCCGACCCCTACGGGGCGCCCGGCGAGCGCCTGTACCGCACCGGCGACCTGGTCCGGTGGAACGCCGACGGGCAGCTGGAGTACCTGAGCCGTGCGGACGAGCAGGTCAAGGTCCGCGGGTTCCGCATCGAGCTGGGCGAGGTCCAGTCGGTGGTGGCTGCACACCCCTCGGTGGCCCAGGCCGTGGTGGTGGCTCGTGAGGACGTGCCCGGAGACAAGCGTCTGGTGGCGTACGTCGTGACCGGTGGGGTGCCCGAAGAGGACCTGCCGGCCGCGGTGCGCGCCCGGGTGGCGGAACGGCTTCCGCAGTACATGGTGCCGTCGGCCGTGGTCGTCCTCGATGCGCTGCCCCTGTCCCCGAACGGGAAGCTGGACCGCGCGGCGCTGCCCCTGCCGGAGTACACCACCGGCTCCGGCCGTGGCCCGTCCTCCGTCCGTGAGGAGATCCTCTGCGAGGTGTTCGCCGAGGTCCTCGGCGTGGACGGCGTCGGCGTCGACGACGACTTCTTCGCCCTGGGCGGGCACTCCCTGCTCGCGGTACGCCTGGTGGAGATCCTGCGCACACGTGGTGTGTCCGTCTCCGTGCGGGCGCTGTTCCAGACCCCGACCGTGGCCGGGCTCGCGGTCGTGGCCGGCACCGAGGGCGTCGTCGTCCCGGCCCACGCCATCCCGGAGGGCGCGCAGGCGATCACGCCCGACATGCTGCCCCTGGTCGACCTGACCGCAGAGGAGATCGAGCGCGTCGTCGCCACGGTCGGCGGCGGCGCGGCGAACGTCGCCGACGTCTACCCGCTGGCCCCGCTCCAGGAGGGCCTGCTCTTCCACCACCTGCTCGCCGACGGCGGCGAGGACGCCTATGTGCTGCCGACCGTGGTCAGGTTCGACTCGCGCGCGCGGCTCGAGGCGTTCACCGAGGCCCTCCAGCAGGTCGTGGACCGGCACGACATCCTGCGCACCGGCATCGTGTGGGAGGGCCTGCGCGAGCCGGTGCAGGTGGTGCGGCGGCACGCCGCCGTGCCCGTCGAGGAGGTCGCGCTCGACGCGCACACCACGGACCCGGTGGCGGAGCTGGTCGCACGGGTCGGCTCGGCCATGGACCTGCGGCGTGCGCCGCTGATCCAGGTGCACGCGGCGGCCGAACCGGACGGAGCGTGGCTCGCGCTGGTGCGGATGCACCACATGGTCCAGGACCACACGGCGCTCGAGGTGCTGCTCGCCGAGGTGGAGGCGTTCCTGTCCGGACGCGGCGACGAGCTGCCCGAGCCGATGCCCTTCCGCGACTTCGTCGCCCAGGCACGCGGCGGGGTGGCCCGCGCCGAGCACGAACGCCACTTCTCCCAGCTCCTTGGCGACGTGACCGAGCCGACCGCGCCCTACGGCCTGGTTGACGCGCACGGCGACGGCGCGGCAGCGGTCCGCGCCAGGCTGCCGTTCCCGCCGGGCCTTGTGGAGCGGGTGCGCGGCGTCGCCCGGAGCCTGGGCGCCAGCCCCGCCACCGTGCTGCACGTGGCGTGGGCGCGGGTGCTCGCCGCGGTCAGCGGCCGCGAGGACGTGGTGTTCGGCACCGTCCTGTTCGGCCGGATGAACGCCGGTACCGGATCCGACCGCACGCTGGGCCCGTACATCAACACGCTGCCGGTGCGGGTGCGTACCGGCGAACTCGGTGCGGCGGCCGCGGTCGCCGCGATGCGCGGCCAGCTCGCCGAACTCCTCTCCCACGAGCACGCACCCCTCGCCTTGGCCCAGCAGGCCAGTGGCGTACCCGGTGACACCCCGCTGTTCACCTCGCTCTTCAACTACCGCCACAACACCGGCCGTCCGGCCGAGCAGGCCGCGGACGAGGCGCGCGCCGCGGGAACCGAGGGCATCAGGGCAGTCTTCTCCCAGGAGCGCAACAACTACCCGCTGACCGTCTCGGTGGACGACGACGGGGACGACGGCATCGCACTCGCCGTGGACGCGGTGGCCCCGATCGATGCCCGGACGGTGGGTGACCTGCTGCGCATCGCCGTGGAGAACCTGGTGACGCTGCTCGAAGGCATCCTCGACGGCGGCCCGGACCAGCTGCTGCGCACCGTCGAGGTGGTGGACGCGGACGACCGCCGCCGGGTGCTCGTCGAGTGGAACGACACGGCGGACGACACTCCGTGCCGACCGGTGCCGGAGCTGATCGGGGAGCGGGCCGCCCAGGACCCGGCGGCGGTCGCCGTGGAGTGCGACGGCGTCGAGGTCTCCTACGGCGAGCTGGACGCGCGGGCCAACCGCCTGGCGCACCTGCTGGTCCGCCACGGTGTGGGCCCCGAGTCGGTGGTGGGCCTGTGCCTGGAACGCGGTGTGGACGTACTGGTTTCCGTCCTCGCGGTGTGGAAGGCCGGTGGCGCGTACCTCCCGGTCGATCCCGAATACCCGGCGGAGCGTGCCGCGTTCATGCTGACGGACGCGGCGGTGACGTGTGTCCTCACCGGGCACGGCACCCGCGGCCGGCTTGCGGAGTTCGAGCAGCGGTCCGCCGCGCCGGTGGTGGTGCTCGACGAGCCCACGGTGGCGGCCGAGCTCGCCGGGCTGCCGGAGACGGCGCCGACGGCGGACGACGGCGCCGTCCTCTTCGCGCAGAGCGCCTACGTCATCTACACGTCCGGGTCGACGGGCCGCCCCAAGGGCGTCGTGGTCACCCACGGCGGCCTGGCGAACTACGTGGCGTGGGCGGTCCGGGCCTACGGCATGGCAGAGGGTGGCGGCGCGCCGCTGCACTCGTCGCTCGCCTTCGACCTGACGGTAACGAGCCTGCTCCTGCCCCTGGTGTCCGGCTCCCGAGTCGTGGTCAGCCGTGAGGGCGGCCCCGAAGGGCTTGCCGCCGCGGTGCGTGACTCCGGTGCGTTCGGCCTGGTGAAGGTCGTGCCCGGGCATCTGCCGCTGCTCTCCCGGCTGCTGCCGGAGGGAGAGCTCGCCGGGGCGGCCCGGTGCTGGATCGTCGGCGGTGAGGCGCTGCAGGGCGCCGATGTACGCGCCTGGCTCGACCAGGCGCCCGGCTCCGTCGTGGTCAACGAGTACGGGCCGACCGAGACGGTGGTCGGGTGCTGCGTCTTCGAGGTGGCGGCCGGTCAGGAGGTGGGCGAATCGGTGCCGATCGGGCGGCCGATCGCCAACACCCGCCTGTATGTGCTCGATGCACGCCTGGCGCCGGTGCCAGTCGGTGTGGCGGGCGACCTGTACATCGCGGGGGCGGGCCTGGCCCGCGGCTATGCGGGCCGGGCCGGGGCCACGGCCGAGCGGTTCGTGGCCTCGCCGTTCGCACCGGGCGAGCGCATGTACCGCAGCGGCGACCTGGCCCGCTGGCGCGCGGACGGCGAACTGGAGTACCTGGGCCGCTCCGACGAGCAGGTCAAGATCCGCGGATTCCGCATCGAGCCGGGCGAGATCGCGGCCCTGCTGGCCGAGCACCCGTCCGTGGCCCAGGCGGCGGTCCTGGCCCGCGAGGACGCTCCGAGCGACAAGCGCCTCGTGGCCTATGCCGTGCCGGGTGAGGGCACGCAGGGAGATGAACTGGCGCAGGAGCTGCGCCAGTTCGCGGCGCAGGTGCTGCCCGTGCACATGGTGCCGGCCGCGGTCGTCGTCCTCGACGAGCTGCCGCTGACGGTGAACGGCAAGCTGGACCGCACGGCGCTGCCCACCCCGGAGTACACGGCGGGCGCGGGCCGCGGGCCCGCGAACGCCCGCGAGGAGATCCTGTGCGAGGTGTTCGCCGAGGTCCTCGGCCTTGAGCGGGTCGGCGTCGACGACGACTTCTTCCGCCTCGGCGGGCACTCCCTGCTTGCGGTGTCGCTGGTGGAACGGCTGCGGCTGCGCGGCGTCGCCATCTCGGTCCGGGCGCTGTTCGAGACACCGACGGTGGCGGGCCTTGCCGGGGGCACGGCCGCTGCGCGCGTCGAGGTGCCGCCGAACCTGATCCCCGAGGGCGCGCAGGAGCTCACCCCGGAGATGCTGCCGCTGGTCGACCTGACCGCAGAGGAGATCGAGCGGATCGTCGCCACGGTCGAGGGCGGCGTCGCCAACGTGGCGGACGTCTACCCGCTCGCCCCGCTGCAGGAGGGTCTGCTCTTCCACCACCTGATGGCAGGGTCCGGACGCGACACCTACGCGGCTCCCACTGCGCTGGAGTTCGACTCGCGCGCCCGCCTCGACGCCTTCGTGGACGCACTCCAGCAGCTGGTGAACCGGCATGACATCTACCGCACCTCCGTGGTGTGGGAGGGCCTGCGGGAACCGGTGCAGGTGGTGTCGCGCGACGCCCGGATCCCGGTCGAACACGTGACGCTGGATCCGGACGGCGCGGATCTGGTGGACCAGCTCCTCGAGCTCGGCGGTACCTCCATGGACCTGAGCCGGGCGCCCCTGGTCGACCTGCACGTCGCGGCCGTACCCGGCAGTGACCGCTGGGCGGCGCTGCTGCGCATGCACCACATGGTCCAGGACCACACGACCCTCGAGGCCGTGTTCGAGGAACTCCGGGCCTTCCTGAACGGGCGGGGAGCGGAACTGGCAGACCCCCTGCCCTTCCGCGACTTCGTCGCGCAGACCCGTCACGGAGACCGGCGCGAGGAGTACGAGCGGTACTTCGCCGAGCTCCTCGGCGATGTGACCGAACCGACCTCTGCGTACGGCGTCGCGGACGTGCACGGCGACGGCACCGACCTGAGCAACGCCCACCTCGGATTCGAGCCCTCCCTCGACACCCGGGTACGTGCCACCGCGCGCCGCCTCGGAACCAGCCCCGCAACCCTGCTGCACGTGGCGTACGCCAGGGCCCTTGCCGCGGTCAGCGGCCGCGAGGACGTGGTCTTCGGCACCGTCCTGTTCGGCCGGATGAACTCCGGCGCGGGCTCCGACCGGGTGCTCGGTCTCTTCATGAACACCCTGCCGGTCCGCGTGCGCGTGTCCGGTGTCGGCGTCCTGGAGGCCATCGGCGCGATGCGCAGCCAGCTGGCCGGGCTCCTCGAACACGAGCACGCGCCGCTCGCCGTCGCTCAGGGCGCCAGCGGCGTCAGCGGCGACACCCCTCTGTTCACCACACTCCTGAACTACCGCCACAACACCACCGGCCCGGTCGCCCGCACCACGGACCACAGCCAGGAGGAGGGGTTCGAGGGCATCCGCAGGCTGTTCATGCGGCCGCTCAACAACTACCCGCTGACCGTCGCGGTGGACGACAACGGCGACAGCATGGGCCTGGCCGTGGACTCCGCCGACCCCGGTGACCCGCACGCGGTGGGCCTGCTGGTGCGCACCGCCCTCGACGACCTGGTCACAGCGCTGGACTCCGCGCTGGACGGCGGCCCCGAACTGCCGCTGAGCTCGGTCGACGTGCTGCCCCAGGACGAGCTGCACCGGGTCCTGGAGGAGTGGAACGACACCGCGGCCGAGGTACCCGCCGGAACGGTGGCGGCCCGGTTCGAGGAGCAGGCCGCCCGAACCCCGGACGCCCTGGCGATCGTCGTCGACGGTACGGAGGTGTCGTACGCGGAACTCGACGCCCGCGCCAACCGCCTTGCCCACTACCTGGTGGACCAGGGCGTGGGGGCGGAGTCCCTGGTGGGTCTCTGCCTGGGCCGCGGACCGGAGATGATCGCGGCGATCCTGGCCGTGTGGAAGGCCGGCGCGGCCTATCTGCCGATCGACCCCGGGCAGCCCGCCGACCGCGTCGCGTACCTCATCACCGACAGCCGTGCCGCGTTGACGCTGACCACCGAGGAGATCCTGGACGACCTGCCGGCGGGCAAGCGGCTCGTCGCGCTCGACTCCCCGCTGATGGCCATGCAGCTGGCCGCGGCCGAAGAGTCGGCCCCGCAGGTGACGACGGCCCCGGACGGGCTCGCGTATGTCATCTACACCTCCGGGTCGACGGGCCGCCCCAAGGGCGTCGCGGTCACCCACGGCTCGCTGGCCAACTACGTGGCCTCCGTGCCGGGCCGCGTCGGGCTCGGCGCACCGGGCGACCGGTACGCGCTGCTCCAGGCGCAGGCCACCGACCTGGGCAACACCACGGTGTTCGCGAGCCTGACCACCGGCGGGCAACTGCACATCCTGGCCGAGGGCGCGGTCACCGACCCGGTGGCCGTCAGCCGCTACATGGCCGAGCACCGCATCGACCACCTCAAGGTGGTGCCCTCCCACCTGGCGGCGCTCGGCGCGGCCGGAGACCTGGCCGCGGTGCTGCCCGCCAAGTCGCTCGTCCTCGGCGGCGAGGCCGCGCAGCCCGAGTGGGTGCGGACCCTCCTGGCCGCCGCGGACGGGCGTACGGTGTTCAACCACTACGGCCCGACGGAGACCACCATCGGCGTGGCCACGACCCCGCTGACGGCCGACGTGGTGGCCGACGGCGCGGTCCCCGTGGGCACGCCGCTCGCCAACACGCGCTTCTACGTCCTGGACGCCCGGCTCCGGCCGGTGCCGGTCGGCGCGGCCGGTGAGCTGTACGTCGCCGGGGCGGGCGTGGCGCGCGGCTACGTGCGCCGTCCCGGCCTGACCGCGGAGCGGTTCGTGGCCAGCCCGTTCGGGCGGGCGGGCGAGCGGATGTACCGCACCGGCGACCTGGCGCGCTGGGACGCGCACGGCCGCCTGGTGTTCGAAGGGCGCGCCGACGAACAGGTGAAGATCCGCGGCTTCCGCATCGAGCCCGGTGAGGTCCAGTCGGCCCTGGCCGCCCACCCGATGGTGGACCAGGCGGCGGTGATCGTTCGCGAGGACATCCCCGGTGACGGGCGCCTCGTCGCCTACGCCGTGGTCGACGACCCGGAGACCGCGCAGGACCCGGGGCTGCCCGCGGCCATTCGCAAGTTCGCCGCGCAGCGCCTGCCGGAGCACATGGTGCCCTCGGCGGTGGTGGTCCTCGACCGGCTGCCGCTGACGGGCAACGGCAAGCTCGACCGCAGGGCCCTGCCCGCCCCGGACTACCACGGGACCGCGCAGCCGGGCGGCCGGAACCGGGCGGGCGGTCTCCAGGAGGAGCTCCTCTGCGTGGCCTTCGCCGAGGTCCTCGGAGTGCCCTCGGTCGGCGTGCACGACGACTTCTTCGAGCTCGGCGGCCACTCACTGCTCGCGGTCCGGCTGATCAGCCGGATCCGGACCCTGCTCGGCGTCGAGATGGAGATCCGCGACCTGTTCGAGGCGCCGACCGTCGCCGGTCTGGCCGAGCACCTGGCCGGGGCGCGCGAGGCCCGGCCGCCGCTGGAGCCCGGCGCCCGGCCCGCCCGGCTGCCGCTGTCGTACGGACAGCGCCGCCTGTGGATCATCGACAAGCTCGAAGGCGCCGGCGACACCTACAACATCCCCGTCGCCGTACGGCTTGCGGGCGAGGTGGACCACACGGCGCTGAACGCGGCGTTCCGGGACGTCATCGCCCGCCACGAAGTGCTGCGCACCGTGTACGCGGCGGCGGACGGCGAGCCGTACCAGCAGGTCCTCGACCCGGCCGCACTGCAGTGGGAGCTCACCGTCACCCGGGTCACCCCGGCGGAGCTGCCGGGGGCGGCAGCCGACGCCCAACGCCACGCCTTCGACCTGTCGGCGGAGGTACCGATCAAGGCCTGGCTGTTCCAGGCGGGCGCGGACGACCACGTCCTGGTGGTGGTGATCCACCATATCGCCACCGACGGCTGGTCCTGGGCACCGCTGGCCCGTGACCTGTCCGTGGCGTACGCCGCGCGCAGCGAGGGCCGCGCCCCGCAGTGGCAGGAACTGCCGTTGCAGTACGCCGACTACGCGCTGTGGCAGCGCGAGGTGCTCGGCGACGGGGACGACCCGGACAGCCTGCTCTCCCGTCAGGTCGCCTACTGGCGCGAGGCCCTCGCCGGCCTCCCCGAGGAGCTCACGCTGCCGACCGACCGGGGGCGCCCGGCCGTGGTCGGCCACCAGGGCCACCAGGTGCCGATCGAGGTTCCGGCCGAGGTGCACGCGAGGCTTCTTGAGGTCGCGCGGACTGAGGGCGTGACGATGTTCATGGCGCTGCACGGCGCCCTCGCGGTGCTCCTGTCCCGCCTCGGCGCGGGCACCGACATCCCCATCGGCTCGGCACACGCCGGACGCACCGACGAAGCCCTCGACGACCTCGTCGGCTACTTCGTCAACACGTTCGTGCTGCGCACCGACCTGTCGCAGGACCCGACCTACCGCAAGGTCCTGGAACGGGTCCGGGAGGCGGGCCTCGGCGCGTTCGCCCACGCGGACGTCCCCTTCGAGCGGCTCGTCGAGGAGCTCGCCCCCGCCCGGTCGCTGGCCCGCCACCCGCTGTTCCAGGTGATGCTGCTCCTGGAGAACACCGCCGACGCGGTAGTCGACCTGCCCGGCCTCACCACCGGCGCGGGCGCCGCGCCCCGGCCGGCGTCCGACGCGGCGCCGGACGAGGCGTCCGTGACGGAGTCGGTGGTCAAGTTCGACCTGGACGTGAGCATGGTCGAGACGTACGACGCCCAGGGCGCGCCCGCGGGCCTGCGCGGCACCGTGGCCGCCTCCGCGGACCTCTTCGAACCCGCGTCGGTGGTGCGAATCGGCACATACCTCAACCGTGTCCTCGCGGCCCTCTCCGCCGCCCCGGACACCCGGCTCAGCGCCGTGGACGTCCTGGACGACGACGAACGGCACCGCATTCTGACCGAGTGGAACGACACCACGGCCGAGTTGCCGGACACCACGGTCGGCGCCCTGTTCGAGGCACAGGTCGCGCGCACTCCCGACGCGACCGCCCTGGCCTTCGGTGACGTCGCCCTCAGCTACGCCGAGCTGGACGCGCGAGCCAACCGCGTGGCCCGGTACCTCGTCGGCCGGGGCGTGGGACCGGAGTCGGTCGTCGCGGTCGTCTTCGACCGCACCGTCGACCTGGTCGTGGCGCTGCTCGGCGTGGTCAAGGCGGGCGCCGCCTACCTGCCGATCGACCCGAACTACCCAGCCGACCGCATCGCGTACGTCATCGCCGACTCCGCGGCGGTGTGCGTGCTCAGCGGCGAGGGCATGCGGCACCGGCTCGGGTCGTTCGACGTGGGCGCCGACGGCGCATCCGGCGTCCCTGTGGTGCTGCTCGACGACCCCGAGGTGACCGCGGAGCTCGCGGCTCTGCCGGACCGGGCCGTCGACGACGACGAGCGCACACGTCCGCTGCTGCCCGGGCACCCGATGTGGGTGATCTACACCTCCGGCTCCACCGGACGCCCCAAGGGCGTGCTCGTCGAACACCGGGCGATTGTCAACTTCCTGGAGGCGATGCAGCACGACTTCCCGTTGACCGCCGACGACCGCCTGCTCGCGGTGAGCACCCACGGCTGCGACATGGCCGGGTTCGAGTTCTACCTGCCGCTGCTGGGCGGTGCCCGGCTGGTCCTCGCCGCGCAGGAGCAGGTCCTCGACCCGTGGGCGCTGCGGGAGCTGATCCGCACCGCCGGCGTGACGATGGTGCACGCGACGCCGAGCCTGTGGCGCGGTCTGGTGGCCGACGCCGACGACCCGGTCGACTTCACGCGGGTCCGCGCGCTGGTCGGTGCCGAGGCGCTGCCCGGAGACCTGGCCCGCACCCTGCTCGGCCGGACGCCGACCCTGACGAACCTGTACGGCCCGACGGAGACCACCACCTGGTCGACCGCCAAGGTGTTCCGGCCGGACGCGGCCGACGTCACGTCGATCGGCTCGCCGATCGGCAACACCCGGGTCTACGTCCTCGACGCCGGCCTGGTCCCGGTCGCGCCCGGCGTGGCGGGCGAGCTGTACATCGCCGGTGAGGGTCTGGCCCGCGGGTACCTGGGCCGGCCGGGGCTGACGGCGGGGCGCTTCGTCGCCTGCCCGTTCGGCGCGGCGGGCGAGCGGATGTACCGGACCGGCGACGTGGTCCGGTGGACCGCGGACGGCGAGCTGCAGTACGTCGGACGCGCCGACGACCAGGTCAAGGTGCGCGGCTTCCGGGTCGAACTCGGCGAGATCGAGGCTGTTCTCGCCACGCACCCCTCGGTCGGGCAGGCCGTGGTCGTGGTACGTGAGGACACGCCGGGCGACCACCGCCTGGTGGCCTACGTGGTGCCGGACTCGGCAACCGGGCCGCAGGAGGCGGGGGAGCTGGGCCAGGCGGTGCGCGGCCTCGCCCAGGGCCGGATGCCGGGGTACATGGTGCCGTCCGCGGTGGTGGTGATCGACCGGTTGCCGCTGATGCCCAACGGCAAGCTGGACCGCAAGGCGCTGCCCGTGCCGGGGGTCACCGCTGCCGACCCCGCCGCCAAGGGGGCCGTCACCGGTTTCGAGGCGAGCCTGTGCGCGGCGTTCGCCGAGGTCCTCGGGGTGGAGTCGGTCGCGGTCGACGACGACTTCTTCGCCCTGGGCGGGCACTCCCTGCTGGCGGTCCGGCTCGTGGAGCGGCTGCGGGAGCGGGGCGTGTCCATCGCGGTCCGCGATGTGTTCGCCGCACCCACCGTCGGCGAACTCATGAAGGGGATGAGCCTGTCGTCTCTGCGCAGCGCCCTCGACGAGCTGCTGCCGATCCGCACCGAAGGCAGCAGGCCACCCTTCTTCTGCCTGCACCCCGCCGACGGTCTGAGCTGGTGCTACATGCCGCTGGCCCGGTACGTGCCGAGCGGCATCCCGTTGTACGGTCTGCAGGACCGCGGGCTGCAGGGGGCCGACCGACTCGCCCGTTCCGTGGGGGAGATGGCGGACCGCTACGTCGAGCAGATCCGCAGGGTGCAGCCCTCCGGCCCGTACCACCTGCTGGGCTGGTCCTTCGGCGCGGTGGTCGGGCACGAGGTCGCCGTGCGGCTGCGCGCCGCGGGCGAGGAGGTCGCGGCGCTGGTCGTCCTGGACCAGAACCCGACGGTGCCGGATCCGGACGCCGGGCCCCTGGACGACAGCACGGAGGTGTCTGGCGAGATGCTGGCGAACGTGACCGAGATGGTGCGCCGCCAGGCGGGGGGTGCGCTCGGGGCCACCACGGAGGAGGAGTACCGGAACATCGCGCGGATCCTGATCAACCAGCGCGAGCTCCAACGGCGCCATGAGCAGGGCCGGTTCGACGGCGACATCCTGCTGATCACGGCCGACCGGGAGGACTCGGACCGCCCGGTCACCGCCGAGGCGTGGCAGCCCCACGTCTCCGGGAAGATCCACCGGGCCGGAGTCGACTGCACGCACAACGAGATGGGCATGCCGGACAACCTGGCCGAGGTGTGGTCTGCCGTGGCGGACTGGCTGGGCCTGGACGACTGACGGCTCCCGCGCGGCGGCGCACGCCGCCGCGCGGCACCGGCGGACATGCCTGAGCGGGCCGGGCGTTCGACGACCTCCGTGTCGCCGAACGCCCGGCCCGCTCGTTTCCGCTGTCCGCCTCCTCCGGCCCGTTCCGCCCCGAGGCGCTGCCGGCGGCCTCAGGCCACCGCGGTGTGCGGGGCGGGGACCCCCTGGCCGGTCAGCAGTGAGGCGGCCAGGCTCGGCTCGACGTTTCCGCCACTGAGCAGCACTCCGATGTCCGCGCCGTGGTGGGACGCGTGCTCCAGGGCGGCGGCGAGCGCGGTGGCTGCCGCGGGCTCGATCACCAGCCGGGCATGCAGGAACGCGCCCCGCATCGCCTCGGCGATGGCTTCCTCCGACACCGTCTCGACCGCGGCCACGGCCCCGTGGGCGATGGCGAACGGCAGGGCGCCGATCCGGTCGGGGCGCAGCCCGTCGGCGATGGTGTGCTCGGCGGACACGGTCACCGGCCGCTGCGCGCGCAGCGCCGAGGTGAGCGCGGGCACGGCCTGCGGCTCGGCCCCGACCACGGCCACCCCGCGCCCCTCGGCAGTCAGGCAGGCACCGGCGATCGCGCTGCCGCCACCGACGGGGACGACCACCGCGTCCAGGTGGACGCCGTCCGCCGCGGTCTGGTCGAGCAGTTCGGCTGTGGCGGTTGCCTGACCCGCGACGACGTGCGGGTTCTGGTACGGGTCGATGACGTCGTAGCCGTGTACCTCGCGCAGTTCCGCCACGGCTGCCACCCGGTCGGCGAGCAGGGTGCTGGCCGTCACCACCTTGGCGCCGGCCTCCCGGATCCGGTGGATCTTGGCGGGCGGGGCGTCGGACGGAAGGACCACGATGGCCGGAAGTCCGTGCTGCCGGGCGGCGAGGGCGACCGCGATCGCATGGTTGCCGGTGCTCTGCGCGATTATCCCGCGGCTGCCGGCCGCGGCGAGGTGCTCCACCGCGAGGAGCGCCCCGCGGACCTTGAACGAGCCACCGCGCTGCAGGTTCTCCGCCTTCAGCCACAGGCGTGCGCCGCAGCGGGCGTCCAGTTGGTCGCAGCGCAGGACGGGCGTCCGCCACACCCGGCCGGCCAGGCGCCTCCCGGCCCGTTCGACGGCTGCGCGGTCGAGGTGCGGTACCTCCTCCTCGCTGTCCGGACTGCTCGTCCTGCTGTCTGCGGGTAGGTGCTCGCGTGCATGACCGATGCCCATGAACTCTCCATGAATGCCAGAAATTCGGTACCGCGTGTGGTGCCGGAAAAAGCCGGACGGCAATGCTGTGGTGAACGGCCGCGGTTGAGAGGGCGCGACTGCCCGAAGACGGCAACGCGGCTTGTCGGTAGGCCCTTTGGAGGGAGAAGCCTTGTGGCATGCTCGCATGTCTGCTCTCGGCCGGGAAGGTGAGTGGAATTCCTCGACGAACGTGCGGACGCCGACCACCGGTTGGTGGTCGGCGTCCGTGGTCGCAGGGTTTTCCGCGGGGGATTCCGGAAAACCCTGCCCGTCATTCGCTGCGCAGCGCCTCCGCGGTGGCCATGCGGGTCGTCGCGCGTGCCGGGAAGAACGCTCCCAGAACCGCGATCACGATGCCGGCGAGGCCGAGGAGCAGCAGGACCGGTGCCTGATACACGTCCAGCATGCGCGCCGGGAGCTCCACCTTCGCCGCCTCACCGGTGATCGGCACGATCATGCGGTGGGCCAGGACGCCCAGAGGGAGCCCGAGCACTCCACCGATCGCCCCGACCGCGGCCATCGACGTCACCGTCATGCCGATGACCTGACGGGGTGTCATGCCGATCGACTGCAGCGTGCCGAGGTCACGGCGGCGTTCACGGGTGTTGAGCACGACCGTGTTGAACACCCCGAGCCCTGCGACTGTGGTCAGCATGAGGGTGAGGACCGCCGACAGGCTGATGACGGCCGCGGCGAAGCCGGACGAGTTGTCGGCCGGGCGGGTGTAGAGGCCCGGGTCCGTCGACCGCACCGCGCCGACGTACTGGGCGATGTTCGTGCCGGGGGACACCTGCACGAGGTACTGGAAGCGGGAGTTGAGCCGCGTGACGTCCAGGTTGAGGGCGGACAGCGTCCGCCAGTCCGCGTAGAGCAGATCCCCATTGCTCATCAGCGACGCCACGACGGTGACGCGGGTCGGCTTGCCGCTCACCTCCATGGTCAGCCGGTCACCGACGTGCAGCCCCCGGTCGTGCAGGAACGCCGTCGACGCGGCGACCTGCCCGGGCTTCTCGATCCAGTGTCCCTTGACGATCCGGTCCTGGAAGCCGAGCGTGGAGGTGTCCCCGCGCCAGAACTCGGCGACGACCCGCTGTGACCCCGTGATGGACACCGGGACGTGCACGTCGACCGTCACGCTCTTGGTGCCCCGCAGAGACCGCAGCGCCTTCTCGGTCCGTTCATCGTCCAGCTTCGGCGCCTTCTCGCCGAACTGCGGCTGGCCGGGTTGGACGACGAGCTGGGCGGCGGACTCCGGGCTCCTGGCCTGCCCGAACTTGGTGACCGTACCGGCCAGGCCGGTCGCGAAGGCCGCGGTGGTCACGCCGAGGAGGACGGCCAGCAGCGTCATCGCGGTACGGGCCGGCCGCGCGAAGAGCTGACCCAGGCCGAGGCTGACCGAGCGCGGCAGCGAGCTGCCGCTCAGCCGACGCTGGATCCGGAGCCCGCGGCCCCGGCGCGGCGCGCTGCCCGCGCTGATCGCCTCGGCCGCGGAGAGCCGGTGGGCCCGCATCGCCGGGACGGCCGCCGCGAGGATGGCGAGGAGCGGCATGCCGACCAGCGCGGCCACCGGCACCCACCAGCTGACCGCGACACCGTTGAGGTCCATGCCCGTTCCCTGGAACGCGTTGGTCAGCAGCGGCTCCGTGACCAGGACGCCACCAACCGTGCCCAGGGCGCTGCCGATCACCGCGGGCAGCGAAACCATCAGCAGATAGACCCCGACGACCTGACGTGGCGTGTAGCCGAGGGACTTGAGCACACCGATGTGCCGGAAACCGGAGACGACGGCGCCACTGATGACATTGGCGACGATGACGACGGCGACGAGGAGGCCGAGGATGCCGAAGACCATCAGGAAGGGCACGTACGTGCCCGGCCCGGAGGCCAGGGACTTTGCGAGGTCACGGGTTGGGTGAGATCGCCCGGTGATGGGCTGTCATGTCGGGTTGCTGCGGGCCCGTATGCCGATGCAGGCACGGC
>NZ_JBSFVU010000063.1:0-22028 GCF_053592475.1 Streptomyces sp. NPDC002671
AACTGCCACTGCTCGTCGGTGAGTTGCCTGCGCGTCACGATTGCCTTCCTACCGGATCCGCCTTCCCGACGGACCCGGATCGGCAAGATTGATCAGGACATCACACAGGCCCTAGGGTAGCCTCACTGGTGCCCGGGGTGCAGCGGGTCTCGCTGGGGGCTGCGCCCCCAGACCTCCCTGTCGCCTCAACGCCTCATCCTCAAGCGCCGGACGGGCTGTATGTGTCGGCCTGCGCCCCAAGAGCCGGCGTCACAGGCCGTATACGGCGAAGGGCGGGCCGGATCCCGGCCCGCCCATCGCTCGTGCTCGGCTCAGCGGAAGACAACCGTGCGGTTGCCGTCTACCATGACGCGGCTTTCGCTGTGCCACTTCACCGCGTGTGCGAGCACCTGCGCCTCCACATCCCGCCCGACCGTGACCAGCTCGTCCGGATCGAGGGAGTGGTCCACCCGGACCACGTCCTGATCGATGATCTGTCCCTCGTCAAGGTCCGGTGTCACATAGTGCGCCGTCGCGCCGACAAGCTTCACCCCGCGCGCGTACGCCTGCTGGTAGGGGCGCGCGCCCTTGAAGCTGGGGAGGAAGGAGTGGTGGATGTTGATGGCGCGGCCCTCCAGCTGTTTGCACAGGTCGTCGGAGAGGACCTGCATGTAGCGGGCCAGCACCACCAGGTCGATGTCAAGCTCGCGCACGAGCTCCAGCAGGCGCGCCTCGGCGTCGGCCTTGGTGTCCTTGGTCACCGGGATGTGGTGGAAGGGGACGCCGTAGGTCTCCGCCAGTCCCTCGAAGTCCCGGTGATTGGAGACGATCGCGGGGATCTCGATGTTGAGAGCGCCGGTGCGCTGCCGGAAGAGCAGATCGTTGAGGCAGTGTCCGAACTTGGACACCATGATGAGCGTCCGGGTCGGTGTCGAGGCGTCCCAGAGGGTCCAGGAAATCCGGTAGGCCTCGGCGACCGGACCGAATCGGTAACGCAGATTTTTCAAATCGGCGTTTGGATCGGAAACGTCGAAGTGGACCCTCATGAAGAAACGGCCCTGGAGTCGATCATCGAACTGCTGGCTCTCCAGGATGTTGCCGGAGTTCCTGACGAGAAAGCCGCTCACGGCGTGGACCAGCCCGGCGCTGTCCGGACACGAGAGAGTGAGGACGTACTCACGGCCAGGATGCGGTCGAGGGGACATGTGCAGCCTCCGTCGGTGCGTATTGCACAACATGGTGAGCGATACGCAACATGGTTGGGCTTGGCGCGGCTTGTGGTCAAGAGCGGCCCCGCAACTGCCCGCATGGCGAAATCGTCATCTGCCAACCCCTTGACGTATGTCCGCACATTCGCCAAGGTGTTCCACCACAAGCAATACGGTGCACGATGCGCAACGGAATTCGCTCGAAGGGCTCCACACGTGGCAGACCTGTATGTGGACGGAGAATGGCGCGATGCGGTGGCCGGAGGTCACCGGGAAATCCGCTGTCCCGCTGACGGCACGCTCGCGGCGACCGTGTCCGAGGGGACGCGTCCCGACACCGAGGCCGCGATCGCCGCGGCCCGCCGGGCCTTCGACGAAGGACCCTGGCCGCACACCCCCGAGCGGGAGCGCGGTGCGCTGCTGCTGCGCACCGCCGACCTCATCGAGCGCGACGCCAAGGAATTCGCCCGCGCCGAATCGCTGGACACCGGCAAGCGGCTGGTGGAGAGCGAGTACGACATCGCCGACGTTGTCTCCTGCTTCCGCTACTACGGCGGGATCGGGGGCACCGATGCCGGCCGGGTGATCGACACCGGCCGCGACGACGCCGTCAGCCGCGTCGTCTACGAACCGGTCGGCGTGTGCGGGCTCATCACCCCCTGGAACTACCCGCTGCTCCAGGCGTCGTGGAAGGTCGCGCCCGCCCTGCTCGCGGGCAACACGATCGTCCTCAAGCCCAGCGAGCTCACCCCCTCCACCTCGATCCTGCTGATGCGGGCCCTTGAGGAGGCCGGGCTCCCGGCCGGCGCCGCCAATCTCGTCCTGGGCACGGGCCCCGAGGCGGGCGCACCGCTCTCCGAGGAACCGGCCGTCGACATGGTCTCCTTCACGGGAGGCCTGGAAACCGGCAAGCGCATCATGGCCACCGCCGCCTCGACCGTGAAAAAGGTGGCGCTGGAGCTCGGCGGCAAGAACCCCAACGTCATCTTTGCCGACGCCGATTTCGAGACGGCCGTGGACTTCGCCCTCACGGCCGTCTTTCTGCACTCGGGCCAGGTCTGCTCGGCAGGCGCCCGTCTGATCGTCGAGGACTCCCTCCACGACGCCTTCGTCGACGAGGTCGTCCGCCGCGCCCGGCAGATCCGCCTCGGCGGACCCTTCGACCCCGAGGCCGAGACCGGGGCCCTGATCTCCGCGCATCACCGGGAGAAGGTCGAGGCGTATGTCGAGGCGGGCCTCGCCGAAGGCGCCGTACTGCGCTGCGGCGGCGAACGCCCCGGCGACCCCGCACTGGCGAACGGCCACTACTATCCGCCCACCGTGCTCGACGAGTGCCGGCAGGACATGCGTGTCGTGCACGAGGAGTCCTTCGGCCCCGTGCTCACCGTGGAGCGCTTCCACGGCGAGGACGACGCCGTACGCATCGCCAACGACACCGAGTACGGACTCGCCGGCGCCGTCTGGACGCAGGACGCCGGAAAGGCCCAGCGGGTCGCCCGGCGGCTGCGCCACGGCACGGTGTGGATCAACGACTACCACCCCTACGTGCCGCAAGCGGAATGGGGTGGCTTCGGGCACTCGGGCGTGGGCCGGGAGCTGGGACCGACCGGCCTGGACGAGTACCGAGAGCCCAAGCACATCTGGCAGAACATCCAACCCCGGCCGCAGCACTGGTTCCGCGGCTGAACGCCGAAAAGAGGTCGATCGTGACCCCAGCACAGACCGAGGTGCCGCAGCGGCGCGGCACGCCACAGGACTCGGCCCCCACCCCGGTCATATCCGTGCGCAAGCTGTGGAAGGTGTTCGGGCCGAAGGCAGACCAGGTACCGGACTCCGAGGAGCTGTGCGGGCTCACCCGCCGCGAGCTGATGGACCGCACCGGATGCACCGCCGCCGTGCGCGACGTGAACTTCGAGGTCTCGCCCGGCGAGGTCTTCGTCGTCATGGGTCTGTCCGGCTCCGGCAAGTCCACCCTGGTGCGATGTCTGACCCGGCTGATCGAACCCACCGCCGGGGAGATCGTCTTCGAGGGCGAGGACATCCGCGACGCGGACGACAAGCGTCTGCGTGAACTGCGGCGCCGCAAGTTCTCCATGGTCTTCCAGCACTTCGGGCTGCTGCCCCACCGCCGGGTCGTCGACAACGTGTCCTTCGGTCTGGAGATCCGCGGCATGAGCAAGGCCGAGCGCACCAAGCGGGCGCTGGAGGTCGTCGAACTGGTCGGCCTCTCCGGCTATGAGAACTCCTACCCCGACCAGCTCTCCGGCGGTATGCAGCAGCGCGTCGGTCTCGCCCGGGCGCTGGCCGGTGATCCGGACGTGCTGCTCTTCGACGAACCGTTCTCGGCGCTCGACCCGCTGATCCGCCGTGACATGCAGAACGAGGTCATCCGTCTGCACCACGAGGTCGGCAAGACGATGGTGTTCATCACCCACGACCTCTCCGAGGCGCTCAAGCTGGGCGACCGCATCCTCATCATGCGTGACGGCAAGATGGTCCAGTGCGGTACCGGCGACGAGTTGGTAGGCGCCCCGGCCGACGACTACGTACGCGAGTTCGTCAAGGACGTGCCGCGCGGCGACGTACTGACTCTGCGGTGGATTATGCGTCCGGCGGTGGACGGCGACGCCCTGGACGGTCCCGAGCTGGGCCCGGACGTCGTGGTGCGGGAAGCCACCCGGGCCGTACTGGCGGCGGACGAGCCGGTCAAGGTCGTCGAGAACGGCAAGCTGCTCGGCATCGTCGGTGACGAGGAGATCCTCGCGGTGGTCGCCGGGCAGGAAGGCGACATGTGATGACCGTCGCCATAGAGAAACCGGAGAAAACCGAGCAGGTGGCGGGGGCCGCGCCGGCGGTCGCGGGCGTGCGCAAGGTCAGCCGCTCGATGATGGTGGCCGCGATCCTGGTCGTCTGGCTGGTGCTCTTCGCGGTGCTGCGCGGAAAGCAGACCCTGACGCTGGCGGCGGCAGACCTCACCGGTCTGCACCGCTGGTTCAACGACCTCAGCGACTCGGTCGGCGCCAACCGCAACTCCAACCCGCTCTTCCTCTACTTCTTCAACGAGATCCGCCTGGTCATCGACAACCTGGTGACCTTCGTCCAGGACCTGATCTCGCAGTCGAGCGGCGACCGCCCGGTGCCACAGATCGGCTGGCTCGGTGTCGTCGGCATCACGGGCTTCGTCTCCTGGGCCGTGGGCAACTGGCGGGTCGCGCTCGTGGCCATGGCCGGCTTCACCTTCTTCGGGCTGCAGGGCCTGTGGCAGCAGAGCATGGACACCCTGGCGCTCACCCTCTCCGCGGTTCTGGTGGCGCTGGTGTTCGCGATTCCGCTGGGTGTGTGGGCGGGGCTGTCCGACCGGTTCAACCGGATCATCACGCCCTTCCTGGACTTCATGCAGACGATGCCGACCTTCGTCTACCTGGCCCCGCTGACCCTGATCTTCCTCATCGGCCCGGCCTCCGCCGTGATCGCCACGGTGATCTACGCGGCCCCGCCGGCGATCCGTATCACCGCGCACGGAATCCGTTCCGTACCGGAGACCACCGTCGAGGCGGCCGACTCGCTGGGCTCGACCCGGTGGCAGTCGCTGCTGAAGGTGCTGCTGCCGATGTCCAAGCGGACCGTGGTGATGGGCGTGAACCAGACCATCATGGCCGCCCTGGCCATGGTGACCATCGCGGCCCTGATCGACGCACCCGGCCTCGGCAAGACCGTCGTCCAGGCCCTGCAGTCGCTCGACGTCGGTACGGCCTTCAACGCGGGCCTGGCCATCGTGATCATGGCCATCGTCCTCGACCGGGTCACGACCGCGTCGAGTACACGTGCGGAGCAGGCCCGGAACTCGGGTGGCCGCTTCCTCAAGTGGCGCCGGCCGCTGCTTGCGGCGGGCGGGGTGGTCGTGCTGGTACTGGTGTACCTGTCGCACACGTACCTGTGGGCGGCGCAGTTCCCCGGCCAGGGCAGCGCCGGCAGCCATATCGCGAGCGCGGCGGACAGCGTGACGACGTGGGCGCAGGACAACCTGTCGGGCATCACGAACGGATTCCGCGACGCCATCACCAACGGACTGCTGAACCCCTTCCAGTCGCTGCTCACCGACTCCCCGTGGTGGCTCGTGGGCGCGGCGCTGATCGGGATCGGCGTGGTGCTCGGCGGCTGGCGGGCCGGGGTCACGACCGCTGTGTGCGTGGGCCTCCTTGTCGGCACGGGCGTGTGGTCGGACAGCATGACGACGCTGGCGTCGACGCTCGTGGCGACCGTGCTGGTGATGGTGTTCGGCATCGCCTTCGGAGTGTGGATGGGGCGCAGCATGCTGGTGGACCGGCTGCTGCGGCCCACCCTGGACGCGGCGCAGGTCATGCCGCCGTTCGTCTATCTGGTGCCGTTCCTCGCGCTGTTCGGCGCGACGCGCTTCACCGCGATCGTCGCCGCCGTCGTCTACGCCGCGCCGGTCGCCATCAAGATCACCGCCGACGGAGTGCGGGCCGTGCCCGAGACCACCGTCGAGGCGGCCACCGCTGCCGGGTGCAACACCTGGCAGATCATCACCAAAGTTCAACTGCCGATGGCACGCAGCGCCCTGACTCTCGCGACCAACCAGGGCCTGATCTATGTGCTGTCGATGGTTGTTGTGGGCGGCCTGGTGGGAGCCGGCGCCCTCGGCTACGACGTCGTGGCCGGATTCTCGCAGGGAGAGCTGTACGGCAAGGGGCTGGCGGCGGGGCTCGCCATCGTACTGCTCGGAGTCATGTTCGACCGGATCACTCAGGCAGCGGCGCGCCGTACCAGCGCTTAAGGAGCACGACACCATGGCAAGACACTGGCGAACCGGCGCGGCCGGCCTGGCCGTCCTCGGTCTCACTCTCACCGCATGCGGCGGAGCGAAGGTCGGCGACACCGCCTCCTCCGGCTCCAAGAGCTCGGGCAAGTGCGGCACCTTCAACCTCGCGGTCAACCCGTGGGTGGGCTACGAGGCGGACGCGGCGGTCGTCGCGTACGTCGCGCAGCACGACCTCGGCTGTACGGTCAACAAGAAGGACCTGAAGGAGCAGATCGCCTGGCAGGGCTTCGGCACGGGCGAGGTCGACGCGGTCCTGGAGAACTGGGGCCACGACGACCTGAAGAAGAAGTACATATCCGGGCAGAAGACCGCCGTCGAGGCGGGGCAGACCGGCAACAAGGGCATCATCGGCTGGTACGTGCCGCCGTGGCTGGCCAAGGCGCACCCGGACATCACCAACTGGAAGAACCTCAACAAGTACGCGTCCAACTTCAAGACATCGGAGTCGGGCGGCAAGGGCCAGCTCCTGGACGGCGACCCGTCGTACGTCACCAACGACGCGGCGCTGGTGACGAACCTGAAGCTGGACTACAAGGTGGTGTACGCGGGCAGCGAGACCGCGCTCATCCAGGCCTTCCGGACCGCCGAGAAGAACAAGCAGTGGGTGATCGGCTACTTCTACGAGCCGCAGTGGTTCCTGTCCGAGGTGCCGCTGGTCAAGGTGAACCTGCCGAAGTACACGTCGGGCTGCGACGCCGTCGCGGCCAAGGTCGCCTGTGACTATCCCGTGTACGACCTGGACAAGATCGTCAGCGCCAAGTTCTCCACGTCGGGCAGCCCCGCCTACAACCTGGTGAAGAACTTCAACTGGACGAACGACGACCAGAACACCGTGGCCAAGTACATAGCCCAGGACAAGATGTCCGACGACGCCGCGGCGAAGAAGTGGGTCGACGCCAACCGCGACAAGGTTGACGCCTGGATCAAGTAGGGCGCGACGCGGCTCCGTCTCCGGCCCCCCTCCGGAGCTGGACCGTTGACGCACGAGCGACCCGGAAACCCGCCGGACGGGCCCGGCAGGCTGCGCTGGCAGCCTGCCGGGCCTCGTCGCGTTTCGGGCTGTTTTCCGACGTCACGGACCCCTTGACACCCACTCCTCGTGACAGGCACATTGAGTTGCGCAACCTGAAGCATGTTGCGCAGACAGCAACTTGATTGCTTTCAAGTCGGAGGTGCGGCGATGGCGGGACCCCGAGTGGTCATCATCGGAGCGGGCGTCGTGGGAGCGGCGCTCGCTGACGAGATTTCCGCGCGAGGCTGGACCGAAGTGACCGTGGTCGACCAGGGCCCGCTCCCTGCCACCGGGGGATCGTCGTCGCACGCCCCGGGCCTGGTCTTCCAGACGAACTCCTCCAAGACCATGACCGAGTTGGCCCGCTACACGGTCGAGAAGTTCTGTTCCCTCGACGTCGACGGCCGGCCCTGCTTCCTGCAGGTCGGCGGCCTCGAAGTGGCGACCACCCCCGAGCGCGTCGCGGAGCTGCACCGCCGCCACGGCTGGATCACCGCCTGGGGCATCGAGGCCCGCCTGCTGAGCCCCGAAGAGTGCGTCGAGCAGCACCCGCTCGTGAACCCGGACAAGGTCCTCGGCGGCCTCCTGGTACCGACCGACGGCCTCGCGAAGGCCGTCCTCGCCGTCGAGGCGCAGATCCGTCGGGCCACCGAGCGCGGTGTGCGCTTCCTCGCCCGCCACGAAGTCCTCGACGTGCGGCAGAGCGAGGGCCGCGTCATCGGCGTCCTCACCGACCAGGGCGAGATCCCCGCCGACATCGTCGTGTGCTGCGCCGGCATCTGGGGCCCGAAGATCGCCCGCATGGTCGGCATGAACCTCCCGCTCACCCCCCTCGGCCACCAACTGGCCTGGACCGGGCCGGTACCGGCGCTGGCGGGCCAGACCGAGGAGGCGGTGCGCCCGATCCTGCGCCACCAGGACGCCGATCTCTACTACCGCGACCGCTTCGACACCCTGGGCATCGGCTACTACGGCCACCGTCCGATGCCGGTCTCCGTCGACGACATCCTGTCCGTGGACGAGGCCGACGAGATGCCGTCGGTCCTGAAGTTCACCGAGGACGACTTCGAGGACGCCTGGACCGAGACCCAGTCCCTGCTCCCCGCGACGCGGGAGGCCAAGGTCGAGGAGGGCATCAACGGCCTGTTCTCCTTCACCACCGACGGCCAGCCGCTCCTCGGTGAATCCCCAGACGTCAAGGGCTTCTGGGTCGCCGAGGCCGTCTGGGTAACCCACTCCGCCGGCGTCGGCCGGGCCATGGCCGAATGGCTGGTCGACGGCTACTGCTCGTCCTTCGACCTGCACGAGTGCGACGTCAACCGCTTCGAGCCGCACCAGCTCGCCCCGGAGTACGTCCTGGCCCGCGACTGCCAGAACTTCGTCGAGGTCTACGACATCCTGCACCCCCTCCAGCCGTCGGGGGATCCGCGCCCGATCCGCACGAGCCCCTTCTACGCCCGCCAGCAGGAACTGGGCGCCTTCTTCCTGGAGGCGAACGGCTGGGAGCGCCCCCAGTGGTACGAGGCCAACGCGGGCCTGGTCGAGGGCCGTTCCATCCCCACGCCCAACGACTGGGCCGCGCGCTACTGGTCGCCCATCGTCGGCGCCGAGGCACAGGCCACCCGTGAGACCGTCGCGATGTACGACATGACGGCCCTCAAGCGCCTGGAGGTCAGCGGCCCCGGTGCCGCCGACTTCCTGGAGCGCCTGTGCACCGGCAAGGTCGCCAAGTCGGTCGGCTCGGTGACGTACACCCTGCTCCTCGACCACGACGGCGGCATCCGCAGCGACATCACCGTCGCCCGCCTGGCCCGCGACCTCTTCCAGGTCGGCGCCAACGGCAACCTGGACCTCGACTGGTTCACCCGCCACCTCCCCGCCGACGGCACGGTCCAGGTCCGTGACATCACCCCGGGCACCTGCTGCATCGGCCTGTGGGGACCGCTCGCCCGCAGGGTTCTGGGGCCCCTCACCGACGCGGACTTCTCGAACGACGGCCTGAAGTACTTCCGCGCCAAGCGCGCCTACATCGGCTCGGTGCCCGTCACCGCCATGCGGTTGTCGTACGTCGGTGAGCTCGGCTGGGAGCTCTACACCACCGCCGACCAGGGCCAGAAACTTTGGGACACCCTATGGCAGGCGGCCGAGCCGCTCGGCGGCGTCATCGCCGGCCGCGGCGCCTTCAACAGCCTGCGCCTGGAGAAGGGCTACCGCTCCTTCGGCACCGACATGACCTACGAACACGACCCCTACGAGGCCGGGGTCGGCTTCGCCGTCAAGCTCGACAAGGACGACTTCATCGGCAAGGCCGCGCTGGAGCGGCGCAAGGCCGACGTGCGGCGCAAGCTCACCTGCCTCACCATCGACGAGCCGGGGGCCGTCGTCCTGGGCAAGGAGCCGGTGTACGACGGCGACCGCCCCGTCGGCTATGTCACCAGCGCCGCCTACGGCTACACGATCGGCAAGGGCATCGCCTACGCGTGGCTCCCGGCGGAACTCGCCACCCCCGGCACCACCGTGCACATCGGCTACTTCGACCAGCGCGTCGAGGCGGTCGTCGCCGAGGAGCCCCTGTTCGACCCGACCATGTCCCGCCTCCGTGGCTAGCACGACATCGTCGGCTTCGAGGGAAGGAGTACCGCCAGTGACCGCACAGCTGCTCGACGGCAAGGCGACCGCCGCCGCGATCCGCCGCGAACTCGCCGAACGCGTAGCCAAGTTGACGGCCACCGACGGTCGCCCGCCCGGGCTCGGCACGGTCCTGGTCGGCGACGACCCCGGCAGCCATGCCTACGTCGGCGGCAAGCACCGTGACTGCGCGCAGATCGGTGTCGCCTCCATCCGCCGCGAACTGCCCGCCGATGCCACGCAGGGGCAGGTCGAGGACGTGATCGACGAGCTCAACGCCGATCCGGCCTGCACCGGCTACATCGTCCAGCTCCCGCTCCCGCGCCACCTAGACGCGAACGCCGTCCTGGAACGCATGGACCCGGCCAAGGACGCCGATGGCCTGCACCCTGTCAGCCTCGGCCGGCTCGCCCTCGGCGTCGAGGCCCCGATGCCGTGCACCCCGCGCGGCATCGTCGAACTGCTCCGCCGTCACGACGTGCCGCTCGCCGGAGCGCGGGTGTGCGTGATCGGACGGGGCATCACGGTCGGACGGCCCATCGGGCTGCTGCTCACCCGCAAGTCCGAGAACGCCACCGTGACCCTGTGCCACACCGGCACCAAGGGCCTGGCCTGGCACGTACGCGAGGCGGACATCGTCATCGCGGCCGCCGGCTCGCCCGGGCTCATCACCAAGGACATGCTGCGCACCGGCGCGGCGGTCCTGGACGTCGGCATCACCCGCACCGACCACGGGCTGGTCGGCGATGTGCACCCGGACGCCGCCCAGGTCGCCGGATGGCTCGCGCCGATGCCCGGGGGCGTAGGACCCATGACGCGGGCGATGCTGCTCGCCAATGTCGTCGAGGCCGCCGAGAGGAACGCGAACGCCGTATGAACGCGCTGAACACCCCCCTGGCGGAACTGGACCCCGAGGTCCACGCCGCACTCCGCGCCGAGCTGCACCGCCAGCAGTCGACCCTCGAAATGATCGCCTCCGAGAACTTCGCGCCCTCCGCCGTGCTGGAGGCCCAGGGCTCGGTCCTCACCAACAAGTATGCCGAGGGCTATCCTGGCCGCCGCTACTACGGCGGCTGCGAACACGTCGACGTCACCGAGTGCCTCGCCATCGAGCGGATCAAGTCTCTCTTCGGTGCCAGGTTCGCCAACGTCCAGCCGCACTCGGGCGCCCAGGCGAACATCGCCGTCTTCTTCGCCCTGCTGCAGCCCGGCGACACCATCCTCGGCCTCGATCTCGCGCACGGCGGGCACCTCACGCACGGCATGCGCATCAACTACAGCGGCAAGATGCTCAACGTCGTGCCGTACCACGTTGCCGAGGCGGACAACCTCGTCGACATGAACGAGGTGGAACGCCTCGCCAAGGAACACCGCCCCAAGATGATCATCGCGGGCTGGTCGGCGTACCCGCGGCAGCTGGACTTCGCGGCCTTCCGGCGGATCGCCGACGAGGTGGGCGCCCTCCTCATGGTCGACATGGCGCACTTCGCCGGTCTCGTCGCCGCCGGGCTGCACCCCAACCCCGTACCGCACGCCCACGTCACCACCACGACGACGCACAAGACGCTCGGCGGTCCCCGCGGCGGCGTCATCCTCACCAATGAGGCGGACCTCGCGAAGAAGATCAACTCGGCGGTGTTCCCCGGTATGCAGGGCGGCCCTCTGGAGCACGTCATCGCCGCGAAGGCGGTGTCGTTCAAGGTCGCCGCGTCACCCGAGTTCGCCGAGCGCCAGGCCCGTACGCTCGCCGGCTCCCGCATCCTCGCCGAACGCCTCACCCGGGCCGACGCGGCGGCCGCCGGGGTGAAGGTCCTCACCGGCGGCACGGACGTCCACCTCGTCCTGGTCGACCTGCGGGACTCCCAGCTCGACGGCAGGCAGGCCGAAGACCTGCTCCACGAGATCGGCATCACCGTCAACCGCAACGCCGTGCCCTTCGACCCGCGCCCGCCCATGGTCACCTCGGGACTGCGTATCGGCACCCCGGCGCTGGCCACCCGAGGCTTCACGGATGACGACTTCGAAGAGGTCTCCGATGTGATCGCCCTGGCCCTCCAGCCCGAGCCTGACATCGCCGCCCTGCGCGCCCGCAGCGAGGCGCTGGCCGCCAAGCACCCGCTCTACCCGCACCTTTCAGAAGCAGAAGCAGAAGCAGAAGCACAAGAAGCCGGAGAAGTCCGATGAGCCCCCGCACCCCCGGCGCCGAACTCCCCGAGCACCCCGACTGGCTGTGGCGCACGCCGGAGCCCAAGCGGTCGTACGACGTGGTGATCGTCGGCGGCGGCGGCCACGGCCTCGCCACCGCCCACTATCTGGCGAAGAACCACGGCATCACCAACGTCGCCGTGCTGGAGAAGGGCTGGCTGGCGGGCGGCAACATGGCCCGCAACACCACGATCATCCGTTCCAACTACCTGTGGGACGAGAGCGCCGGGATCTACGAGCATGCGCTCAAGCTGTGGGAGGGACTGGAGGAGGAGCTCGACTACCCGATCCTCTTCTCCCAGCGCGGTGTGCTCAACCTCGCCCACAGCCTCCAGGACGTCCGCGACAGCGTGCGCCGCGTCGAGGCGAACCGGCTCAACGGCGTGGATGCCGAATGGCTCGACGAGCGGCAGGTCAAGGACGTCTGCCCGATCGTCAACATCTCGCCCGACGTGCGCTATCCAGTCATGGGCGGCACCTACCAGCCGCGCGCCGGCATCGCCAAACACGACCACGTCGCCTGGGGCCTGGGCCGCTCCGCCGATGCGGCCGGCATCGACATCATCCAGAACTGCGAGGTCACGGGCCTCGACATCGTCGGCGGCCGGGTCGTAGGAGTGCAGACGACGCTCGGCCCGATCGCGGCGGGGAAGGTGGCGCTCTGCTCGGCCGGCCACACCTCGGTGCTCGCCGCCTTGGGCGGCATCGAACTGCCGCTGCAGAGCCACCCGTTGCAGGCGCTCGTCTCCGAGCTCCTCGAACCGGTGCACCCGACGGTCGTCATGTCCAACGCGGTCCATGTGTACGTCAGCCAGGCCCACAAGGGCGAGTTGGTGATGGGCGCGGGCATCGACTCGTACAACTCCTACACCCAGCGCGGCGCCTTCCACATCATCGAAGAGCAGATGTCCGCCGCTCTGGAACTCTTCCCGGTCTTCGCCCGCGCCCATGTGCTGCGCACCTGGGGCGGCATCGTCGACGTCAGCCCCGACGCCTCACCCATCGTCGGACTCACCCCGGTCGACAACCTCTACTTGAACTGCGGCTGGGGCACCGGCGGATTCAAGGCCACCCCGGGCGTCGGCTGGGTCTACGCCCACACCATCGCCCACGACACCCCTCACCACCTCAACGCCCCCTTCTCGCTCGACCGTTTCACCACCGGCGCGCTCGTCGACGAGCACGGCGCGGCCGCGGTGGCCCACTAGGGAGCCGAACCCATGCTGCTCATCCCATGCCCCTGGTGCGGGCCCCGTGACGAGGCCGAGTTCCACTACGGCGGCCAGGCACACGTGCCCTATCCCGAGGACTCAGCCGCCCTGACCGACGAGGAGTGGGCGTGCTACCTCTTCTTCCGCGACAACCCCAAGGGCCCGTTCGCCGAACGCTGGAGCCACGCGGCCGGATGCCGCCGCTGGTTCAACGCGGTGCGCGACACGGCGACGAACGAGATTCTCTCCGTGTACCGCTCGGGCGAGCCGAGGCCGGACAATTCCACCCGGCCTGGGTTGTGGGCAGGCGTTCTGCAGGGCGGATCAGGTGGGCACAACCCACCCACGGACCCGCAGTCGTCGACGGACCCCGCGGGGTCTGGGGCGGCAGCCCCAGTTTCGGGAAGGGGCGGGCTTGGGGAAGAAACCACTCCCGTCGCCACCCAACCGTTCCGGCTGCCCACCGGCGGCCGAGTCCACCGCGGTGAGCGCCTCCGCTTCACCTTCGACGGTACGGAGTACGAGGGCTTCCGCGGCGACACCCTCGCCTCCGCCCTCCTCGCCAACGGCGTCATCGAGGCCGGCACGAGCATCAAGCTCGGCCGCCCGCGCGGCATCTTCTCGGCCGGTGTCGAGGAGCCCAACGCCGTCATCCAGATCGAGGCACCCTTCCCCGAGCCGATGCTGCCCGCGACGACCGTCGAACTGTACGACGGTCTGGTGGCGAGCAGCCTGCCCGGTCAGGGACGCCTCGCCACCGAACCGGACCCCGCCCGCTACGACGCCGTCCACGCGCACTGCGACCTGCTCGTGGTCGGCGCCGGACCGGCCGGACTCGCCGCCGCGGCAGCCGCCGCCCGCAGCGGAGCGCGCGTCATCCTCGCTGACGACCGGCCGGAGCTGGGCGGCAGTCTGCTGGGGTCGGGCGAACTCCTCGACTGGGCGGAAGAGATCGGCGCGCTCCTCGAAGCCGCGCCCGAGGTGCGCGTGCTGCGTCGCACCACGGTCTTCGGCCACTACGACGACAACCACCTCCTCGCCGTCGAGCGCCGCACCAATCACCTCGGCGCCGAGGCCCCGGAGCATGTCTCCCGCGAGCGTGTCTGGCGCATCCGCGCCCGTCGCGTCGTGCTCGCCACCGGCGCCCACGAGCGTTCGCTAGCCTTCGCGGACAACGACCGCCCCGGTGTGATGCTGGCCGCCTCGGCCCGTGCCTACGTCAACCGCCACGGCGTCCTTCCCGGCCGCCACGCCGTCGTCTTCACCACCAATGACAGCGCCTACGCCGCCGCGCTGGATCTCGCGGCGGCGGGCGTGGAAGTCGCGGCGATCGTCGACACCCGGCCCGAGCCGGGGGAGTGGGCGCGCCGTGCCCGGGAGACCGGGATCGAGGTGCTGACCGGACACGCCGTGGTCGGCACCGAAGGCGACCCGCGGCTCACCGCCGTGACGGCCGCTCCGTACGGGGAGTCGGCAGGGACCCGGGAGTTCGCCGCCGACCTGCTGCTGGTCTCCGGCGGCTGGAACCCCGTAGCGCACCTGTTCAGCCAGGCGGGCGGAAAGCTGCGCTACGACGACACACTCGGCTCCTTCGTCCCCGGCACCTGCCGCCAGGCCGTCGAGGTCGCGGGCAGCGCGAACGGCGTCCTCGACCTGGCCCGGGCCCTCGCGCAGGGCGCGGCCGCCGGTGCCCGCGCGATCGAGGCCGAGGGCTACGCCTCCGAGGCGCCCCGCCTTCCCGACGTGGCTGCCGAGCCGCACTCTCCGGCCATGCAGGTCTTCCTCGTCCCCGGCGCCGCCGGCGCACCCCGCTTCGTCGACCTCCAGCGCGATGTCACCATCGACGACCTGACCCGCGCCACCGGCGCAGGTCTGCGCTCGGTCGAGCACACCAAGCGTTACACCACGGCCGGCACCGCCAACGACCAGGGCAAGACCTCCGGAGTTCTGGCCAGCGGCATCGTCGCCGAACTTCTCGGGGTGGACGTCTCGGCCCTCGGCACGACGACGTTCCGGCCGCCCTACACTCCCGTCTCCTTCGCCACCCTCGCGGGCCGCGACCGCGGCGCGCTCCACGACCCGGTGCGCGTGACCGCCCTGCACGACTGGCATGTCATGCACGGCGCCCTGTTCGAGAACGTCGGCCAGTGGAAGCGGCCCTGGTACTACCCGCAGGATGGCGAGGACATGAAGATCGCCGTGCTGCGCGAGTGCGCCGCCGCCCGCGACGGCGTCGCCTTCATGGACGCCTCCACCCTCGGCAAGATCGACGTACAGGGTCCGGACGCCGCCGTCTTCGTGGACCGGCTCTACACCAACATGATGAGCACCCTGAAGGTCGGCATGATCCGCTACGGCGTCATGTGCCACCTGGACGGCATGATCTTCGACGACGGCACCGTCATCCGCCTCGCCCAGGACCGCTTCCTGGTCACCACGACCACGGGCAACGCGGCCGCCGTACTGGACTGGATGGAGGAATGGCTGCAGACCGAATGGCCCGGGCTGCGCGTCCGCTGCACCTCCGTCACGGAACAGTGGGCCACCGTCGCCCTGGTCGGCCCCCGTTCCCGCGAGGTGCTGGGGACGCTCGCGCCGGCGCTGGCGGTGGACAACGACAGCTTCCCGTTCATGGCGTGGCGGGACACGACCGTCGCGGGTGTCGAGGCCCGGGTGTGCCGGATCAGCTTCTCCGGCGAACTGGCCTATGAGATCAATGTGTCACCGTGGGAGGCGCTCGCCCTGTGGGAGGCGCTGTACGAGGCCGGTGCCCCGTTCGGCATCACCCCGTACGGCACCGAGACCATGCACGTCCTGCGCGCGGAGAAGGGCTACCCGATCATCGGCCAGGACACCGACGGCACCGTCACTCCGCACGACCTCGGCATGAGCTGGGCGGTGTCGAAGAAGAAGCCCGACTTCATCGGCAAGCGCTCCTACGCCCGCGCCGACGCCGTCCGCCCTGACCGCAAGCAGCTGGTCGGCCTGCTCCCGGAGGATCCGGGCGCCTTCCTCCCCGAAGGCACGCAGCTGGTTGCTGACAGCGTGCTGCCCGCCCCGCCCGTCCCGATGCTCGGCCACGTCACCTCCAGTTACCGCAGCGCGGCGCTCGGCCGGACCTTCGCCCTCGCCCTGGTCAAGGGCGGCCGGGACCGCATCGGCGAGCGGCTCTACGCCCCCGTGGGCGACCGGCTGGTACCGGTGACCGTCGCAAGCCCCGTCCTCTACGACCCCGAGGGAGCCCGCCGCGATGGCTGACACCGCCCTTACCATCCCGCGCCGCAGTCCCCTGTCGCATGCCGCCGACCGCCTGGCCGCCGCGACGCGCACCTCCGGGGGCGCGGTCCGGCTGGCCGAACTCCCCTTCCTGGCCCAGGTCAACGTCCGGCTCGACGCCAAGGGAGCGGCAGCGGACGCCGTCGGGCTCGCGCTGGGCCTCCAGCTGCCCCTCGAACCCAACACCGTCGTACGCGCCGGCGAGCTGACCGCTGTGTGGCTAGGCCCCGACGAATGGCTGGTGGTGGGCCCGACCGGCGGTCAGCGGGACTTGGAGAGCCGGATCAGGGCGGCGAGCGGCGACGAGCCCGTGGCTGTCACCGACGTCTCCGCCCAGCGCACCACCCTCCTCGTCACGGGTCCACGCGCCCGTGACCTGTTGGCACATGGCTGCCCCCTGGATCTGAACCCGCGTATCTTCGGAGCCGGGTGCTGCGCCCAGACCACCCTGGCCCGCACACAGATCGTGCTGGTCGCCAGGGACGAACCCAAGGCCGGATTCTGGGTACTGGTCCGTTCGTCCTTTGCCAGCTACCTGACGGACTGGCTGCTGGACGCGGCGGCGGAATACGTCTGAAGGCGTTGTCACGTTGTTGGGTGTGTGCGTGTCTGACGGTGTGTCGAGGCGTGGCGGGGGCCGGGTGCCGGCCTGGGCTCAGGCCGCGGCAGGTCGGCCGGTATCGCCGGTGATCTGCTCCCAGATGGTGAAGCGGACGGTCATTGCGGCGCGGTGCTGAGTGGCGGTCATCAGGTGGCGGCGGGGCCGGAAGTGCGGTGAGATGCCGCTGAACGCGGCCAGGAACCTTTGGGCCCCGCCCATGCTCCGGAAGCCTTTCATCGCGCGTTCACGTTGCCTGGTGGGTTGGTGGCTGTTCTCGGCCCGGTTGTTGAGGTACTTCGACTGCCGGTGCTCGGCGCGGTCGTGGCCGATGAGGGCCAGGACCGCGCTGCGCGCAGCGCCCGCTACGGACGGGAGACGATCACGCCCGCCTGGGCGGAGGTGTCGCCGCCCTGGAGGACGACAGCGCCGACGGTCAGGCCGAGCGCGGCCACAGCCGTCGCCACCAGCGCGGCAATCCGCTTCGAGATGCTCATGTTTTCCTTCCCCGGCCCGACACCCTGCCCCACCGGCCGCAAT
Organism: Streptomyces sp. NPDC002671; assembly: GCF_053592475.1. Taxonomy (NCBI): domain Bacteria; kingdom Bacillati; phylum Actinomycetota; class Actinomycetes; order Kitasatosporales; family Streptomycetaceae; genus Streptomyces; species Streptomyces sp. NPDC002671. The sequence goes on from NZ_JBSFVU010000063.1 coordinate 17,501, forward strand.
CATGACCTCCTGCTCAACAAACCTCTAACAGCGACTCCCCCGCCCCGGTCGAAGTCGGCAGCGCGGGACGGCACAGGAGGGCCGGTCAGGTGGTCCGAATCAGCCGATAGGGTGATCTGCCAGATCATTCGAGAAGGCCGCGTACCTCACGGCCGGGTGGGTGGGTTCTGGGCTGTTCGTGATGGTCACCGGTTCTGATCATGGCTGTCGTCAGGTGACCAGATGGCTGCAGGGTGGTGGATGGCTTTACCCATTCATGTGTACGGCCGGGTCTGGCTGGCGGTGTGCTAGCGGGTATGGGTGAGGTGGATCGGCCGCGGGCGTGCACGGTGACGAAGTTGAAGTCTTCGACGTCGAGTTGTACGTACAACCATCAACCATGATCGTCGATCCCACCCGTGACGCGCCCCGCCGCTGCACGCCGAGCGGACACAGTTCCTCGCGCGCCGCAGACGCGTGAGGGCCGCAGCGAAGGACGGACCGTCGCATGAGGCATGTCGTTGGTGACCCGGCCGGGTTCCAGAGTCAGTCGTCGCTCGGGAGCATGGCCTCGCCTGCCGGCCGGCGAACCGCAGTCTTGACGAGCTTGCCGACCTGCGCTGCGGGAACGACGATGCCGGGTGTCCGAAGGGTCCAGCGGAAGAAGGCCTCAACGCTCATGGGGGGCGTTTCGCCGAGATAGGGCCGAACGTATACCGGTGTGTTCGGTTCACTGCGCCAACTGGCGTCGAGCGTGCCGATGTCCACAGCGTCGTAACCGAGGACGTCCAACAGCCGGGTGGCCTCTGTCTTGGCCTCCGCGTCGTCTCCGGCGATGGGCAGGGCGCTGCGGTCCGGCGCGCCCGCGGGCCGGGCGAGGGAGAACAGCTGATGCGGGGTGATGTTGTTGAATGCCTTGACGACATGGGAGCCCGCGAGGTGGCGCTGCATCACAGCGCTGGAGGTCAGTTCGCCCGCGTCCAGTTCGGCCAGGTGGCCGTCCCGCTGGGGGTAGTAGTTCGCCGTGTCCAGCACCGTCTTGCCGGCCAGGGCGTCGGCGGGGAGCTGTTCGTAGGCCTTCAGCGGGATGGCCGCCACCACCAGGTCTGCGGCGCGTGCTGCGTCGGCCGGTGTGGCCGCTCGGGCGCGCCCGCCCAGGTCGGCGACGAGGTCAGCGAGTGTCTCGGGGCCTCGCGAATTACTGAGGACAACCTCGAGGCCTGCCGCGACAGCCAGGCGGGCAACGGAAGAACCGATCATTCCGCTGCCGATGAGTCCGAGCGTTTGGGGCATGGCTTCTCTCCGTTCGTTCCTGTGGATGCCACGACAAGAGCCCGCGGGCGGCGAGCGAGCGCGGCAGGGCCGCGCCGGTCGCGCGTGGGTGGCCCGCCTGACAGCATGTAACTGCCGCGACCGCCCACCCAGACCCGTGTTCTGCGTACTCACCGCGTGATCACCCGCCGCACGCCCAGGCGTAGGCTCGTCGCGTGGACGACCGGACCGAGCTGAGCGACTTCCTCAAGTCACGCCGTGCCCGCCTGCGCCCGGAGGACGTCGGGTTGCGCAACTACGGCGGAGTGCGCCGGGTCGCGGGCCTGCGGCGTGAGGAGTTGGCTCGGCTGGCGGGCGTGAGCATCGCCCACTACACGCGTCTGGAACAGGGCAAGGGCGACAGCGTCTCGGACGAGGTCCTGGACGCCATCGGCGCGGCGCTGCGCCTGGACACGGACGAATCGGCGTACCTGCACCGGATCGCACGGCGCCCCCGCCCGTGTGCAGGGGCCGCGGCCTCGTCGGATGTGCGTCCGGGCCTGCGCTACCTGCTGGAGTCGTTCGTGATGACGCCGGCACTGCTGGTCGGGCGGCACACCCAGATCGTCGGCTGGAACCGGCTCGCGGTGGCGGTGTTCGGCGACTTTCCCGCACTGCCGCAGGGCCGCCGCACGATCTCGCACCTGTGGTTCACCGAGCCGTACCTGCAGCTGCACCGTACCGGTTGGGAGCGGGCGGCACGCGAGCACGTGGCGCATCTGCGCGTTCTGCTCGGGCGGTATCGCGGGGACGCCGGGCTCGCGGCGCACATCGACCACATGCGGGATCTGAGTGCGGACTTCGAGCGGATGTGGGCGGAGCACCCGGTCGCGCAGGTCCGGGACCGGGCGTATGTGCTGCACCATCCGGTCGTGGGCGAACTGACCCTGCACGGCGAGCTCATCGCACTGCCCGACGAGCCGTCGTGCTGGGGGCTGGACCTGTTCGCCGCCGAGCCGGGCTCGGCATCCGAGCAGGCGCTGCGGAAACTTGCGAGCCCGTAAGCCAGACACCCCAAGGTCAGGGGACGAAAAGGGGCTATCCCCTGACCCACCCGGCACTCCCGGACGACCTGGTCGACCTGTGCGAGGCGACGGCGGTCCTGCACGCCGAGGTCGGCGCCCCTGAAGTTTCCTCAAGGCCGGGTAGTTAGCGTTTCCGCAGGTCACGCAAGGCGGCGGTCCTCATGGGGGGCTGCCGCGTAGCGGCCAGTGCGGATTCTCCTGATCAGTCGTCTTTCGGTCCAGCGGGCGAGTTGTCGATAGGTGGTGACGAGGGTGACGTCACTATTGGCGCCGGACGGCCGCAGACCGGGCTGCCCAGCAGGCGGCCGACGCCCAGCTTGCCGCCCGGATACGGGCCGTGCACTGTGAATCGGACGGCACCTACGGCGTCCCGAGGATCACCGCCGAGCTCCGCCAGGCAGGCGAGCGCGTCAACCACAAGCGGGTCGCACGCGTGATGCAGAGCATCAGCCTGGCAGGTGTGCCGTTGCGTCGCAGACACCGCACCACAACCCCGGACCCGGCCGCGGGGAAAGCCTCGGACCTGATCGGCCGCGACTTCACCGCCACCGAGCCGAACATGAAATACGTCGGCGACATCACATATCTCCCCGTCGACGGCGGGAAGTTCCTCTATCTGGCCACCGTCATCGATCTCGCCTCGCGACGCCTGGCAGGCTGGGCGATCGCCGACCACATGCTTCCCAATGCTGTTGTCAAGCCGTGTCAGTGACGGGTGGTGTGACTTCGTAGCACCGTCGGTCACGAATGAGGGCCCAGATCACGTTGACGCGTCGACGGGCCAGGGCGAGGACGGCTTGGATGTGCCGCTTCCCCTCGGCGCGTTTCCGGTCGTAGAACGTCCGGGAGTTGGGGTCGAACTGGATGCTGATAAGCGCGGAAGTGTAGAAGACGCGTTGGAGTCTTCGATGGTAGGCGCGTGGACGGTGCTGATTACCGCTGATCTTTCCCGAGTCTCTGGGCGCGGGAGCGACACCGGCGAAGGCCGCGAGGCGGTCGGGCGTCGGGAAGGCATCCAGGCTGCCGCCGATAGCGACGAGGAACTCCGCTCCCAGAAAGGGGCCGATGCCCGGGATGCTCTCGATCACTTGGGCGAGTTCATGTTCGCGAAACCGGCCCTCGATGAGCTTGTCCGTCTGGGCGATCTTCCGGTTGAGGGCCATCACCTCCTCCGCCAGCGTGTGGACCATCTTCGCGATGGCCTTCTCACCGGTGACCGCGGTGTGTTGACGCTCGGCGGCCTCGACCACTTTGGCGGCGAGTGTCTTGGGGTTGTAGACCTTGCGGTGGCGCAGCCAGTTGGTCAGACGCGTGACACCGGCTCGGCGGATGGCAGCCGGAGTCTGGTAGCCGCTCAGCAGCACCAACGGTCCGACGTTGTCGAGGCCCAGGGCCCGGTCCAGGGCGGGGAACATGCTGGTCAGCAGTGACCGGAGCCGGTTGGTGACCCGGGTGCGGTCGGCGACGAGATCAACGCGGTGGTCCGTCAGCAGCCGCAGCTCGATGGTCGCCTCGTCATCGGGCCGGATGTGCTGGAGGTCGCGGCGCATCCGGGCTTGGTCGGCGATCACCTTCGCGTCCCGAGCGTCCGTCTTGCCTTGGCCGCGGTAGCTGTCGGTGGCCCGGTTGACGGCGATACCGGGGATGTAGACGAGTTCCTGGCCGTGGTTGACCAGCAGCGCGATCAGGAGACCGGGCTCACCACCGGTCATGTCCAACGCCCAGGTGGCCTTGTCACCGTCGGCGATCTCCAGCACATCGGCGATCAGCTTCAACAGCTCGGGCTCGTCGTTGGTGACCCGTCGCGACAGTAGTGTGTCGCCCTTGGTATCTAGGACCAGGCAGTGGTGGTGGGTTTTGCCGCAGTCGGTCCCCGCCCATATCCGGCTCATCGTGCTCCATCAGATCGTGCTTGCAGTGCGTACCACGGACGACCTCGCCGGCATTGCTCTACACAGCGACCTTCTCGCACTTCCCAATCGGCGGCCGAGTCGTCGTGGGGAGCCGGGCGGCCAAGCATGTGGAGCCACAAGTCGGCAGCGCACCGAGAGCCACACCCGGCTCCCCTGGGTGCCGCAACCCTACGAATGGCTAAGGCATCCCGGGAAGAAAGGTAGAGCGGACCGAGCTCGTCACCGACGCGCTCAGGGCCGCGGCCGCGGCCCGGGGTCCCGGCGGCCTGCGCGGGGCGATATTCCACAGCGACAACGGGT
>NZ_JBSFVU010000064.1:0-20790 GCF_053592475.1 Streptomyces sp. NPDC002671
CGGCGATGATCAAGGCGCCGCCAACGACCACGCCGATGAGAATGCGGTGCAACCGAGTCAGCTGCGGTGGCGCGGCCACTCGTACTCCCCTCCCGAATCAGTAGCAAGCAGGTTTCACCCTGCCACGTGCGCGCACCCATGGCGAGGACCTCTGGGTGGCAGCCGGCCCACTGCCTCGGAATGGGTCTCGCCTCCTGCTGAGCGGCCCTTGCCACGTGGGCCGGTGCGGCGGCGATCGGGCCCCGGGGCGGTGCGGCGTCACGCTGCGCCGCCCCGGCACTTTCTCCAGCGGCAGTGAGAGGAGCGGACAGGATGCATGGCAAGTGGCTGGCCGGGGGCGCCTTTGAAGCCCCGGCGGGCGCCGTGCGCACGGCAAGGGTGTGGCACACCCTGGATGCTGGCGTGCGTGTGGTGACAGCACGAGCGGTCCTCGCCGTGGTGGCCGGAGTGTGTCGGGGCGACGACGCCGAAGTCTCCCGCGTCGCCGTCGCCGTCGCGGTCGCCGCAGGCCAGGCCGAGGAGATCGTAAGCATGGGCGGCTCGTACTGGATGGTCGTCCACGACATCGACCGGCGGCGCACGGTCGTGGTGGGCGATCTCGCCGAAGTGCGGGAGCTGTTCACGGCAGCGACCGACGAGGGTGTGGGCGACGGACGCCTCGCTACTTGCGGATCAGCTCGGCCGGGGCCCGGACCTGGAGCTGATGGCGGCCCGAATCAGGGTGGGCTCCGCGGAGCACTCGCCGCACAGGTCAGTGTGGTCGGGCATCGAGCGGATGCCTGGCGGACACGCCCGGACAGCGCTGAGGACTGACCAGCAGATCGGCGCGGCTGCCAGACTGCCCAGGCGGGCGAGCGTCCACTCCCAACATTTCGAACTGAACGTGATGGGAGCCCTAGACAGCACAGTTGAGCGGACACGGCAACTGCCCTCGCTGAGAGATAAGGGCCGATCGCCGTTCCCCCGGCGCCGCCAGGGGTACCTTCAAGGTGTCGAGACTCGAAGGACTCCATGATGCCGTACGCAGACGACGCAGCGGGAGAACGGATCGGGCAGCGCATCGCCGAAGCACGCAAGGCGCGCGGCCTGACACAGCTCCAGCTTGCTCAGCGCATCCCCTGCTCGAAGTCACTGATCGCTCAGGTGGAGCGCGGCCACAAACCGGCCACGCCTTCTCTGACTGCCAGCGCTGCCCGCGCGCTGGGGGTCCGGTTGGAACAGCTCACCGGGCAGCCGTACGAGGACCCTCAGCGGGGCCGCGTGCATGCCACAATCCCGGACATCCAGACCGCCATGTTGAGCTGGGACCTGCCCGACGAGGATCTGGCCGTGCGGCCGTACGAGGAATTGGCCGCCGACGTAGCGCGCGCCTCCGCGCTCGGGCGCAAGGCGAAATACGCCAAGCTCGGCGTGACGCTGCCGCCGCTGCTCGATGAACTGTCGACGGCCTGCCACGCTGCGGAAGGCACTGACCGGGAGCGGCTGTTCGGTCTGCTCGCTGAGGCGTACTCCGGGGTCACGGCGATCGCGTACGCACTGGGTTTGTTCGACCTGCGCTCGCAGGCCATGGACCGTGTGCAGTGGGCCTCCCTGGAGTCGGGTGACCCGCTGCGTGTGGGTCGTACGCAGTGGCAGCGCGCGACGCTGTTTCTCCAGGCCGCTGCGTACGACCGGGGCATGCGGCTGCTGGACCGTGTGCGGTACGACGTGGGCGAGGACATCAGCCGCATGGACGATGACGCCCTTAGCGTGCATGGCGCTGTCCATCTGCGGTCCGCTATGTTCGCCGCCCGCGCCGGGAACGCTCCCACGGCCCACGCGCACCTGGACGCCGCATCGGAGGCGGCACGCCGTCTCGGACACGACGCGAACCATTATGGCCTGGAGTTCGGCCCGACCAACGTGGCCATGCACCGTTTGGGGGTGGCCGTCGAGATGCACGACGGCCCGGAGGTGGTGCGCCGCACGAAACGCACTCGTCTGCCCGCGAACGTGGCGCCGGTGCGGGCCGGCCGTTTCTACATGGACGCCGCGCGTGGGTGGCTTGACTACGGCAACCGCGAGAAGGCGTTCGCCGCGCTCCAGGCCGCCCGCCGCGTCGCCCCCGAGCAGACCCGGAACCATCCACAAGTACGCGAGACCGTACAGACGTTGATCCACATGGAGCGGTACGGCAAGGAATCACTGTCGGGCTTCGCAACCTGGATCGGGCTCACCTGACGAAGTTTCACAAGCCGTGAAACTCACAGTGCACGCTCCGTAGCAGCATGAACACACGGACCCCGGCGAGGTGGTGAGACCTCCCGGGGCGTGGCCAACGCTGCTGAGGAGCGCCGACAGTGACCACTTCTATCACCCACCCGCCGACTGCATCAGAGCGGGATCAGGCACCACCGGACATCGGGACGATGCGCGCCACCGCACGCCGTGCTCTGGCCGAAGCCTCCGTGGACGAGCTGGACACGCTTACCCTCACCCTGCGCGGACACGTGCAGTTGCTCATCCCCGAAGTGGAGCAACTGGCTGCCCGACTCCCAGAGAGTGACGTGCCCCGGTACTGCGCGCTTGCCTGCGTTGGCGAAGCGCGCGGCAAGCTCGGCGCCCGGCCCGGCATGGGCCCGGATGGCGCAGTGGCGTACGCGAGGAAGCTGGCGCGCACGCTCGGAGCGCTGTGCGATCACTTCGAGGCCCTTACTGGACAAGGCATGTGCGTGGCCTGCGACCAGCCGATGCGGGCCACCGACGAGACGGTCCCCTATGACCGAGTCAGCGGCTCAGGTGGCGCTGTGACGAGCCGTATCCACGCCAGGTGCGCCAAGCACCCGCACCCTGCTGACTAGCAGTACGCCTCGCCCCGGGCTCAGGGGCCCCATGGCGACCGCAGGGTCAGGGTCGCGCCGTCAGACAGTCCCTCCCCGCCCCGGCTCCCACAACAGCCGCGCGGGACCAACGCCCGCCCTGCCGACGGATTACACGCCGACGGGCGGGACGTGTTCCCGGCTCAGGACGGCTCCCTGGTTCCCCCATCGGGGAGTCGAACCCTGCGCCCGGACCGCCGCAACGCACGAACCCGGACACTCCCGATCACGCAACCGCAGGAAGGCCAGTTTTCGATGCCCCCCAGCACCGCGGCAGTGACGCCGCGACGTCACCCCGACCGAACCAGCGAGGAACTGCGGCACATGTCGGCGCACCCCCTGCTTCCCTCCGAGAAGCCGACCCTCCCCCAGGCCACGGCTCATCAGCATCCGGTGAGTGCGATCGTGAGGCTGCTGCCCCTGCAGCCAGACGACGATCCGTCGCTCAACTGGAGTATCCGCCTGCTGACGAACGCGGTGGCCGCCTCCGGGGCCCGCCTGCGGGTGCGTCCTCGACTGACCATGTGGCACTGGACCGGGGACATCGAATGCGCCGCTCACATCGCGTACGAGCTGGTCGACAACGCTGTTCGGCATGGCAGGTCCTTCACCGATGGCTGTATCGAACTCAGGTTGGCTCTGGTCCCAGAGACATACGAGCTGACGGTCGAGGTCGATGATGCTCTGACGACGTTCGACAACTTCGAAGAGGCGACTACCAGCCGCGCAACCCCACAACGCCGGACGGGGCTCCTGTGGATCCGCGAAAAGGCCCAGTTGTCCTGGGACGTGCTGAGGGACGACACCGGCGAGGCCATCGGCAAGACCGTGCAAGTGGTCCTCCCGGCCACCTGGGAGGCGTCAGCATGACCCTCCACACCCCACTCACGCGCCGCAACGTCGCCCCGGACAGGACTCTTCCCCGCGCGGCCCCCGTCGGCTTCGCGGTGAGCACTGACACCATCGCACCCACGGCCGCCTCCCCCGACATGGACCACCTGGCCGCCCGAGTGCGCGCCTTGATGGGATGCCAGCAAGGTGGTGTGCTACAACTGCCTTTGGGCGGAAGGTTCTTCGACATCGTGGTCACCGCGAGCGGCCTGGCGGCTCGCGGGGTAGTGAGGCTCATGGACGAGGTGCAGTCGTCCCCGAAGGACACCCCGGACGCCCCTGGTTGTGGTCCCGTCATCGAGGACCCTCGGCGTGGCTGGCTTATCTGGCTCGTACCACCGGGGACCAGTGACCATTGGGCACCCGTCCGGTTCGCGACGTGCCTCGGAGCCCCCCATACGGTCGCGCTTCCCCCGCTGGAGCAGGCCGAACCGCCGGGACCGTACTGGCTGAGGCGCATGCGCACGGACCGCCTCGTGCCTCCCGGACCTCTCAGGGAACACCTCGACCAGTTCCGGCCCGGCCCCGTGCCGCACGAAACGCTACTCGGCTCGGCGCTGAGCACCTTCTCATGATCTCGGCGTTCGGAGAGCACGGTGGCCTCGCCGCACGCAGCACCAAGCTCCCTGCTGCCGGGGCCTCCACCCCCTCGGCAGCAGGGACCTTACGCAGAGGAACAGGGACATGATCACTCACCGCGGGCATCCCACCAGCACCCTGCCACCACCCGGAGGCCTTGAGGAGCTGCAGCGGAACTACATGCTCCAGATCATCGCGGCCATCGCCGCCCGCGGATCCCAGGTGCGCGTCGCTCCATACGTTCTCGCGCACACCATGGACGAGCGCAACACCGACCTGGCCTTGATCAAGTCCTACGCGGTGGAAGAGATGGGCTGGCAGGTGACGAAGGCATCGTTCGCCGACGCGGGACAGGCGCCACCACTCGAACGACGGCGCGGATTCGCGAGCGCCTGGCGGTACGCGATGCAGGGTTACGCCGACGGGCATCCTCGCCATCGCCCGGCCGGCCATCACGACCGACCCGGTCGCTTACGCGCGCGTACTAGAGAACCTCGCCGAGCGTCGCCTGTTCCTCGCGTTCCTGCCCACCGAAAACGCCAACGAGCACCGGCTTGACGCCACATAGACCTCTGCCTGCCGGCCCGGGCGATCTTCGGCTTGCGGCCATCAGGTAGGCGCCAAACCCGGCGCGGCCGTCTGGCAAAGCCTCGGCCGCATCGGGCTCACGACTCACCATCGAGACCAGGGAGTGTCATGTCCGAGGAGAAGCGCGACTGGTTCGAGAACCCGCCTCCCCGCCGAGTGGGGGCTCTCGCCCTCATCATGAGGGGTACGCAGGTGCTCATGGTCAGCCGCCCGTACAGGGTGGCCGCCCCCCAGTGGGGTCTGCCCGGAGTCTCCGCCAGGGCCGACGAGGTGCCCCGGCGCGCGCTCAGCCGACTCCTGGACGAAGGGCTGAGCCTGCGGGTCACCGCGGGCCGCCTGCTCGTCGTGGACCACGTTCCGGCAACTCCGGGCCTCCACCATGAGGGCACCAACTACGTCTACGAGGTGCACGTCCCTGACGACGTCGAGCCGGTCGTGACCGAGTCCGGCCGCCTCGGTGACGCGCGGTGGGTCGAGCGTTCCAAGGTGCGCGAACTCGCGGTCGACCACGCCCTGCGGCGCATCGAGCGATGCCTGCGGGCCGCCGAGACCGGCCAGTTCGAGGAGCTGCTGCTGGGCGTACCGCTGCACGACAGCAGCGTCTCCGACACCCCGGCCGCATAGGCCCCTGCCCGGTGGCCCGGATGCCCGTCCCGCCCGCGGCCATCGAGCAGGTACAACCCCCGGCGTGGGGACGACCGATCGGGGCCCTGCCGGTCCCGTCCGGCCAGCCGCTTCCCCACGCCGGGCTCAAGAACGGCCTCCAGTGGTCACGCGACACCACGCCCCCACCAGTGGACGGCTATAGGGCCGCGGCGACCACCCGGCTCACCCTCCCCCGGGCGGGTGGACGCCGCGACCCAAACCACTCATTGCACACCTACGTTCTAGGGAGTTGTGGATGACCATCGCGGTTCCCACACTGGTGGAGCAGCAGGCCGACTTGATCGATGAGCTCAACGAGGTGCTGCGCCGGCACCCCATCGCAGCCTCCTTCTTGCTCATGTACGCGCCTCGCGGCCTGGAGCTGGCCGCCGACGAGGTGCTCGTCCAGGAGGTCGACACCAAGCAGCGCATCATCGCACTGCGCCCGCGGCGCCTGTCCGAGCTGGACAGCGGGGATGTGCTCCACGCGTCCCAGGTCGTCCATCCCGGAGACGACACCCTCACCGCACACGCGCGGCAGGCACGCGCACGCACCTGCCTGATGCTCTCCCACGACGGCGGCACCACGCACCTCTACTCCTGAGGAGGGCCAAGTCCATGGAAGCAGACACGCCTCATGCGACAGCCGCCACGTTCCTCGCGCGCCTGGCAACGGCCGCCCTGCCCGGGATCAGGTTGACACCTCACCGCCTGAGACACGTAAGCGGAGCGTTCGACCCCGCGTGGATCGAACGCCTGCCCTTGCCGGTGGCGGACACCCATCCGCCGAGCCAGACGGTTGCCCTGGCCGACGGCACGGCCTTCACCCGCGTCAGTGCGGAGGACGTCGCACAGGAACGCCTGGACCAGCCACGGACCCAGGTGTACGAGAGCGTCAACGTGCGCAGCGACGGCTGGTTCAGCATCGCCACGCTCCACCTGGTCGGCATGCTGCGACGAGACGTGATCTGCACGGCCTACGAATCACACACCGGAGACCACACCCTCGGCGCGCACGATGACGCATGGCTCGGCGTGATCGTGCAGATGAGGGGTGCGAAGCGGTGGCGGATCTGGCCGACCGCGCAGGGGGATCCTGACGAGATCGTCTTGCGGTCAGGGGATGTGTTGATCTTGCCGCAGGGCATGAAGCACCAGGTCAGCACACCCGACGACCCCGGCTACTCGATCCATATGGTCTTCGCCATCACGAATGAGTCCATCGACCCGCGACCCTCGGATCGCGAGCCGATCAGCGCCAGCACCACATGAACACCCGTCTCCCGGCACGCCCGTGTGGTGACTACAGCCGGGGACGGGCCATGGCTTCCCCTTGCACCGTTACTCGACCGGTGTGCTGAGCAGGGGAAGAACGGGTCCGGCGCGGCGGACAAGCAGCCCGCGCAGGCTTCTGGGGAGGGGCCTGCGCGCGGCACGGCACCCGCCGCACCGGACCCAGCGATCGAGTCAGGCACCAATACCCCAGAAAGATTTTGTGTCCGCCGCCTAGACGGCCGCCCGACGGTCCTGCGAACGGGCCGGACCGCCGGGCGGCATTCCACCCCCGCGCTTCCCGGAGAACACCAAGCCGGGATGGCCAGAACCTGAACGACGCGGATGGCCCACGGCTACGCTCCGCCCGCCGGGTCTCTGGCAGCACCACCCAATCCGTAATTCCGAGTGAATCACCTGGAGTTGTCATGACGCGAAACGTCGCCCAGAGCACCACCCAGATTCAGGAGCCGACGACGCCCCAGTCGGACGGGTTCGACCTGAACGTCGGCCTGCTGGAGGTCTCCGACGCCGCCGGGCTGACCAACCTGACCGACGACAACTGCGGCACCACCTGCGGCGCCTGCACGACCAACGTCGCCTGATCTGGCCCTGACGGGCCCGGTGCCGCCACGCTGCCCGCATGGCGGCACCGGCCGCCCACCGAACCCGCCCGGCTCAAGGAGGTATCCGTGACTGCACCACCAACGTTCCGGGCCGGCGCGACTGCCCTCGTGCGCGCCGTCGCGCGGCCAGCCGTGGCCCAGTTCCCCTTCCCAAACTTCGACAACCGCTCTTCCACAGCCGAGGAGCAGGCGGAGATCACGGCCAGCCGCCTCGCCTGGGTGCGCGTGGTCTGGGCTGATCCGGAGCTGGCCGAGGCGGTGAGTCACGCCAGTCCGGCTCTCGCCGCCCAGACCGAGGCGCTGTGTGTGGCCGCCGCTCCTTCGGGGCGCGATGTGCGCCGGGTCGGGTTCTCGCTGGCCCGCTACCTCCTGCGAGCGGGACATCGAGCAACACCTTTCGGTCTCTTCGCAGGTGTTGCTACGGCCGCCTTCGGCGCCCCCACCGGTGCCGTCTGGGGGGAGGACCATGAGGTCGTCGCCCGTGCCAGCGCGGAGTGGCTGTCCGGCCTGGTCGAGCAGTTGGAGAAGACCGGGGAACTGCTGCCTCTCCTGTCGGTCGTCGTCAACGACACAGCGTTCGAACGCGACGGATGCCTGGTTGTCCCCTACCAGGACGACGGGCTGCACGATCGGCGCCGAGCCGTCGAGGCGTCCGTCGAGTTGACGGCCCCGGTGCGGATCGTCCTTGGCACGGCTGGTGCGCCGATCCGGTTCGAGGAACTGGTGGAGAAGCTGTCCGCGGAGTTCCCGGCCGTGCTCCCCGAGCGGGTGCACGGGCTGTTGGCGGGGCTGATCCGGCGGCGCGTGCTGATCACGAACCTTCAGGCACCGGCCACAGAGGTTGATGCCCTCGGCTATGTCCTCGTGCAGCTCGACGCGGTCGGGGCCGGTTCCCTCGCGCCCCTCGCGCAGACGGTGCGGGAGCTGCACTCCGTCCGCACGGGCTTGGAGCGGTGCACAACCCCGAGCCGCCGGGAGGCCGTGGCGGTTCGGATGCGGGATTTAGTGCCGGGCCTTCGCCGTCATCCCCTTGCCCTCGACCTACGCCTGGACGCCAACGTGTTACTCCCGGACAGAGTGGCGCGCGAGGTGGAGCGCGCCGCGACGGTCCTCACCCGGCTCAGCGCGCGTCCGTACGGCACACGAGCGTGGGGTGAGTACCACCAGAGGTTCTACGAGCGGTACGGCATCGGAACGATGGTGCCGCTTCTGGAAGCTGTCGCCGACAGCGGCGTCGGCTATCCCGACGGATACCCCGGCGCCCCAGCGGGTGCCCGGCGTCGCCGCGTGTCCCCCCGTGACGACGTGCTAGTCCGACTCGCGCAGGCCGCTGTGCTCGACGGGCACGACGAGGTGGTGCTCACCGACAAGATGGTGGCGGCCTTGGACGTGGGGCCGGACGAGCCGCGGGTGCCGCCGCACTTGGAGGTCGGCGTGCGGCTAGACGCGACCAGCCTGGAAGAGGTGCGACGAGGCCGGTTCACGGTGGAGGTCGCGAGCGTGTCCCGCGGCGCCGGGGTGGCCGCCGGCCGCTTCCTCAGCGTCCTCACTCCCGCCGGACGCGAGGCGCTGAGCGCGGAGTTGGCCGCTCTGCCAACGGCCGACGCCGATACCGTCCCCGCCCAGCTCTCCTTTCCTCCCCTGCTGCCCGACACCGCTCACGTCACCCGGGCCCCCCGCGTTCTGCCGCTGGTCATCAGCCTGCAAGAGCACCGCGCCCCCAACGCTGCGGTGCTCGCCCCCGCGGACCTTGCGGTGGCATGCGACGGCCGCCGGATGTACCTGGCGGCCCCCGGCCTGGGCCAGCGGGTTGAGGCAGTTGGGATGCACGCGCTGAACCTCACCGAGCACACGCCGCCGCTGGCCCGGTTCCTCACTGAGGTTTCCCGCGCCCAGTGCGCCCAGGTGACCCTCTTCGACTGGGGCGTCGCCGCGACGATGCCCTTCCTCCCGCGACTGCGCTACGGCCGAATCGTGTTAGCTCCGGCCCGCTGGCGGCTGGAGGCGGCCGACCTGCCCGCCCGGGAACGGCCCGGGACTGAGTGGAACATCGCGTTGTCCGGATGGCGCGCGCGTAGGCGGCTCCCCCGGCACGTTCACCTCGTTCAGGACGACCGGCGGCTCCCACTCGACCTCGACCAGGCCGCCCACCTCAGCCTGCTGCGCCAGTACCTCGACCGCGCCTCCTCCGCAGTCCTCACCGAGGCGGCCCCGCCGGAAGCGAACGGCTGGAGCGGGGGCCGCGGCCACGAGATCGTGGTCACCCTCAAAGCGGTTCGGCCCCCCGCGTGGCCTGCGCTGCCCCAGCCAACCACGGCCCGTAGGCTCTCCCGTGCCCAGATGCAGACCCCGGCCGCCTCCGCGGTGCTCTTGGCCGCCCTGTACGGGGACTTGCGTCGCCAAGACGGCCTACTGGCCCGGCACGTGCCAGACCTCATGCGCCGACTCGGTTCCCCGCCGTGGTGGTTCATCCGCTTCCGCGACCCCGACCAGCATCTCCGCCTGCGCATCGCGCTGCCGGACCCGGACGACTTCGCCGACACCGTCCACACGGTGAGCGCGTGGGCCGATGAGCTGCGTGCCGCCGGTCTGCTGTCGGACCTGCGCTATCCGACCTCCTACCGCGAGATGGGACGGTGGGGCTCCGGGCCGGCATGGAGCGCCGCCGAGGAAGTGTTCCGGGCGGACTCCCGCGCGGTCATCAAGCAGCTCGCTCAGGCGCGGCGCCCGCAGCAGCGCACGCTGGTGGCCGCGCACAGCCTCGCGATCACTTCAGCGTTCCTGGGCAGTCCCGAGGCTGGCGCACGCTGGCTGATCGACCATGTTCCGCATGGCGCAGCGGGTCCGGTCCCCCGGCCGCTGTTCGCGGAAGCTGTGCGGCTGGCCGACCCGAGCGACGACTGGGCGGCCCTACGCGCGGTCCCCGGCGGCAAGGAGATCGTGACGGCGTGGGCCGACCGCACCGCTGCCCTCGCCGAGTACCGGCCGCACCTGCCGGGACCGCACACCGAGGGCATCGCCGTGGACGACGTGCTGACCTCCCTGCTTCACGTGCACTTCGTCCGGCACGTCGCGGTGAACTTCCCCGAAGAGGAAGTCTGTCTCCACCTCGCCCGAGCCGCCGCCTTGGCCTTCAACGCCCGCTCCGGGAGGCGGCCGTGAACGACCACCCCGCGCTCACCCTGTCCGCGAGCATCGCGGATCGCCTCGCGCATCCAGACACCGCCCCCGCCACAGCCACCGCAGACGGAACCCGGCAGCATCTGGCACTCGGGCCGGTCGGCATCGCCCTCCTGCACATCGAGCGTGCCGCGGCGGGGCTCGGCCCCTGGCAGCGGGCGCACGACTGGCTGGCCGCCGCCGCCCGCCTACCGTTCACCAGCGGAGCCGACAGCCACCCCTTCTACGGCGCCCCCGCCCTCGCCCACGTCCTGGCCTGCGCCGCCGAACGCCGGCCAGGGGCCTACCGGCGCGACCTGGACCTGCTGGACCGACAGGTGACCGACGACGCACAGCGGCGCCTGGACGCCGCGCACCGCAGGATCGACTCCGGACAACCGCCGGCGCTCGCCGAGTTCGACGCCATCCGGGGCCTGACCGGGTACGGCAGCTACCTCCTGCGCCGCGACCAGGAAGGCCTGGTCCTGCGGGCGATCCTCGACTACTGCGTGCGCCTCACCGAGTCGATCACCCAGGACGGCGAAGTCCTCCCGGGATGGTGGACACCCACCGGGCCCTCCGGCAGGCCGGACGACCGCTTCCCCGATGGCCACGCCAACAACGGAATGGCCCACGGGATCGGCGCCGTGCTGGCGCTGCTCGCCCTCTCCGGGCGACGCGGCGTCACCGTGACCGGCCATGACCAGGCCATGCGCACCATCCTGGCCTGGCTCGACCGGTGGAGGACAAACGCCGGGCGCGGCCCCACATGGCCGTACTGGATCACGCGCGACGACCTACGCTCCCAACAGGTAGCACCCACCGCGCCTCGGCGTCCCTCATGGTGTTACGGCACCGCGGGTCTGGCGCGAGCGCAGCAGCTTGCCGCTCTCGCGCTCGGCGACGTCGACCGTCGGGTGGAAGCCGAGAACGCCCTCTTGGACGCCCTCACCGACCCCGCGCAACTCCGAGCCACAGCGGATGCCGGGCTTTGCCACGGCTTCGCCGGACTCGCCCACCTCGCCGCCCGCACCGCCTGGGACGCCACCCCCGAGACTGCTCACCAGCTTCGCGCCGTACTCCCCGCCCTGCTCTCCACGCTGCTGCCGCCCGGCACGGCACCCGACGAGGCGGCCATCGCGTTCTTGGACGACGGTGCGGGGCCCGGCCTCCTCGACGGCGCCGCGGGAACTGCGCTGGGGGTCCTCACGGCCGCCAGCGCCGAGCCTCCCCGCACCGCCTGGGACGCCTGCCTGCTCATCGCCTGACCTCGAAAGGAAACCGGATGCCGCCCGACCGCTGGCAGCAGCACAACATCACCTTCCCGGACCGGGTGACCGCACAGCGCGCCATCGCTGACCGCATCGCACCAACGCTGCTCGCAGCCGAGGCCGACGAGCAGTGCACCGGCTGGTGGTTCATGAACAAGCAGCCCTGGCCGCTCCGGTACTTGGCCGGCCGTCCGTCACCGACCGTGAAAGCCCTGCTGAACGACCTGGTGACGGACGGCACCGCGACTTCTTGGACGACCGGGATCTACGAACCGGAGACCGAAGCGTTCGGCGGCGCGAGCGCCATGACGTGCGCACACGCCCTCTTCCACGAGGACAGTCGTCACCTTCTCGCCTACCAGCCGGGCCCCGGGCGGTTGGGCCGCCGCGAGACCGCTGTGCTGCTGATGAGCAGCCTCATGCGCGCCGCGAACCTCGACTGGTTCGAGCAGGGGGACGTATGGGCCAAGGTCGCTGCACTGCGGCCCAGTGCCGACGCGCCCGCTCTCGAACGGTCCACCGCCCTGCTGCCGCCGATGCGGAAGCTGATGTCTGCCGAGGCTCGCACCCTGTGCCATGAGGGCGGGGCCCTCGACGGTCATGCGGAGTGGGTCGCCGCCTTCGAGCGGGCGGGCACAACCTTCGCCTACCTCGCTGCCCAAGGTGCCCTGACACGCGGTCTACGCGCCGTCATCGCACACCACGTGATCTTCCACGCCAACCGTGCAGGTCTGCCTTCCGCGGATCAGCACACCCTGTCCCACATCGCACGAGAGGTAGTCCTGGGATCGAGTGACGACACCGCGTCAGCAGCGGCGAACGGCTCTTCGGCCGATAGCGTCAGCGCGGTGAACACCGACACGCTCACCACGCACGAGGCCGACGCCAAACAGCTTCGCAACGCCCTTGTGGACCAGATCCAGGCCGACGGCCACGCCCGCACTCCCGCGGTCGAGACCGCCCTGCGCACCGTGCCACGGCACCTGTTCGTCCCCGAGGCTGCCCTCAGCGACGCCTACGCCAACGCACCCGTCCACATCAAGTACGACACCGACGGCACGTCAATCTCCTGCGCCTCCCAGCCCGGCATCGTCGCCCTCATGCTGGACCAGCTCCAGGCCCAGCCCGGTGAGCGCATCCTCGAACTCGGCGCCGGCACCGGCTACAACGCCGCGCTGCTCGGGCACCTCGTAGGCCCCAACGGGCACGTCACGACCATCGACGTCGATGACGACCTGGTCGAGGGCGCCCGCGCCCACCTCGCCGCCGCCGGTGTCACCAATGTCGAGGCACTGACGCGCGACGGAGCCATCGGCCACGCGGAGGGTGCGCCGTACGACCGGATCATCGCCACCGTCGGCGCGCACGGCATCCCCCACGCCTGGCTCGAACAACTCGCCCCCGGCGGCTGGCTCGTCACCCCCCAGCGGCTCAAGGGCAGCGTCTCGCGCTCCATCGTGTACGAGAAGCGGGACGGACGATGGCTGTCGTTCGGCTCGGAGATGAACACCTTCATGCCGCTCAGGCGCGGCATCGCCGACGACGACCGGCGCGTCGTCCCGCTCACCGCGGACGGCACCGTGCGGCTCCAGGCTCCGGCAGGACAGCAGATCGACGCCGACGCCCTCGCCGCGGTACTGGAACAGCCGCGGACCGAGGAGTGGACCGGCATGAAGGTCCGCGCCGGGGAGAGCCCCGAGTGGATGGAGCTGTTCGTCTCTTGCTCCCTGCCCTCCGGTCTGATCCGGATGCTGTTCCTTCAGTCGGCCAAGGGCTCGGTGCTCACCGAGGACCCGTACCCGTCTTCCACGGCCGCCGTGGACAAGGGCGCGGTCACCTACCTCGCCCGGCGCCTGCTGGACGAGAAGACCCCCGAGGGCGGCAAGCTCTGGGAGTTCGGTGTCATCGGCCACGGCCCCGGCAGCGAGGAGCTGGCCGCGAAGGTGGCCGAGGCCATCCGCACCTGGGACGGCGAGTACCGCGACCGCGAAGCGACCTTCGAGATCCTTCCGCTCGACGCCCCTGCGGTCGATCAGCAGCCCGGGGTCTTCCTGCTCGACACCCCACTGAACCGCGTCCTCGTCACCTGGCAGTAGCCCGTCAGCGTGGGGTGCCCGCCGCCCGCCGGCGGGCACCCCACGCCGTGCTCCTCGCCGTTCACTCCTGGGGAGACCTCATGGATCCGCACGGCCCGATAACCCAGCGCTTCCCCCTCATTTCTCGCTTCCGCCCCGCCTGCCTGCCCCTCCCGCGACGCGTCCACGCCCTGGTCGAACTCTCCGACACCGCGGCGGCCAAAGCGGACCAGGGCCTGGCGTCCGCGGTCTACAACCAGGCCGCGCTTCTCGCCTCCGACATCGGGCTTCCCGAGCTCGCGCGAGAGTGGTGCCACCAGCACGCCGCTGCCTACCTTCATGCCGCGCCCCTCCCGGGGATGACCGCGATCCGGGCGCTCGAACCTGTGGTCAACCTCGCCCGCCTCCAAATCCGTGCGGGCAACACCGACGACGGCCGGCATCGCCTGCTCACGCTCTACAAGGCCATCAGCGAGGGCACCGGCGCCCAGTTCGAGGGCATCCGCATACCCGCCGAGCTGACCACCAGCGACGCCGACCGCCATGAGGTACGCGCGTGGCTGTGGCGGGTGATTCTGGCCGACGGCACCCGCACCCTGACCACCGCGGGCCGCTGGGACGACGCCCTGGCCCACATTGAGAAGCACAACGGCATCGGACAGCGGATGCTCGACGGTCGTCAGGTCGCTGTACTCGCAGCCCTCAGCCATGACCCGGCTGACGCTGCCAACATCGTGGCACAGACGGCACCCGGCGAGCCCTGGGAAGACGCCGTCACGTCCTGCCTGGCGGTGATGTGTCACCAGCTCGCTCACCGCCCCGTCGCCGCCATGCTCTCCGAGCTGGTGAATACCTACGTCCAACGCCAGCCCGACCCCGGCACGACCGTCTTCAACATCCGGCTCGGTCTCACCATCCTCGACCTCATAGACCAACCCCAGGGCAACGCGGCACGTCGCATGGTCAAGGAACTGCACCACCGAACCACTGCAGCAACTGACGGCTACGCCGCGCGAGAGGTTCTGGCTCATCCGCTATTTAGGGACCTCTCCCCTGATCAGGAGACGGAGGACTGCCGTGCCCTCGTCCATGGCTGTGCACTCGGAGTCGGCAGGCTGCCAGGGGAATTGGACGACCAACTCGCGGCAGCCCTGCGCACGAGCGACCACGTCATTCGCCAGAGCCTCGACCTTGGGGTGTAACAGATCACGGCTGTTGACGTTCCGGGAGTGAAGGCGGGTTGCGCTCTACGTCAACCCCGCAGTGCCCCTGGAGGAACGGTGACTACCGCGACAGCTCCCCTCTTGCCCCAGGCCAGCCGCTCCCATCTGCAGGAGAGCCTGTTCGTCTGGCTCGAGCCGAAGCAGCCCCCGAGCCGATCACGACCCCAGCCGAGACGACCGAGCCCGAGCAAAAGTCCACTCCTTTGCCGGAGCCCCCGACCGTCGAGGAAGCGGCCCCGGACCTCTCTCATGTGTGGGTCGTCGCGGCCAAGATCGAGGTCACGCCGAAGATCACAAGCGCCGTCGACTACCGGGGCAGTTTCAAGGCGACCGAGGGCCAGCGCGTCGACGCGCTGGAGGTGTACTGCAAGGGCTGCCGCCGCCCGTACGACGAAGTCAAGGGCGACGACTGCGCTGCCAAGATCGATAACACGCACTTGATCGGCGGCGACCAGAGCAAGCGGGCCAAGCGGAAGCTCCCCACCCCGCCCCCGAACGCGCGGATCATTTCCGGCGGCACGATCAACCGGCGCGGCATCGGCGCCTACGTATCCGGGGTGTCACGCCCCAAGCGCTAAGCAGCACGCGACAATAGCGCCGCCCGCTGTTCATGGTGCGCGGCGTGACTACTCAGCAACCTCAGCCGTCGAACGACGACCCCACCGGCATCACTGGGTCGGTGCTTCCCGACTCGGAGATCGGCCGGGAGGTCTTCGGGCTTCTCCTGCTCTCGTTCGGTGTGCTCGGCGGCCTCGGTGCGCTGGGCGCCCTGCACTGGGCCGCTGGCCCGTCCGCCGCCCTCATCGGGCTGTGTGTCAGTGGCGTTGTCGTCTACCGCAACTCCAAGCGGCGATGGCAACAAGACGCCGGTGCCATCGCCGCATTCACCGCCTACGCAGGGCAGACCGCCCTCCTGTTCCATCTGCTGCCGCCACTGGGATGGCTGGCAGTCAGCCTCCTCGCCGTCACCGCCGGTCTGTGGATGTCCAGCGATGAGGGGGCCTGATGCCCCGCCAACTCTTCCCTGCGATCCGCGGTCTCCTCGTCCCCAGAGGAGCCGTGGAACCAGCGCCCCCACTCGTCGAGACGAAGGACCTCCTCGCCGGGGGCGTCTACACGTCGATGTCGTACGCGGGCGTCACGAACGTCTGGGGCACCCCCGGCCGCGCGGACGGCTGGGACCTCGAACGCGTCATCATCGAGGGCTACGAGCGCTCCATCTGGACCTTCAAGTCCATGGAGGCGATCAGCAAGCACGCCTCCACCCTGCCGGTGCAGATCGGCCACGGCGGCGACGAGCGCGAGTTCGAGGAGGTCCTCGAGGACCACCCGCTGTTGAAGCTGCTGAACAAGCAGGCCAACTCGCTCGAGACCGGCGACGTCTTCAAGAAGCGGCTCAGCGCCATGTTGCTGCTCTGCAAGAATGGCGTGTTCATTCAGAAGACCAAGAGCCGGGGCGGGGTCCTGACCCAGCTCGACCTGCTTGCGCCGGACCGCGTCCAGATCGTCCCGGACAACGAGAACGCCACCTACGGCGAGGCAGATCTGCGCTTCGCGGCCCTGCTGGAGGATGAGCAGCGTCGGCGAGAACTGCCCGAGGTGCTCTGGCGGGACCCGCTCCTCGGCACCACTGGCATGGGGACAGCCGACGCCCGGACGAAGGCCCGGATGCTCGGCCCCGACATCAACTCCCTGCCGTACGTCGACCGCGCTTTCCTGCCACAGGACCCCTACCGCGCTGCGCCGTCGGTGACCGATCGCCGCCTCGCTGCGTGCCGCGGCTCCGAGTGGTTGGCGGCTGCTGCCGTGGACGGGCACGTGGAGGCGAACATCGTCGGCAGCCGCGGCTGCCCATACAACTGCGGCTTCTGCGGGGCAGCCTGGAGCGCCAACCCGGACGTGAAGATCCGCGTGCGCAGCGCCGAGAACATCATCGGCGAACTCGACATGCTGCACGACGAGCATGGTGTGACCGCCTTCCGGTTCGTGGACGATCTCTTCCTCGGTGTGCGAGACGTGATCTACGAGCACATGAAGACCTTCGCCGACCACCGCATCAACGTCCTCGACCGCCTCAAGGACCACGACCTGGATGTCCTCGTAGCCAACGGGTTGCGGGAAGTCGCCCTCGGGATCGAGTCCGGCAGCAACCGCATGCTCCAGGCCATGGACAAGCGGATCACCACTGAGATGACTGAACGCGTCACCCGCCGCCTCCTGGAACGCGGGATCGGCGTCAAGGGCTATTTCATCCTCGGCTACCCCGGCGAGACCCGCGACGACCTCGACGCCACCGTGCGGCACATCCGCAAGCTGTGGGACATCGCCGACCGCAGCCCCGGCGGTCTCCGCGCGAGCGTCTTCGAGTTCCGCCCCTACCCCGGCACACCGGTGTGGAAGGCCCTCACCGAAGACAGCGGGTAAACCCCGGACGCTCTGCTCGTCTACGGGGACGTCGACCTCACCCGGGACGGCGCCGACGAGTCCATGCGGCAGCGGGACGAGTTCAACTTCAGCGTCGGCATTCAGTTCGGCGACGTCCCCCTGGGCGAGATCCGCTCCACGCTCGTGATGCTCACCCGGGAGCAGCACGAACGGGACCAGGCCGGGCTGGAGGCTGCTGCATGACCGGGGAACGCAAGGGCTTCTTCGTCACGATCGACGGCCCGAGCGGCGTGGGAAAGTCCACCACCATTCGGGAGCTGCGCGCCCTCCTCTCCGCACGGAGCATCCCCGCTCAGTGGACGGTCGAGCCGCCCCGAGGGGACTTCCTCGGAGACTTCACACGCACGCACGGCGGTCAGCTCCACGGCTTTGCCCTGGCCTGCCTCGTCGCAGCCGCCCGGTACCGGCACATCGAGACCACGATCAACCCCGCCCTCGGCCGTGGCGAGCTGCTGATATCCGACCGATACGTCGCATCGACACTCGCCCTTCAGCGGCTCGACGGTGTGCCGATGGACTTCCTCCTCCTACTCAACGACTACGCACCGCAACCCGACTTGGCGGTGATCCTCACCGCAGCCCCTGGCACGATCGCGGACCGCATCGCCGAGGCCGGCGTCACCCACCGCTTCCGGGCCGACCCGACAGCGCCCAGTCGCGAAGTCGAGCTGTACCGGGATGCTGCGAACGTCATGGAAGACCTGGGCGCCAAGGTTCTCGTGATCGACACCACCCAGATACCCCCATCGGACGTCGCGCGCCAAATCGCCGACGCGATCCCCACCGTCCCACTACCGTCAGAGGCTTCAGCCACCACCCCAACCCCCCAGGAAACATGAGCGGACAGCCGGCACAGCCCACCATCGACACCCACGTCATCTTCCACGACGGCGAAAAGCTCCTCCTCTCGCAGAGAGGCGGCGACTACCGCCGCGGCGAGTGGCATCTGCCATCCGGCAAGCTCGACCAGGGCGAGGCCCTCACCGTCGGGGCAGCCCGCGAACTGGACGAGGAGACCGGCGTCAAGGTTGACCCCGATCACCTGCGGCTCGTTCACGTCGTGCACCACCGGCAGGAGGACGGCTCTGAGCGGATCGGGTTCTTCTTCGTGGCAACCGAATGGGAGGGGACGCCCATCAACAAGGAGCCCAGCAAGTGCCTCGCGCTCCAGTGGTTCGCCGACCATGACCTCCCCGAGAACATCATCGAGTACCCGCGCGCGGGCCTGCTCGGCTACCTCAACCAGTCGGGTCCCCTCACTCTCCACGGCTGGTCGTAGGTGCCGGCAACTCCTGAAGCAGCCGGGCCGGGGCTCCTCCGCTCCGGCCCGGCCTTCAACGAGGCGCACCGGCCGGTTGACGTAACGGATATGAGCGCTGCCACATCTCCCTATTGCTCTGACCGCATACTGGCGCAGAGCACTTTCCGCAGCTGTCGTATTCCTGATCGAGAAGGTCCGTCAGCCCCTTCTACGTGGGGAGTCATGAGCGCCAGCGCAGGCCAAGCAGAAGAACCGGACGATCACTCGCCGCGCGCCCAGGTCACCGGTGGATCTGAGCGCACGGGGTGCCGTCGGCACGGTTGAACTGGATGCACAACCAGGTCCCGTTCGGGAACTTCCGGCCCTTGAGGTTCCAGTCCACGTCCGAGAACTTGCTGATCCCCACGGTGCGGGGAGTGGTGTCCTTCCACCGGGTGAGGTCGGTTCGGTCGCCCTGGTAGACCGTGTACAGGCGAGCACGGACGCCCGTCCCGTGACCGTCCATCCACCCTCCGGCCCGCTTCACGCTCAGCCCGTGACCCTTGACGCTCAGCCCGACCCTGCCATCTGTCTTGGTCGCGTCCGCGTGCACCGGCGACCCCGTGCACATCAGGGCAAGGGTCAGCACTGCCGGGATGATCAGCCGATGTCTCATGCCCAGTAACCCCCGGCAGGGCCCTGCAGGTCACGCCCGCCGACCAGGATTCACAACAAACGGTGACAGTGCGACGGCCGCGCCGCGCTTCTCGCAGGGGACTCGGGCGTTGTGCCTAGCACCTCCAGCGCGGACAGGACGTCCAACTCCTACCCGCCCCGCCCCGTGTGGCATCAGCCGCACCGAACAGGCCCGCTTCCTCCACCACCTCGCCCAACAACTCGCACTCCCCCACCTCGCACCCGCCCCCCCACTCCGAAAACGCCTCAAGGCGCACTGAAAACGACTCTGACCGCAGTTGCGTGAATGATCTTGTGGGACGAGGTGGCAGATCATGTGCCGCCTGTGCACACTCGGTCAGGTCATGCGGAGGCTTGTGGATCTGCGTGTCCCAGCATGTCGGCGAGGGGGATGTCGGGTCGGGCTGCTGCAATGCGACGTGTTCGTAGTTGCGCTCGGGTACGGGGGCGGAACTTGGGTTCCTTGCCGCAGCCGCAGGGTTCGCGGCCCTCGTAGCGCAGTCCGGCGTTCAGTACCGCAGCCACGACGGTCCATGCCTTGGCGTCTCGGCGCCGTGGGGCCGCGAAGTCGTGGCCGGCACAGACCGTTGGCACTGAGCATCGGGGGCATCTGTGCTCGCCGGGCCCGGGATGCCGCTTGAACGCGACGCGGCAGGGCACGCACGCGTAGTGCAGCTTGTAGGGCTTCTCGGCGTAGTAGCACACGGGGTGAACGTACCCGGCATTGTGGCGGCTGACGAGACGGTTTTGCCGCCCAGGTCATGGTTGGGTAATGAGGCGGGTCCGCAGGAGTTGGAACGAGTTCGGCGACAGCCCGTCACGCTCGCTTCCGGCGGCCCGGGCACTGGTCTGGCTGCCCAACGGGCACCACCTCCACCACCAGGGCGTCAGAAGAGGCACTGCCGTGCTCCACTCGCCGCCCCGTGGCAACGCGGAGGCAGCCGTGGTGGGCGGCGATCGTCTACTCGACCTGTCCCCGGTCGCCGCTGCCCAGACCACCGCCCGCACTTCCTCGTCGGCGTCGCCGATCGGGCCTCCTTCCGCGTCGTCGAACTGGAGGACGCCGGCCTACCCGACTACAGCGCCCACGGCATCGTGTGCGTGCGGCGAGGCCGCACCCCGTGCAGCAGGGCTTCGGCGTAGTCGCATGACGTCCGGTTCGTGGTCATCCGAGGCCGAGGAGTGCGAGGGGGCGGCGAGGGTCGCGGGCGTTGCGGCGGAG
>NZ_JBSFVU010000065.1:0-20523 GCF_053592475.1 Streptomyces sp. NPDC002671
CCAAGGGCCAGGTGCGCTGGCCCACCCGCAAGACGTCAGCGAAGGTCATCACCTTGCACCCATCAATAGTTCAGTAGCTCAAGCAACGGCATTGTCCCGGCACTTCGAAGTGGAACCGGATCGAGCACCGGCTCTTCTCCCACATCACCATGAACTGGCGTGGAAGGCCCCTGACCAGCCACGAAGTCATCGTCGAGAGCATCGCGGCGACCACCACCAAAACCGGCCTGACCGTGCACGCCGAACTCGACACCAACCCTTACCCCACCGGCATCCAGGTCAGCGACGAGGAGATCGCCGCCCTGCCCATCACCCGCCACCGCTTCCACGGCGACTGGAACTACACCCTCCACCCCCAGCATTCGATGGACGCGGTGACGACCGACAGCACGTCAGGCCAGGCCCCGGCGAGCAGACCGTCTCGCCTCACGCGGCGTTCACTGCAGGACCCAGAACTTACCGGGATGACCCGCCAACGGCTCAGCGAGCTCATCGACGCGCTGACTCCAGAGCTGGAGGTTCAACGCGAGCAAGTGCTCCGCACACGTCGCGGTCACGAGCGCCTGGTGGCCCCTGGCACAGGTGCCAAAGCCAAGCTCACCCCAGCCGACCGGGTCCTGGTCACCGTGCTCCACCTGCGCAAACTCGCGACCATGGACCTCCTCGGCCAACTCTTCGGCGTCACCGCCATGACCATCAGCCGCGCGAAACAGGAGGTCCGCCCACTCCTGGAAGCACACGGCCACCACATCAACACTTCTACCGCCCGCCTTCGCACACCAGCCGACGTCGCGACGTTCCTCGATCCTGACTCCACCCAGACCAAGGTCAAAAAGACGAGTTAAAGATCTGCACGCCCTAAGCTTCGCTTTTATCCTTGCGCCCTGCCCGTGGACGGTTGGTTGGCTGAGGTGCGGGACATGGAACGGCCATCGCGGGACTCTCCAGGTAGGTGAAGACCAGGGGAGGGTGCGATGGCCGTCGCTGTCAGTGTGCTTGAGGCGGGGGCAGGCCGCCAGGGCAAGGCCAACCTGACGCGCTTCCGCAGGGGCTGGTACGACTGTCTGTCCCGACGGGCGGATGCGTTGTTCGAGCTGACCGACGCCCTGTTGGCAACCGGCCCGGTCACCTCGCTGCCCTATCTGTCGCTGGACGAGCTGCACCGGCGTGGTCACGGCAGTACCTATGCGGCCCTGGCGAATGGCCGTGTGGGTGCCGAAGCGGCACGTGAGCTGTTCGCCGACTCACTGCCCCGCGCGTCAAGTCCGGTCTTCGCAGTGGACGTGAGCGTCTGGGTCCGCAGCGACGCGGAGTGCTCACCCGGGCGCGGCTACTACTACCACCCTTCCAGGCACTCGGCGGGACAGCCGATCGTGGCCGGCTGGGCCTACCCCTGGCTCGTCGGCCTGGAGTTGACGACGAACTCGTGGACCGCTCCGGTCGATGCCCGGCGCCTGGTCCCGGGCGAGAACCCGAGCACGGTCGCCGCCTGCCAGATCATCGACCTGCTGCGACGACGACCCGAACTGGACCGGCAGACACCACTGTTCGTGTTCGACGGCGGCTACGACTCCGTCCGCCTGGCCCTCGAGCTCACCGCCGTCCCAGCCCAGATCCTCGTCCGGGTCCGGTCCGACCGGTCCTTCTACGCGGACCCACCGCCACAGCGCAGGACGACTGCCGGACGTCCGCGCCGCCACGGCGCGAAATTTGCCTGCCCCGACCCGACCACCTGGCCGGCCCCAGACGCCATCCACTCGTGCACGGACGAGCAGTACGGCGCGGTGACCGTGAAGATGTGGCACCGCCTGCACGCCAAGACCCAGCAACACGACGGCCATGGCAGCCGCGGCCCGCGCCCCATCATCCCCGGCACCCTGGTCCAGCTCACCGTCGACCGACTGCCCGGCCGGACCCGAGCACCGAAGACCTTGTGGCTGTGGTGGACAGGACCACCCGGCCATACCCCCGATCCAGACCTGCTCTGGCGGGCCTACACCCGCCGCTTCGACATCGAACACACCTTCCGCTTCGCCCGCCAGACTTTGAACTGGACCCTGCCCCGGCCCCACACGCCCGAGCAGGCTGACCGGTGGACCTGGCTGATCATCGCCGCCTACACCCAACTTCGCCTCGCCCGCGCCCTGGTGGCCGACCACCGACTGCCCTGGGAGAAACCGCTGCCGCCGGCTCGGCTCACACCCGGCCGTGTCCGCCGACGATTTCGTCACGTTCAAGCAGCAGTGGGCACACCGGCCAACCCTCCACAACCCTGCGGACGCTCCGCAGGCCGTCCACAAGGCACCCGTCGAGGCCCCGCACCCCGCCACCCCGCAGTCAAAACAGCCGCAAGACCTGCGACGCGCCATCCGCAGGGATAAAAGCGAAGCTAAGAGCTGCCCACACCGAACGTGCACTCAACAACCGTGCCGGCCAAGGCGGTTCGGTACAGTGAAGGGCTCCTACACACTGGATCAGGCCTTGGGGAGGCATGCGTGAGTCCGTCCCTTGTCGATGCGATGATGCCGAGCTTGACGGCGGCCGTGGCCGCCTACAGAGCGAACGTCTTGGTGCGTGCCGAAGACGCGGCAGCCGTAGAGACCGTGCGCCTCGGACAACGGTTGCTGGCACGGTTACGAAGGGACGTGCAGCCCCGTATCGATGTCGCCGTTGAGGATCTGGCAAGTGCCCTCGACGACGAGGACTTCCGCGGCGCATTGCGCGCCCAGATAAAGAAGGCCCTCGGGGAGGACGCCAACTTGGCCTCAGACCTTGAGAAACTTCTGGCTGGATCGCCTGTGTCGGCTCAGGCAACCGGAGCACGTTCCGTCGCCGTCGCGCACAATGACGGAGTGATCTCCACCGGCGACAACGCGACCATCCAGAGGTAGGTGTGGATCAGGGCTTCGAACGATCCATCTTCGTCGGGAACAACACCGGGGTCGTGTCCACCGGCGACAACGCCTCGATCACCCAGATCACCCTTGCGCCGGGCGCACCGAAGCCGGCAGCAGCGGTGCCTGCTCCCCCCGACGTGTTCGGGTTCCACAGCGGCAAAAGCCCGGTTTTCCAAGGGCGGACCGGCGAGCAGAAACGCTTGAAAGGGATGCTCAACGGGCCCCCGGGGGCGGTCGTTGTGATCACCGGATGCGGCGGCCTGGGCAAAACGTCGTTGGCCGCGCAAACAGCATCCGAGTACCGGGGCAAGTACAACCCCGTTTGGGAAATCTCGGCAGGAGACCCGACTCAGATCGAGTACGGCCTGTCCCGGCTGGCCTGTCGCATCGACCCTGGGCTGGTCGATCAGCCAAGCGAAGTGGCTGCAGAGTGGGCGCGATCCTGGCTTCAGACTCATGACGACTGGTTGCTCGTTCTGGACAACGCCTCATCACCCAGGGACGTACGCGCCCTGCTCAGCCAGTTGCCCCGGGGACGATTCATCGTCACCAGCCAGCAGGCCACAGGCTGGCACCACATCGGCCCCGTGATGCCACTCGACGTTCTGGATCCGGACGCTGCGCTGGACCTACTAGTCACGATCGTCGGAAGGTCAGTCCTGGACAGTGAGGACCTGAGTAGCGCTGCCCTCGTGTGTGAAGAGCTGGGCCACCTGCCGCTGGCGATCGAGCTCGCGGCAGCCAATATCGCGCAGACCCGAATCAGACCGCGCCACTATCTTGAGAATCTGAGTGTCGCTCCGCTCGACATACTTCTCGACCATTCGGCCTCCGAGGACTCCGATTACACGGTTGCCAGGGTCCTTCAGGCCAACCTGGAGAAGATCAGCGGCCATCCTCTTGCGGAAGAGCTGCTGCGAGTAATGGCGTGGTTTGCTCCTGACGGAATCCCGTGTTCACTGCTTTTCCGGATGGAGTCTCCGCAAGCTGTACACACTGCGGTCGGACTGCTCGCCAAGTACAGCGTGATCCGTTGGACGGAAGGAGCCGACTATCCGACGCTGTATGTCCACCGCCTCGTGCAGAAGCTTGTCATTGCCAGGAATCAGGTCTCCCCGGACGGGATGTTCGAGTCATCGTTTACCGCTACGGATCTACTTCGTAAGGCGCTGCGCGATGAAGACCCCCAAGAGGGTCTCAAAACACGATGGCGTCGCAGCCTGATGCCGCATATCGACTCGCTTGCCTCAAAGATTGAAGCGAATGACGAAACTCTTGCGGCAGCCGCCCTCTATCAGATTGCATCATACTTTCTATTGAGCCAGGGCCAGCTGGACCAAGCAAGCCACTATGCAGAGAGGGCACATCAGGTAATGGCCCGAATCGGAGCGGGACCTTCAGGCTCACCAGAGATCCAAAACTTGATTGGCCAGATACAAGTTGCCGCAGGAAACGTCTCAGGCGCCACCGAACACTTCAAGCGAGCCCTGGATGAAGCGACTCCAGGTTTTAACGAAGACAGTCGAAGCGTCTTGACCTATAGGGTGAACTACGCGAGGGCCATCCTCGCAAAAGGTGATAACGCTGCTGCGATCTCCATGCTCGAAGCCGCCGTGTCCGACTGCGTGAACATCTATGGTGGAGACGATCCGATAACCCTCTCCGCGCGAGCCCATCTAGGGCACGCTTATGAGGTCAGCGGAGATATAGCCACAGCTATGTCACTGTACAGCCATGTCCTGTTCGATCGGCTTCGCACCCTCGGCTTGGACCACGAGGCAACTGCCGCTTCATTGGCTGTGCTCGGCGGTTTCCATCTCGCCAACGGGGATCCATCTGGCGCCGTCCCCTATTTGGAACAGGCCCTTGGCGTGAGAGTTCGGATACTGGGTGATGATCACCTGGACACAGTGGCATCGCGGAACAATCTCGCGGTTGCTCTCTGTGAGATCAATGAACCGCACCGCGCGATTCCGCTCTTGGAGCAGGTGATCGATGATGCGCCGGGAATCTTTGCCCCCGATAGCGCCGAGTTGACGAGCACGCAAGAGAGACTCGCCGGCCTGTACATTTCAACAGGGCAGTCGGATCGAGCCATCTCGATGTACAGCCAGCTGCTGGAAACTCGAATCCACACCATTGGAGTCGACCATCCCACGACTCTCGCAACCCAGAACGTGCTGGGATTCGCATACAGGGCAGCTGGTGACCTCTCCCGTGCCATCGTCTGCTACGAACGGGCACTGCTCGGCCGCACCCGAGTCCTCGGGCCGGAGCATCAAGACACATTCAACTCGCGGAACAACCTCGCCTACGCATACAGACTAGTCGGAGACCTTGCTCAGGCGATTCCGCTCTACGAGGAGACGCTAGATTTTGCCACCAGCAAACTGGGCCCTAACGACCCAGCGGTCATCAACATGCGCGACGATATTCGCTCCCTGCGAGCTCAGATGTAGCGTCGAAGAGTGAGGAGTCCGCCCACGGATTCCAGGTCCAGCCCAGCGGTGGGCGATTAAGCGGACGTTGTGCGCCACGAGGCGCTCTGTTTGTATCCCCGGCCGAGCCAGGAGGAACTCGGAAGGAGGTTCCTGGGTCCGATGACTTACCTGGATCCGAAAGCTGAAGGGGACAAAAGCATGTCAGGAAACCAGTGACCGGGCTGATCTCCTGCTCGAACCAGATGCGGGCACGTACCAGGCGTTGATATGGCTGGGGCGGTACGGCCGTCGTCGCTCCGACGCACAGCCCATAGGAATGCCACGCGGTCCTGAGGGACCGCCAGACCTTGTAGCGGTCGTCGGGGAATGCTTCGTGCAACGTCTCCGCTCGGTTCTCCAATAAACTGGCGAAACGCCTGACCACGCTGTCGGAACTCGCCGCAAAATCGGTGTCACCGGCGATGCGCAGCCGGTCGAGGACCTGATGCAGCACCTCGCCGCCCGCGCGTTAATCACTCGCCGACACATCAAGTGGACCTATCCGTTGACATCGTCAACACGCGTGTGCGACTCTCGGCAACAGGCGAAGGTGTACACTCCGCGCAGGGTGTAACTACCTTGTACACGACGGGTGAAACGGGGAAGGGCAGTGGACCTGGTGACGGTCGACGGACGATTCCGGATCACGGGGATCGTGGGGCGCGGGAACATGGGCGAGGTGCACCGGGCCGAAGACCTTCAGGCCGCCCCGGACTCCCCGCACCGGGAGGTCGCGGTCAAGACCGTGTTGCGCGGCCGGACCGGAGTCGCGATTGACGCGTCGGGGTCCGGCAAGGAGATCGACCGCTTCCGCCGCGAAGTGCGGATCATGCGCATGCTCTCCCAAGGCCACCCGAACCTCACCCTGCTGATCGACGGCGGCGTGGACGGGACACCGGGCGGCAGCGGCTTGCCCTACCTGGCCATGGAGCTGCTGGACGGTCATCCGCTCGCGGACCTCATCGACGAGGAGCCCCAGCTCCCGGTCTCCTGGGTCGCCGCCGTCGGAGCGCAGCTCGCCGCCGGTCTCGCCGCCGCGCACACTGCCGGGGTCGTCCACCGCGATCTGAAGCCGGCCAATGTGATGCTGACCCGTGACGGCACCGTCAAGGTCCTCGACTTCGGCATGGGCTCAGTCGTCGACGATCCCGACCAGACGCGGCTGACCAGCACGGGCGTCAGCGTCGGCACGGCCCGCTACATGGCACCCGAGCAGTTCCGGGCCGAGCGTGTCTCCGCTTCGGCCGACCTCTACGCGCTCGGCTGCATCCTGTACGAGCTGCTGCTCGGACGGCCGCCGTTCTCCGCCAGGACCCCGTACGAGCTGTCCGAACAGCACCAGCACGAGGACCCGCCGAAGCTGACCCTGGTGCGCCCCGACCTGCCCGCCGAGCTGGTCCGGCTGGTGGACCGCCTCCTGGAGAAGGACGCGGAGAACCGGCCCGAGAACGCCGCCCAGGTGCGCGAGGCGCTGATCCCGCTCGCGCTCGCGCCGGACGACACGGCCGCCCTGCTGGCTCCGCACTGGCAGGCGATGGACCCGGTGGCACGGCTGCGTGCCCTGCTTCCCGAGCCCGCCCCGGCCGCCCCCGCACCAGTGCCGCGCAGAGAGCCGCGGCTGCCCGAGGCGATGGACGTCTTCGGTATCCATGCCGACCTGATCAGTGAGTACGAGGACTTCACCAAGAGCGCGACGGTGATCCGGGACGCCCGCATCGACGGCTTCGTCGCGGACGACCTGGCGGCGAAGTCGCAGTGGCCCGACCCCTGGCTGTCACTGAATCCGTTCTTCGCCGACGGCGGCCAGGTCACCGACCTCGTGCGGGACGAAGTGCTGCACCCGAAGTGCGCGGAGATCTTCCAGGCCGGCAAGAAGGAGACCTCTCCGCGCCCCGACGGCCGGCCACTCACCTTCCACCTCCACCAGCGACAGGCGATCGAGGCCGCGCAGGCGGGCGACTCCTATGTGCTCACCACGGGAACCGGCTCCGGTAAGTCGCTGTCGTACATCGTGCCGATCGTGCACCACGTCCTGAAGGAGCGTCAGGCGGCCGGTCCCGACGCGGGCGGCCGGGTGCGGGCGATCATCGTCTACCCGATGAACGCGCTGGCCAACTCACAGGTGGAGGAGCTGAAGAAGTACCTGCAGAACGGCTTCGGGAAGGGCCGCGAGCCAGTCACCTTCGCCCGCTACACCGGCCAGGAGTCCGATGAGGACCGTCGGGAGCTTCGCAAGAACCCCCCGGACATCCTGCTGACCAACTACGTGATGCTGGAGCTGATGCTGACCCGGCCGGACGACCGGTCCAGCCTGATCCGCATGGCGGAGGGGCTGCAGTTCCTCGTCTTCGACGAGCTGCACACCTACCGGGGCCGGCAGGGCGCGGACGTGGCGTTCCTGATCCGCCGGGTGCGTGAGGCCTGTCGCGCCTCCGCGACCCTCCAGTGCATCGGCACCTCGGCGACCATGTCCACCGAGGGCTCCTGGGAGGACCAGCGGCGTGAGGTGGCCAGGGTCGCGGGCCGGCTGTTCGGTACGACGGTGCTGCCGAAGCGAGTCATCGGCGAGACCCTGATCCGGGCGACCGAGGAAGCGCCCGACTCCGTGCCCGCCGAGCGGCTGCGGGTCCCGGCGGCGCCCCGCTCGTACCAGGCGCTGACGAAGGACCCACTGGCCCGCTGGGTGGAGTCCCGGTTCGGTCTGGAGCGCGAGGAGGGGACGGAGCGGTTGCGTCGCTGTGCTCCGGGCACCGTCGAGGAGGCGGCCGCCGAGCTGGCCGACGAGTCGGGGGTGGCCGAGGAGAGCGTGCGCGAGGCGATCCGGACAACCCTGGAGGCGGGCGCGCAGGCCAAGCATCCGGTGACGGAGCGGCCGCTGTTCGCGTTCCGGCTGCACCAGTTCCTCTCCAAGGGCGACACCGTCTACACCACGCTCGAGGACCCGCTCACCCGGCCGCTGACCCGCACCTATCAGCTGGAGCAGCCGGACAGCGACGGCAAGCCGCTGTTCCCGCTGGCGTTCTGCCGCGAGTGCGGCCAGGAGTATCTGACCGTCTGGCGCGCCGAGGACGGCGGCTCGTTCCGGTACGAGCCGCGTCGGGACACCTCCGCCTCCGGGGGTCGCGAGGGCGAGGGCTACCTCTACCTGGGCATGCCCGGGGAGGACTACGAGTGGCCGGCCGATCCGCAGAAGGCCGTGGACGACCGGCGGTTGCCGGAGTCGTGGCTGGAGCGGGACGCCCAGGATGTGACGGTCGTCAAGAAGTCGTACAGGCCCCGGTTGCCCAAGCGTGTCGTCGTGGACGCCCACGGAAACGAGTCGGGCGAGGGGCTGGTGGCGGCCTTCGTCCCGGCACCGTTCCTGTTCTGCGTGCACTGTCAGGTCTCCTACGAGCAGACCCGTGGCCGGGACTTCGCCAAGCTGGCCACCCTGGATCAGGAGGGACGTTCCTCGGCGACCTCGCTGATCTCCGCCTCGATCGTGAAGTCGCTGCGGGCGGTGCCGGAGGACAGCCTGGGCAAGGAGGCGCGCAAGCTCCTCACCTTCGTCGACAACCGTCAGGACGCCTCGCTCCAGGCCGGGCACTTCAACGACTTCGCCCAGGTGACCCAGTTGCGCGGCGCTCTGTACCAGGCGGCGGTGCGCGCCGGTGAGGAGGGGCTGAGCCACGACGATCTCGCCGAGGCCGTCACCGAGGTAATGGGCCTGACGCCGCGCGAGTTCGCGGCCGGCGCCAACCTGGCTCCGTCCATGGAGCGCCGGGCCGCGAAGGCCTTCCGTGACGTCGTGGGATATCGCCTCTACCGCGACCTGGAGCGCGGTTGGCGCATCACCATGCCGAACCTGGAGCAGACGGGTCTGCTGCGGATCGACTACGAGGACCTGGGCGTCATCGCCGCCGACCTCGAACGCTGGCAATCCGCGCACGCCGCGCTGCGCGATGCCGATCCGGCGCTGCGCGAGGAGATCGCCCGGACGCTGCTCGACTTCATGCGGCGTGCGCTCGCCATCGATGTGCAGTACTTCCGCGACGACTTCGACACCTTGCAGCGGGCGAGCGAGGAGCGTCTGACCGGGCCGTGGGTGCTGGGCGAGAGCGACCGGCCCGCCGTCGGCACCGCCTACCCGTACGGCTCGCGGCCGGGTATGGAGCGGACCGCGCAGTTCCTGTCGGCCCGGGGCAAGTTCGGCAAGTATCTGCGGCGCAACCTGCCCGATCTGCGCGACGTCCCCCTGGACGACGTCCAGAAGGTCATCGAGGACCTGTTGATCGTGCTGCGTGACGCGTACCTGGTGTGCGAGGTGGACGCGACCCCCGAGCAGTCGGGTCCGGCCTACCGCCGCCGCGCGGGCCAGAAGCGCACCGGTTACCGGGTGTCGGCGGCCGCGCTGATCTGGCGGGCCGGGACCGGTGAGCGGGGCGCCGTCGATCCCCTGGCGCGCACCTACACCAGCGGCGAGGGCCCGCGGGTCAACCCGTTCTTCCGCGATCTGTACCGGACCGCGGCCGCCGAGCTGGCCGGCCTGTTCGCACGGGAACACACCGCGCAGGTCACTCCGGAGGACCGTCTGGAGCGTGAGCGGCTGTTCCGGGACGCCGAACTGCCCCTGCTGTACTGCTCGCCGACGATGGAGCTGGGCGTGGACATCTCCTCGCTCAACGCCGTACTGATGCGCAATGTGCCGCCGACCCCCGCGAACTACGCGCAGCGATCGGGCCGGGCGGGCCGTTCCGGTCAGCCCGCGCTGGTGACGACGTACTGTGCGACGGGCAACAGCCACGATCAGTACTACTTCCGCCGCTCCCAGGACATGGTGTCGGGCCAGGTGGCCCCGCCGCGTCTGGACCTGGCCAACGAGGATCTGGTCCGCTCCCATCTCCAGGGCATCTGGCTGGCGGAGACCGGCATGAAGCTCGGCACCGCGATCCCGGACGTCGTCGACGTCGCCTACGATCCCGAAGGCGACGACCGCCCCGATCCGCAGATGCCGCTGCCGCTCCGTCCCGACTTCCTCAGCCGCTCCCTGGACGAGGATGCCCGCAGGCACGCGGCCACCACCGCCCGTACCGTCCTCGCCCCGCTGATCGCGGAATTCGAGTCGACCACCTGGTGGTACGACGAGTGGATCGAGGACCGGATCGAGCGGGCACCGCAGGAGTTCGACGCCGCTTTCGAGCGGTGGCGTGACCTGTTCCGGGCAGCCGTCATCGACCAGTACGAGCAGAACAAGCGCGTCGTCGACCACACTCTCTCCCCCGGCGAGCAGAGCCGGGCCCGCTCCCGCCGCCGGGAGGCGGAGACACAGACGAACCTGCTGCTCAACCGCTCCGTCGACAGCAAGTCGGTGATGAGCGACTTCAACCCGTACCGCTATCTGGCGTCCGAGGGATTCCTGCCCGGCTACAGCTTCCCCCGGCTGCCGCTGGCCGCGTACATCCCGCGCTCGGGCAATCGCCGCAACGCCGACGGCGACTATCTGCAGCGTCCCCGGTTCCTCGCGATCCGCGAGTTCGGCCCCGGCGCGCTCATCTACCACGAGGGTGCCCGCTACCAGGTCACCCGGGTGCAGCTGCCGCCGGACGCCTCGGGCGGCCTGGCGACGGCGGAGGCCAGGCGCTGCGACGGCTGCGGCTACCACTACGCCGTCAAGCCCGGCGCCGACAAGTGCACGATGTGCGGGGCGGACTTGGGCAGCAAGCGCACCGGACTGCTCCACCTGCACACCGTGTACACCACGCCGCGCGAGCGGATCTCCTCCGACGAGGAGGAGCGCCGCCGGGCCGGTTTCCGCCTGGAGACCTCGTACGCGTTCCAGGACCACGGTGCCCGCAAGGGACGCCTCACCTCGCACGTGACCGACGCCGGTGGGGCGCCCGTTCTCAACCTGGACTACGGCGACTCCGCGACCGTCCGGATCACCAACCTCGGTCGGGTGCGCGACAAGGGCGAGCACGACGGCTACTGGCTGGACCTGGGTGACGGCCGCTGGCTCAACGACCGGGCCGCCGCGGACGCCATCGAGGGCACCGGCATGCCGGTGGTCGACGAGGACGGCAACGAGAAGCGCCGCAAGAAGCGGGTCCTGCCCTTCGTGGAGGACCGCCGCAACATCCTCGTGGTCACCCTGGAGGAGCCGCTGCCCGAGCCGGTGGCGTGGTCGTTCCTGTACGCCCTGGAGCGGGGTATCGAGGCGGCGTTCGAGCTGGAGGACTCCGAACTCACCGCGGAGCTGCTGCCGCCGGACGAAGGCCCGCGCCGTCACATGCTGTTCACGGAGGCCGCGGAGGGCGGCGCCGGTGTGCTGCGCCGGATCCAGCACGACAAGGACGCCCTCGCAAAGGCCGCCCGGACCGCGCTGGAGATCTGCCACTTCGACCCGGACACCGGCGAGGACCAGGGTGGCCCGACGGACGGCGAGAAGTGTGCCCGCGGCTGCTACGCCTGTCTGCTGACCTACGCCAACCAGACGCACCACCGCCAGCTGAGCCGGCTCGCCGCCCGGCCGCTGCTGGCTCAGCTGGCCGGAGCCCGTACTGAGCGGGAGGACCGCGGCGAGTCCCGCAGCGAACAGTTCCGCAGGCTCACCCCCGCGAGCGCATCGCCTCAGAGCACCTCGCCGACCACGGTGGAGGCGGATCTGGCGGCCCTGGTCGCACAAGGCGATCTGCTGGGATGGCTGAGGGCGAAGGGCTACCGGCTGCCGGACGAGGTCGACGTCCTCGTCCCGGAGGCCGGGGCGTGCCCGGACCTCGTCTTCCGTCTGGACGGTGCCAACCTCGCCGTGTTCGTCGACGTCGTCGGCCACACGGCCGACTCCGCCCGCGACATCGAGGCGGGCTACCGCCTGGAAGACGCCGGCTGGGACGTCCTGCGCTTCTCGACGTACGTGGACTGGGACGCCCTCGCGGACAACAACGCCGCCTACTTCCACCTGCGTTGATCGCCTCACCCACTGCGGACCTCTAGGAACCGAGACATCTCATGAGCCTCACGTACACAGCCGGCTCGCTGGTCGCCGCCCGTGGCCGGGAATGGGTGGTGCTGCCCGAGAGCGCCCCCGACATGCTGGTGCTGCGCCCGCTGGGCGGGAGCGAGGACGACATCGCGGCCGTCTTCCCCGCCTTCGAGGACGTGCGTGCCGCCGAGTTCGCGGCGCCGAGCCCGGCCGACCTGGGCGACCAGCGCGCCGCCGGTCTGCTGCGCACGGCGCTGCGCATCGGGTTCCGGTCGGGTGCGGGCCCGTTCCGCTCCCTGGCGTCGATCGCCGTGGAGCCCCGCGCCTATCAGCTGGTCCCGCTGCTGATGGCACTGCGACAGCGCACCGTGCGGCTGCTGATCTCGGACGACGTCGGTATCGGCAAGACGGTCGAGGCGGGCCTGATCGCCAAGGAACTCCTGGCTCAGGGTGAGGCGACCCGGCTGGCCGTGCTGTGCTCCCCGGCGCTGGCGGAGCAGTGGCAGGGCGAACTGCGGGAGAAGTTCGGCATCGACGCCGAACTGGTCCTGGCCTCCACGGTGTCGCGCCTGGAGCGCGGTCTGGAGCTGGGCCAGTCCCTGTTCGACAAGCACCCGTTCACGATCATCTCGACGGACTTCATCAAGTCGACCCGGCACCGCGAGGATTTCGTACGGCACTGCCCGGACCTGGTGATCGTCGACGAGGCCCACACCTGCGTGGCCGCCGACGACGCCGCGCAGGGTGCCGCCTCGTCGGCCTCGAACCAGCTCCGCTACGAGCTCCTGCGCAGGGTCTCCGCCGACGCCGACCGGCACCTGCTGCTGCTGACCGCGACGCCGCACTCCGGCAAGGAGTCCGCGTTCCGCAATCTGCTCGGCCTGGTGCGGCCCGAACTGGCGCACCTCGACCTGGAGTCGGCGGCGGGCCGGGCGAGGCTGGCCGAGCACTTCGTGGCCCGCAAGCGCGCCGACGTCCGCGACTACCTCACCAAGGAGGACGGCCTCGCCGACGACTCACTGGCCGAGCGGACCGCCTTCCCGTCCGACCGCTGGACGAAGGACGAGAAGTACCGGCTCACCCCCGCCTACCGGGCGCTGCTCGACGACGCCATCGCCTACGCCAGGGACCGCGTCCGGGCGGCGGACGCGCAGGGCAGGCGGGAGGCCCGTATCGCCTGGTGGTCGGTGATCGCGCTGCTGCGCTCGATGGTCTCCTCGCCGGCGGCCGCCGCGCAGACCCTGAAGACCCGCTCCGAGTCCGCCACGGCCCGCACCGCGCACGAGGCGGACGTGCTGGGCGCCCCGGTGGCCTCCGACTCCGCGGACAACGACCGGCTGGAGGGCATGGACGTCGCGCCGGGCGCCGCCGAGACTGAGGACGCGGGCGCCCGACTGCTCGATCTGGCCCAGCGGGCCGCGCAGTTGGTGGGACCTGCCGAGGACGCGAAGCTGAAGGCGCTCACCGGGCACCTGAAGAGGCTGATCGCCGACGGCTACCACCCGATCGTCTTCTGCCGTTACATCCCCACGGCCGAGTACCTCGCCGAGCAGCTCGACGGAAAGCTCGGCAAGAAGACGAAGATCGCCGCGGTGACCGGCACGCTTTCCCCGCAGCAGCGTCTGGAACGCATCGAGCAGCTCGCCGCCGAGGCTCCCGAGGACGGCGACCCGGCCGCACGCCGGGTCCTGATCGCCACCGACTGCCTCTCCGAGGGCGTCAACCTCCAGCACCACTTCGACGCCGTCGTCCACTACGACCTGGCCTGGAACCCGACCCGCCACGACCAGCGCGAGGGCCGCGTCGACCGCTACGGCCAAAAGCGCGACCAGGTCCGGGTCATCACCATGTTCGGCGAGGACAACGGCATCGACGGCAAGGTCCTGGAGGTGCTGTTCCAGAAGCACCGGCAGATCAAGAAGGACCTGGGCATCTCCGTCTCCGTCCCCGACGAGACCGCGTCCGGCGTCACCGACGCCGTGGTGGAGTGGCTGCTGCTGCACGGACGGCAGGGCAGCCAGGAGAGCCTGTTCGAGATGGACAGCCACCAGGAGTCCTTCGACCGTATCGAGCGCGAGTGGAACTCGGCCGCCGAGCGGGAGAAGACCTCCCGCTCCAAGTACGCCCAGCGCGCCATCCACCCGGAGGAGGTGGCCCGCGAGGTCGCCGCCGTACGGGCCGCGCTCGGCGGCGCCGACGAGGTGCGCGGTTTCGCCCTGGAGGCGCTGCGCGACCTGGACGCCCTGGTCCTCGAACCACGCGACGGCGACGGCGACTTCACCGCGCAGGCCGGCGGCGCCCCCGCCGGCCTGCGTGACGCGCTCGCCGCCACCCTCGGCGGACGGCTGATCGAGGAGGACCGGGAGATCCCGTTCCGTACGACACCGGCGATCGGCCGTGGTGAGGCCGCGCTGGTCCGCACCGACCCGGCGATCGGCGCCATCGCCTCGTACGTCCTGGACTCGGCGCTCGACGCGAACACCCCCGGCCCCCGCCCGGCACGCCGCTGCGGTGTGGTCACCACGGACGCGGTCGGCATCCGCACGACGCTCCTGCTGGTCCGCTACCGGTTCCACCTCACCCTGCCGTCCCGCACGGGCGAGCGGCAGGTGGTGGCCGAGGACGCCCGTCTGCTCGCCTATGAGGGGATGCCGGCGCGTGCCCGCTGGCTGGACGACGACAAGGCCGCCGCGCTCCTCTCCGCCCGGGCCAGTGCCAACACCCACGAGCAGCTCGCCCGCAACCAGATCACCCGCGCCCTGGACGGTCTGCCGGACCTGTCCGCGCACCTCACCGAGTACGGCACCCGTCTGGCCGCCGAACTCGACGGCTCGCACCGCCGGGTGCGCAAGGCCAACGAGGAGATCGTCCGTGGCCTGAAGGTCGTCCCGCAGGAGCCCGCCGACGTCCTCGGTGTGTACGTCTACCTGCCGCAGCAGCCCGTTCCCACCGTCACCGGAGCCGAAGCCTGATGCCCGCCGCCACCCGCACCGCCCTGGCCTTCACCGCCGTCACCACGGTCGGCGGCCTGCTCCCCGCCGACATGCTGCTGCGCATCGCCGAGGCGCGGAACCTGCCGGGCACCAAGTCCGCCGACTACGGCCTGCCCGCCTCGGTGCCCGTGCGCGACGAGGCCGAGCGCGCCTGGGAGTACCTCAAGCCGCTCTGGCGCGACCTGCGCGCCGCCCTGCCCTCCGACCCCACGACCGGTGCTCCCGCGGCCGACCCGACTGGCCGGGCCGGCACCGACTGGCTCTCCCAGCTGTTCCGCAAGCTGGACTTCGGCGCGCTGACGGAGGTCGGCGCGGCGGGCATCGCGGCCGATTCCGACCCGGAGAAGCGTTTCCCGGTGTCCCACCGCCACGGCCCGGCGCTGGTCCAATTGTTGCCGTGGAACCAGGAGCTGGACAAGCGACCGGCGGCGGGCCAGGTCCCGGCGCAGTCCATGCTCCAGGACTGCCTCAACCGCACCGAGGCCCACCTGTGGGCGGTCCTCACCAACGGCCGCCGTCTGCGGCTGCTGCGCGACTCCTCGTCCTTCTCCACCGCGGCCTACGTCGACTTCGACCTGGAAGCCGTCTTCGACGGCGAGCTGTTCAGCGAGTTCGTGCTGCTGTACAGCTTGCTGCACGCGTCGCGGTTCGCGGTGGCGGAGGGGGCGGCGGCTTCGGGGTGTTGGCTGGAGAAGTGGCGTGCGGAGGCTGTTACTTCGGGCGCTCGTGCTCTGGATCAGCTGCGGCTGGGAGTTCAGAACGCCCTGACTGTGCTTGGCACCGGTTTCCTGCGGCATCCGGACAATGTCCGCCTGCGCGAGAACACCGACCCGAAGGCGCTTCGGGACGCGTTGCTGCGTCTGGTGTACCGCCTGCTGTTCGTGTTCGTCGCCGAGGACCGTGGGGCCCTGCTCGCCCCGGAGGCCGACGAGCGGCAACGGGAGGCGTACGAGCGGTACTTCTCGTCGGCGCGGTTGCGGGAGCGGGCGCGGCGTCGGCAGGGGACGGCTCATGGTGATCAGTACGAGGCCTTGCGGATCGTTCTCGACGCGCTGGGTACGGAGGGTGGTCGTCCCGAGCTGGGGCTGCCCGGCCTCGGCGGTCTGTTCTCCCACAAGGAGGCCGACGCACCTCTGGACGGCCTGAAGCTGTCCAACGAGTCGCTGCTTGCCGCCGTCCGTCACCTTGCTCAGGTCCGTGACCCCGGTGCCCGCCGCTGGCGCGCGGTCGACTACCGGCACCTGGATGCCGAGGAACTGGGTTCGGTCTACGAGTCCCTGCTGGAGCTGGAACCGAAGCACTCCGCGGCGGACCGCTCCTTCGAGCTGATCGAAGTGGCTGGCAACAGCCGTAAGACGACGGGTAGTTACTACACCCCGTCCTCGCTCATCGAGTGCCTACTGGACACGACGCTCGACCCGGTCATAGACGACGCTGTGAAGCGTGGCGAGCAGCGGGCCACCGAGGCCGGTCGTCCCGACCCGGCCGACGACATCGTCGATGAGCTGCTGGCCCTGACGGTGTGCGACCCGGCTTGTGGGTCGGGGCACTTCCTGGTTGCTTCGGCGCGCCGGATCGCCAAGCGAGTGGCGTCGGTGCGGGAGCGCAACCCCGAGCCGACGGTTGATGCGATGCGGCATGCGTTGCACGAGGTTGTCGCGCGCTGCATCTACGGTGTCGACCTCAACCCGATGGCTGTGGAGTTGGCCAAGGTCTCCCTGTGGATCGAGGCCATGGAGCCGGGTAAGCCGCTCGGGTTCCTGGACGCGCATGTCAAGCACGGGAACGGCTTGATCGGGGCGACGCCGAAGCTCCTGGCGGACGGTGTCCCGGACGACGCCTTCAAGCCGATCGAGGGGGACGAAAGGAAGTATGCGGCCGGGCTCGTCAAGCGGAACAAGGCTCAGCGGGGTGGCCAGGATGAGCTGCTTTTCGACGCGGATGCTCTGCCCGGCAACGAGCGTTACGCCGCCGAGCTGGCCCGGATCACCGCTGCCCCTGCCAACTCCCTGAAGCAGGTGCGGGCACAGGAGTCTGCCTACCTCACCTACGTGGAGTCGACCGCGTATGTGCAGGACCTGCATGCCGCCGACGCGTGGTGTGCCGCGTTTGTCTGGCCCAAACATGAGGGTGCGCCGGAGGCACCGACGGACCAGGTGTTTCGGGCGCTGCGTGGTCGTGACCAGTCGGCTGTGCCGGACGGC
The DNA here is from genome assembly GCF_053592475.1 of Streptomyces sp. NPDC002671. NCBI lineage: Bacteria > Bacillati > Actinomycetota > Actinomycetes > Kitasatosporales > Streptomycetaceae > Streptomyces > Streptomyces sp. NPDC002671. The sequence goes on from NZ_JBSFVU010000065.1 coordinate 17,533, forward strand.
ACGCATGCGGAGATTCTGCGGCTGCGGGATCAGTACAGCTTCTTCCACTGGCACTTGGAGTTTCCGGAGGTTTTCTCGGTTCCGGAGTCGGGTGTTGGTGTTCAGCGGGGTACGGGCTGGGCTGGCGGGTTCGACGCAGTGGTGGGGAATCCGCCGTGGGAGAGCGTAAATCTTCCGGAGACTGAGTTCTTCGCGGTTCGCGCCCCGGAAATCGCAGCGATCAACAACACGGCCGCCCGCAAGAAGAAAATCCGAGAGCTTAAGGACAGCCCAGATACCAAACAGCTGTACAGCGATTACGAGAACGCTAAGCGAAAAATCTACGGAGAGAGCCACTTTTGGCGCACCTCAGGCCGCTACCCCCTGACTGGACAGGGAAATCTCAATCTATACGCGCTTTTCGCCGAGGGCGACCGCATCCTCACTTCTAGTCGCGGGCGAACTGGTGTCATCATCCCGACGGGGATCGCAACAGACGCGCGTACGCAGCACTTTTTCAAGGACCTCGTGAAGCAGGGTTCCCTGGCCAGCCTGTTCGAGTTCGGGAACGAGGAAAAACTCTTCATCGCAGTCAAGGATTACGTACGCTTCTGCCTCCTGACCATGCGCGGCCAAGGTAAACCGGATGCCCCCGTCTCCATGGTCTTCAAGGCCCGCCAGACCGCAGAAATTCCTGACCGCTCCTATACCCTCACCTCGCTCGACATCCAGCTCCTCAACCCAAACACCGGCACCTGCCCCGTCTTCCGTAGCCGTCGCGATGCCGAGATCACCCTCGCCATCTATCGTCGCATGCCAGTCCTGATTGACGAAACGAAGGAGTCCGACGGCAACCCTTGGAAGGTCTCCTTCTTGCGCATGTTCGACATGTCGCACGAGTCGCACCTGTTCCGCCCCAACACAACGAACGGAGAAACTCTCGACGACCTCCTGAAGGCGGGTTGGAGCCTCGATGGAAACATCCTAGTTCGCGGCGAGGAACGCCTACTTCCACTGTACGAAGCGAAGATGCTCCACCTATACGACCACCGATTCTCTACATACGAGAACGCCACTGAAAAACAGCTCAACGAGCGTACCCTTCCACGCTTCACTCCTGACCAGCACCAGAGTGCATTCGCCGTCCCATTGCCGCGCTATTGGGTCCCGGAACAGGACGTATCGACGGGGAAGCTCGACAGGACCGGCGAGAAAATCAAGGAAGCGGGTGTCTCTACTCGCCTCGCCAACAAGGGCTGGCGCCAAGGCTGGCTCATGGGCTGGCGTGACATCTGCCGGGCAAGCGACTCAAGGACAGCGATTCCGGCTTTCCTTCCTGTAGCAGGCGTAGGAGACAAGTTTCTGCTTGAGCTCCCCGAGGTACCGGCAGCCCTCGCCGCCCTCCTAGGCGCATGTCAGTCGTCTCTGGTCTTCGACTACTCAAGCCGCCAAAAGCTCGGTGGTGCCAGCATGAAGTACTTCACTTGGCGTCAGCTTCCTGTACCGACGCCGGAGTCTCTGAGGCCTCACTCTCCGTTCATCACCCCCCGACTCCTGGAACTTGTCTACACCGCTGAGGACATGAGCACATTCGCTCGCGACCTCGGCGACACCGGCGCCCCCTTCCGCTGGGATGAGGACCGTCGGGTCGTGATCCGCGCTGAACTGGACGCCCTCTTCTTCCACCTCTACGGCGTCACCCGCGACGACGGGGCGTACATCCTGGATACCTTCAACATCGTCCGCGACAACGACATCAAGGCGCACGGCGATTACCGCACCAAGAACCTGATCCTCGCCGAGTACGACCGGATGGCCGCCGCCGGCCTGACCCTGGAGAACCCGCTGGCCGAGGGCGAGTCCGGTACCTACCGCTCCACCCTCACCCCGCCCCCCGGCCAGGGCCCCCGCCACGCCTGATCCCACCCAAGGAGCCGGACACCCCGTGGTACGTCGAAGCCAGACCAGCAACCCGCGCTCGGCCGTCGTCCTGACGTCGGGCGCGGACTGGGGTACGCGTGCCGCCGGGCAGCGTCGGGGCAGCGGGGCCGAGTTCCCGATGCCCCGGCGGCAGGCGGCGAAGGTCAAGGCGTTGCACGAGTCCCTCGGGCTGATACGCACGGCGATCAACGCCAAGCGCTGGGCCCAGGCGCGCTATATGCTCAGCCGCGCCCGGGCCCTGGTGAACGCGCTGCCCGCCGACCAGACCGTCCAGGAACGCGAGCAGCTCACTCAGTTGCGGAAGAAGTTCGAGGCGCGCAGCACCCCGGAAGCCAAGAGCGCCGCAAAGGCAAAGGCGAAGGCGATTCCAGCGGCGCGGGCGGGCGGCAAGAAATCTGCCGCGAAACCCGCACCACGGAAGGCCGCGCCGAAGTCGACACCCGACCTCGGTGACCGCTTCATCAACCGTGCTTCGCTCGGTTACGTCCCCGAGGCTCCGGACACGAACCTCAGGAAGGGCGCCCAGCCCTCGCGGCCCACGGCGAACGGCGGGCGGGCCAAGTCCTTGGAGTCCCGTACGTGAACGGCCTGTTCGGCGATCGCGATCTCCACACAGCTGTCGCCCTGCGTGCCGCTGTAGCTGGACTTGAACCAGGCGAGTTCTGTCGTACCGCTGCTCATAGCTCTCCTCGCAGTCGCTCCAACAGGTCCCTGGATTCCTTGGGGTTCAGGGCCCAGGGCTTCGGCGTTGTCGTGTGGGGCCCGGTTCGTGGCGGTCTGTCAGCTCGGTGGCGTCCCGGAACGTGACAGGCACGGGCTTCCAAGATCATGGAGTTCTCTACGCCCCGTGATCCGAGTGGAAGACCGTGCCTGTCGACGCATCATCGCTGATCCCGCCTGCCCTTGACCAGCTCCGCGAGCATCCCGAGGCCGTATCCGACGAGGTCCCGCACCTGCTGGAACGGCTGGCCGAGGTGCCCGACCCGCGAGACCCACGCGGCGTACGGCACGCTCTGGTCGCCGTGCTCGCGCTGACCGCGTGCGCGGTTCTGGCGGGGGCGACCTCTGTGC
>NZ_JBSFVU010000066.1:0-20085 GCF_053592475.1 Streptomyces sp. NPDC002671
GTCGAGAAGTGGCAGCTGGCCCTGGACATGATCGACGAGTCCCGCAGCCGGGGCATCGACGTCCCCCTGGTCGTCGCGGACGCCGGATACGGCGACGCCACCGCCTTCCGCCTGGGGCTGGAGCAACGGAAACTGGCCTACGCCGTCGGTATCTCCTCCCGGCTCACCGTCCATCCCGCACACGCGCAGCCGGTCACCCCGCCCTGCCAGGGCATCGGACGTCCACCGGTGGCGAGGTATCCGGACAAGCCGACGACGGTGAAGGAACTGGTCATCCAGGCCGGCCGGCAGGCGGCCCGGCCGGTGTCCTGGCGCGAGGGTTCCCGGCCGGGCCAAGGCCGCAGCGGCTTCAAGCGCATGTACTCGCGCTTCGTCGCCCTTTTCGCCCTCTGGGAAGCCAACGGCATCTTCGACCAGCTCACCGGCCTCTTACGCGGCAAAGTCCGCCAGGCCGAAGGCCGCTCGAGCGAGCCCAGCGCCTGCCTGATCGACAGTCAGAGCATCAAAACCTCCGCCACCGTCCACCTGACCAGCCAAGGCATCGACCCGGCCAAGAAAATCATCGGACGCAAGCGGCACATCGTCACCGACACACTCGGCCTCCTGCTGGCCGCCGCCGTCACCGCCGCCAGCGTCCACGACTCCGCCGCCGGCACCCAACTCCTGACCCAAGTCCGCGAGCACCAACCCACCATCACCAAAGCCTGGGCCGACAACGGCTACAAGACCAAAGCCGTGGAAGCAGCCGCCCACCTCGGCATCGACCTCGAAATCGTCCAACGCGACCCCGCCACCCGCGGCTTCCACGTCCAGCCCCGCCGCTGGGTCATCGAACGCACCCTCGGCTGGCACATGGACCACCGCCGCCTGGCCCGCGACTACGAAACCCACCCCCACCGATCAACCGCCGTGATCCAACTGGCCGCCATCAACCTCATGACCCGCCGCCTCACCCACGAAGCCACCACCAACTGGCGCGACAGCTAAGCCAAATAAAATAGACAAGCAAGAACCAAACGCTCACCTAATCCCGGCATGGGCCGTCGGTGACAGAGCCGCTGCCGTTCGCCGTGTCCGGAACGGTGGCGCAGACTTGTTTGTCGCTGTCCTCGTCGGTCACCGTCACGTGCCCGTTCGTGGAGAAGGAAGCTCCCTCCTCCGCCTTGTACCCGATCTGGTCGGTCAATGTCGTCGAGTGCGACAGCAGTACGTCACGCGGGGATGTGCTGCACGGCGACGGGACGTACGTGACAGCCCCGTCGGGCACCGATCCGCTCGGATAGGCGAAGGTGGGTTCAGGGGAAGAAGGGTCACAGTCCCGGGCCCGGGCCTCCTCCACCGCGTCGTCGATGATCTGACGACCGGCGGCGTGCAGTCCGTCGCTCGTCCGCCGGCTCTCGAAGTAGTGGTCAAACAAACCGAGTCCGCCCAGCACGCACAACGTCGTGCCGAGTCCGAGCAGCCAGCTCCTCAGGGACTTGCCATCGCTCTTCGGCTCGGATCCCCTGGCCGAGAGCGCGGCAGAGGCGGCGACCACCCCGCCGACCACGAGCATGCCTACGGCAGCCCCGATCGGGAAGGGGCCCGTGTGTATCCCCTGAACCGGCAACGGCTGAGCAACTCTCATCTACGACGCCTCAATTCGAACAGGCCCGGCCGTCAGCCTAACTGGAGAAGTCGCTGCCTCCAGACAGACTCACCCCGCCCGCGTTCGCCGCGGCTTTCGGCACATCCGCCCCACGACAGCCTGCCCGGCCCAGGCACCGAAACCCTCCCAACCCGGCCCCGGACGACCACCAGGCCGAAAGAACACCCGGCCCACCCCACGACACGACGTCCACACACCCCACAAGACGCAGTAGACGAAGAGGCGTCCGAAGAAACCGACCATCTCACGGCCCCGCCGCAAGGGTTAAAGATCAAGTCAGGACTTCCCGGCCACCGCCGCCGGATCCCGCCAACTCCTGATGGCGTCGACCTTGCGCGTGCTCTCCAGTGCAGTCCGGCCACTCCACGGAGTCCGCCTGCTCGGCGGGAAGGACGCTCGGCGGCCGGACCCGAGTTCCCGGGCTGAGCGAGCCCGGTCGCTGTGCAAAGCTGGAGTTGATCACGAGGACCACACTCCTGCGCGTCACGCCCGGAGAGCGGTGAGTAAAGATGACCTCGAACTCCGCCGATGCCCCCTGTCCCCGGCCGGCCGGTACCGGCAATGGGCCTGCCGTCTCCCGTAAGGCGTTCGACGCGCTCTTCGAGGCGGTCCGCGCATGGGGTCGCTGGGCCCCGGCCGACCGCGGTGCCTGGAACCGTGTGACCGCGGACCATGTGCGGCGGGCCACGGCCGTGGTGCGGTCCGGGACGGTCGTCCCGTTGGCGCTGCCCTGGAACACCCGGCCCGGCCCCGACAACCGCAAGCCCGCCCTGCACCACATGACCGATCTAGGTGACGTGGAGAGCCCGGAACCCACCACCCACAAGGACTTCATCGCCGCCGACTACCACGGAAAGGCCGTCACGCATCTCGACGCCCTGTGCCACATCGCCTACCAGGGGCAGCTCTACGACGGCCGGACGGCCGGCGACGTCGTCGACACCGCGGGCGCCCGCTTCGGAGCGGTGTCGACGCTCGGGCCCCTCGTCACGAGGGGGGTGCTGCTCGACCTTCCCGCCGTCCTCGGGATCCGCTGGCTGGAGCCGGGACAAGCCGTGCACGCCAAGGACGTCGCAGCCGCGGAGAGGGTCCTGGACGTGACGATCGCCGAGGGTGACGCCGTGCTGCTGCGCTCCGGGCACGGCCGCCGCCGCGCGGAGCTCGGCGCCTGGGACCCCGACACGGCGAGCGCGGGTTTGCACGTGGACGCCGTACCGCTGCTGGCCGAGCGCGGCGTCGTGCTGCTCGGCGGTGACGGCGACAGTGATGTGCGGCCCTCGCCCGTGGAGGGCGTGCACTCGCCGGTGCACGCCCTGGCCGTGGCCGCGATGGGGGTTCCGCTGCTGGACAACCTCGATCTGGAAGCCCTCTCCGCCGCGACCGCGGAGGCCGGGCGGTATGAGTTCCTGCTGGTCGTGGCGCCACTGAACATCCCGGGTGGTACAGGCTCGCCCGTCAACCCGGTGGCGGTCCTGTGACAACCCCGGCCGGTCATGTGCGTGAAGAAACTTCGTGACCGTGACGGACACCCACAATGTTCGTATTCTCATATATGTCAGATTTTTACGGAAAAGCGGACTTTCGTGAGCGTGGGTGAGGCGAAGCGTGGTTCGGTCCGGCGGGGCACCGACGCCTGCGGGGCGTGCGAGAGGCGGCAGAGGGCCCGTCCGTTCGCGTGAGCGGTTCCTGGAGGGTGAGCCGGTCGAAGCGGGCGTGCGTACGTCCATCTCGAACTCGTGGCAGCGCTGCCGGTCCCTGGGGCTCTCGCCCGACCAGTCCGACCTCCCCTTCCGGGAGGACTTCGATCCGGACGCCCGAATCGTCCACGCGGCCGTGCCGGTACTCGACCGACTGCAGTCCCGGTTCGCCGGCAGCAGCATGAACATCTCCGTCGCCGATGCGAGCGGAACGGTCCTTCTGCGCCGTTTCGGAGAGGCGTCCCTGGCCAGAAGCCTCCCGGCGATCCAGCGCGTGCCGGGATTCGTGTTCGCCGAGCAGGTGGCCGGCACCAACGGCATCGGTCTCGCGCTGGCCGAGCGGCAACTCATACAGGTCTACGGCGCCGAGCACTTCGCCGAGCGCTCCCAGGGAAGTGCCTGCCGCGCGCTCCCGGTCCGCGACCCTCTCAGCGGCCGTATCGAGGGTGTCCTGTGCTTCGGCTATCCACGCAGCTTCGACGACCCCGCGCTGGCCACCGTGATACGCAAGGCGGCACAGGCCATCGAACGGCGGCTGCTGGGGCAGAGTTCCGCACGCGAGCGCGGGCTGCTGCGCGCGTACCTGGACACCGAGGCCGAAGCCGCCGTCGGCCTTCACCACAGCATGGGGTTGGACGAGCTGGCCCTCGCACAGCACCCCCGTGACCGTGCGATCCTCATGGAGAGAGCCACCGAGTTGATCTCCTGCGCGCAGCGGGCCGCTGTCCACGTCCCCCTGTCCGACGGCCGGCGCGTCACGCTGCTGAGCCGTCCGATGACGAGTGCCACCGGAGTGAAGGGCCTGGCCATCGAGGCCGTACTGCCCGGCCCCGCACCACGCGAGCCCTTCATCGCCCCGCGGCAGGTCGACGAGTTGCCGGGCTTGCCGGCTGAGTCTGCCGCCTCCCGTATCGTCCTGCCGTCCGGGGCCATCGCAGTCGCCGCACCCGGCCAGGTCGCCACGGGCGGCAAGGGTGGCACAGCCGCCGGAGCGGGGGACGATCACCATGGCTCCCGGCTCCCGGCGAGAGGGCTGCTGCTCGTGGGGGAGCCGCAGGTGGGACGGTACGCCCTCGCCGCACGACGCCGTCTGGAGCTGCTGTCCGAGGCCAGTACGCGCATAGGCACCACCCTGGACGTGCGCCGCACCGCTCAGGAACTGGCGGAGACGGCGGTGCCGCAACTCGCCGACTACGTCACGATCGACCTGCCAGAGGCCGTACTGCGCGGAGAGGAGTCCGCCGACCCGCACAACGACCTGCGCCGTACGGTGGCCCACGGGATCCGCGACGACTGCCCCTTCCATCCGGTCGGCAAGCAGGTCGACTACGGCCCGACCACGCCGCAGCTGCGCTGTCTGACCAGCAGGAAGGCGGTGCTGGAACCGGACCTGAACGTCGCCGCGGGCTGGCTCACCCACGACCCCGAGCACACCGAGGAGCTGCTGACCCGCGTCCACTCCCTCATCGCGGTCCCGCTGGTGGCTCGCGGTGTCGTGCTGGGCGTCGCCGCCTTCTACCGCGGGCAGGACCCCGCCCCCTTCGGCGACGACGACCGTTCGCTGGCCCAAGAGCTGGCCACCCGTGCCGCACTGTCCATCGACAACGCCCGGTGCTACACACGCGAACGCACCATGGTCCTGGCCCTGCAGCGCAGCCTGCTCCCGCACGGGCTGCCCGACCAGGACGCCGTCGAGGTCGCCCATCGCTATCTACCCGCCGAATCCGACGTGGGCGGGGACTGGTACGACGTCATCCCCCTCTCCGGCACCCGTATCGGCCTCATGGTCGGGGACGTCGTCGGCCACGGCATGCTCTCCGCCGCCACCATGGGCCGGCTGCGCACCGCCGCGCGCAGCTTCGCCGAACTCGACTTCCCCCCGGACGAAGTCCTCACCCACCTCGACAACCTGGTGGGACGCCTGGACCGGGAGGACCCCGCCGCCGGCGAAGCGGGCATCATCGGCGCGACCTGCCTGTACGCCATCTACGATCCGACCACGCAGCAGTGCACCATGGCCCGCGCAGGGCATCCTCCCCCCGCGCTGGCCCTCCCCGACGGCACGGTGTCGTTCCCCGAGCTGCCCGCCGGGCCTCCTCTCGGCCTCGGGGGCCTGCCCTTCGAAGCCGCCGAGATCGACCTCCCCGAGGGCAGCCAGTTGGTCCTCTACACCGACGGACTCATCGAGGACCGGTATCGCGACGTCGACGGGGTCCTCGAGCAGCTGCGCGGGGCCCTGGCCCACCCGGAGCGCACGCCCGAGGAGATCTGTCAGGTGATCCTGAACACCGTGGCGCCCGCCCATCCCCGCGACGACATCGCCCTGCTCGTCGCCCGCACCCATGCCCTGGGCTCCGACCGGATCGCCACCTGGGACCTGCCCGCCGACCCGGCCCTGGTCAGCGAAGTCCGCGCCTCCGCCATGCGGCAGCTGGCCGATTGGGGGCTCGACGAGGCCGGGTTCGCCGCGGAGCTGATGCTCAGCGAGCTGGTCACGAACGCCATCCGCCACGGTTCCGGCCCCATCCGCGTACGACTGCTCCACGACCGCACTCTGATCTGCGAGGTCTCCGACACCAGCAACACCGCCCCCCACCTGCGCCGGGCGGCCAGCACCGACGAGGGTGGCCGGGGCCTGTTCCTCGTCGCTCAGCTGGCACAGAGCTGGGGTACGCGCTACCTGCCTCAGGGCAAGGTCATCTGGGCCGAATGCGGCCTCGACGGTGCCTGAGACCGATGGCGCCGCTGACCCGCTGGTGTCACAGAAGGCACCGAATATCGGGTATGCCATGATTCAGCCCACTAGGATCACTGGCGAAAGTCGGGAAGAACTCGCCCGGCCGACCCTCGGAGATGTCCGTGCACGACCCTCCCGACACCTCTGCGGAACCCCTGGTCCGCATCCGCGGGCTCGCCAAGCGGTTCGGCGGGACCCGCGCGCTGGACGGGGTCGATCTCGACGTCCACGCGGGCAGCGTCCTCGCCCTGCTCGGCCCCAACGGAGCCGGAAAGTCCACGCTCATCAAGGTGCTCGCCGGCGTCCACCGCGCCGACGCGGGACAGGTCACGGTGGACGGGCACCCGCTCGGCAGTCATGCCGCCTCCCGCGCCATGTCCTTCATCCACCAGGACCTCGGTCTGGTGGAGTGGATGACGGTCGCCGAGAACATCGCCCTGAGCGCCGGATATCCCCGCCGCGCCGGACTGATCTCCTGGCGGCGCACCCGGGAGCGATGCACCGACGCCCTGCGGATCGTCGCCGGGCACCTCGACCCCGCCGTGCCGATCGCCCGCCTCTCCCCCGCCGAGCGCTCGCTGGTCGCCATCGCCCGAGCTCTGTCCGCCCAGGCGAAACTCATCGTCCTCGACGAGCCGACCGCCCGCCTGCCCGCCGCGGACTGCGCCCGGCTCTTCCGCGTCCTGCACGCCCTGCGCGACCAGGGGCACGGCATCCTCTACGTCAGCCACCGCCTGGACGAGGTGTACGAGGTCGCCGACGCCTTCGCCGTCCTGCGCGACGGCCGCCTCGTCAGCCACGGCACCCTTGCGGGCCACAGCCCCGCCCGTCTGGTGCATGACATCGTCGGCAAGGAATTGACCCGCTACCGGCCCGCCACCGTCCCCGCCGACGGCCCTGCCGTCCTGACCCTCGACGGGGTACGGACCGCCGGCGCGGGACCGGTCGACCTGGAACTCAGGGCCGGAGAGGTCCTGGGCCTGGTCGGCCTCTCGGGCGCCGGGCACATGGACCTGGGCCGAGCCCTCGCCGGCACGCGACCCCTCCTCGACGGCCGGGTACTCCTCGGCGGCCGTCCGTACTGCCCTCGCACGGTCGCCGACGCCGTCCGCCTCGGTGTCGGCTTCGTGCCCGGCGACAGACAGCAGGAGGGCTGCGCCGCCGAGCTGACCGTACGGGAAAACCTCCTGGCCAACCCGGGCGCCGGCGTCCTGCCGACGCCGCGCTGGCTCGCCCCCCGCCGTGAACGCGCCGAGGCAGCCGGCCTGATCGAACGATTCTCGGTGCGTCCCCGCGACAGCGAGGCCCCCATCGCCACGCTGTCCGGCGGAAATCAGCAGAAGGTCGTGATCGGCCGGTGGCTCCGGGTGAGGCTGCGCCTGCTGATCCTGGAGGAGCCGACCGCGAGCGTGGACGTCGGAGCCAAGGCCGCCGTCCACCGCCTGCTCGACGAGGCACTGGCCGCCGGCCTCGCGGTGCTGCTCATCTCCACGGACTTCGAGGAGGTCGCGGGCGTGTGCCGACGCGCCCTGGTGTTCGTCCGCGGTGCCGTGACGGCCGAGCTGAGCGGTCCGGCCCTCACGGTCGCCGGGCTCACCCGGGCGGCCTCGGCCATGCCCCCCTCCGGAACCGCGACGAACTCATGAGGCCGCACCGACAGGGCCCGCGAGGACACCTCATCAGCGCCTACGGTCTGCTGGCCCTCACCGCCCTGCTCTTCCTGATCTTCTCGCTCACCCTGCCGCGGACGTTTCCCACGCGGGACACCGTCGACTCGATCCTGTCCAACCAGTCGATCCCGGCCGTTCTCGCGCTCGCCGCCACGGTCCCCATCGTGACCGGCGCGTTCGACCTCTCCATCGGCTACGGCCTCGGCCTGGCGCACGTCATGGTGATGCAGCTCATCGTCAACGAGGGGTGGCCATGGCTGTGGGCCTGCCTCGTGGTGATCATCGGAGGGGCGGTGGTGGGCGCCCTCAACGGTGTCGTCGTCGAGTTCGGCCGGATCGACTCCTTCATCGCCACCCTCGGGACCGGCAGCATGCTGTACGCCGTGACCGGCTGGGTCACCGGCGGCGCCCGGATCGTCCCCGGCCCGCAAGGTCTCCCCGCCGCCTTCACCGACCTGTACGACTCCAGGTTCCTCGGCCTACCGGTTCCCGCCTTCTACGTGCTCGCCCTCGCCGTCGCTCTCTGGCTGGTACTGGAGCGGCTGCCGCTCGGCCGGTACCTCTACGTCGTCGGCTCGAACCCGCGCGCCGCCGACCTCGTCGGCATCCCGACCCGCAAGTACACCGTCTACGCGTTCACCGGGTCGGGACTGATCGTCGGCTTCGCCGGCGTGCTGCTCGCGGCCCAGCAGCAGATCGGCAATCCCAGCGTCGGCCTCGACTATCTGCTGCCCGCCTTCGTCGGCGCCCTCCTCGGCTCCACCGCGATCACACCCGGCCGCCCCAACGCCCTGGGCACGCTCGTCGCCGTCGCCGTACTCGCCGTCGGCCTCACCGGCATCGGCCAGATGGGTGCCGACTTCTGGACGATCCCCCTGTTCTACGGCGGCACCCTCCTGCTCGCCGTCGGCCTGGCCGGCTACTCCGCCCGCCGCCTGCGCACCGGGGCCGGCCCGGCCCGCGACGCGCCCGCCGTACCCCCTTGAGCCGCCGTCCTCGGCGCGGGACGGTGGCACGGCGGACACCAGCCCTTGACCCACGCCACGGGCCCCACCTGCGTCCCCGTCCGGCCGTGTCCGCCTTCTCATCCCTCCGCGAGGAACCCCCGTGCACCGCACCCGCAAGGCCGTCCCCGGTGTCGTCAAGGCGCGATCCGTCTCCATCGCCCTGCTGGCGGCGACAACTGCCCTCGCCAGCTGTGAACGCGGCTCGTCGAACCGCGCCGGGGTCTCCACCGCGGCCCCGAGCGGCTGTCCCTCAGCCCAGGCCGGGGCTCAGGCCGCCGTCCTCCAGGCGGAGAACACCGACGTCCCCTGGAACGGGCCGTCCAGTGGCCCCGCAGCGGTGCCCGGCAAGACGATCGTCTACGTCGCGCAGACCATGACCAACCCCGGAGTCGCAGGCGCCGTGAAGGGCGTACGGGAGGCCGCGAGGGTCATCGGCTGGAACGTCCGGGTGATCGACGGCGAGGGCACTCCCGCCGGCATCCAGGCGGCACTGAGCGAAGCCGTGGCCCTCAGGCCTTCAGGCATCGTCATCGGCGGCTTCGACCCCAACTCGACCTCGCAGCAGGTCGCGCGGGCCAATGCGGCGCGCATCGCGCTCATCGGCTGGCATGCGGTCTCTTCCCCCGGCCCCAGCGCGAAACCCAGGCTCTTCACCAACGTCACCACCAATGTCGACGACGTGGCGGCAATCAGCGCTCAGTGGGTCATCGCGCGCTCCCACGGCAACGCCGGGGTGGTCCTTTTCACCGACGCCTCGATCCCCTTCGCCAAGCACAAGTCCGAGCTGATCAGGAAGGGGCTGGCCGCCTGTTCGGGCGTGCGGCTGCTGGCCTACGAGAACATCCCGATCCCGGACGCGAGCAGCCGCACCCCCAGGGAGGTCTCGTCCCTGCTCTCCCGCTTCGGGAACCGGTGGACCTACTCCGTCGCGATCAACGACCTGTACTTCGCCGACGCAGCCCCCGCCTTCCGCGCGGCCAGGAAGAAGGGCTCCGGCCCGCCCTTCAACATCGGCGCCGGCGACGGCGACCCGTCCGCCTTCCAGCGCATCAACGGCAAGCAGTACCAGGCGGCCACCGTCCCCGAGCCGCTGTCGCTGCAGGGCTGGCAGATCGTCGACGAGTTCAACCGCGCCTTCTCCAGCCGTCCGGCCAGCGGTTACGTCGCGCCCGTCCACGTCTCCACAGCGGCCAACAGCGAAGGGGCCACGGCCTGGGACCCCTCAGGCTACCGAGACGCGTACCGGAAGATCTGGGGCAGGTGACAGGGAGTCCACCCACTGCTCCTGGCCGTGGATGTGCACCGGTGACTCGCCGGCCGCCTGTGCGGGAGTGTCTGTGTACGACGATCGGCGCGCTGCTCACGCCTCCAGCGCGCCTCCGGCGGGACCGTGGGGCGAGCCAGCCCTGACGGTCAAGGGCTGTCGCCGCCCCTGCTTCGTACTGGCGGCCGTGGTGGCCGCCGCGGCCGTGCTCCGCACCCCGCGCCGGCCCGGGAGCGCGCCGACCGCCCGTCCTGCGGCCTCCCAGCCGGCGGAGTCGGACACCGCCTCGGCGTGAGACCTCCGCCCCGCAATCGCAATGTTCCTGCCTCATCGCACCGCGCACGCGGGGGCGGGAGCGCTTCGCCGAACTCATCGGAAAGCCGTCAGCACGACTCAGCACGCTGACGTGCCACGAAAGCGAGGGCGGCCGGATCACCTCCCGCGTCGGCGGGGAGGCCCTTGTCCATGAGCGCGATACCGGCGGTGCTCTCCCACGCGCAGACGGCAGGCGCCACCGTCGCGATCGCCAGCCGCACGCAGCGCCCGAGATGGCCGCCCGGCCGAGGCCTTCCCGGCGCCAACGGGCAGTTGTGACGCGCGCATTGCGATCACATGGCAGGAGCCTTCGAAGACTGGCAGTGGAAGTGATCACGGACCCAGAATCACTCCTCGTCAGGCCCGTTCTCCTCCGACTCAGAGGAATCGGGCCGGGCACCTCAACACGAGCACAGCGTCGCCGGACCGGTCGCGTGCTTCCATCCACCCGTCAGAAAGCCATGACGATCATGTCCAGAACCGGCACACCTCCGCCGGCCCTCCACACGGCCCAGACCGCCGCGCCCCACACCACGACCGCCCTACCGGCGCCCGGGAAGGCGGGTCCATGCTCCGCCATGTGATACGCAAGGCAGCAGGTTGGCTGGCCATGATCGTGGTCGCCACGAATGTCACGTACGTACTGGCCGCCTGGTTCCTCGACCCGAGGTCGAACTACAAGGGCACACGCCCGGTCCGCACCGAGGCGGAGATCGACCGGGCCCTGGCGCCGTACAACCTGGACCCGCGGGTGCCGCTGGTGGACCGGTGGTGGCACTGGTTCAGCAACGTGGTCTGGCACTTCGACTGGGGGAAGTCCCCGGTCGGGACGTCGGTGAACTCCGAGATCGGTTTCCGGGTGCTGGTCAGCGGCCAGCTGGTCACCATGGCCACGCTCTTGTCCGTGGTGGCCGGTGTCGCGCTCAGCGTGTCCACCGCGTCCCGGCAGTACGGCTGGTGGGACCGGATCACGCAGCTGGTGTCGGTGTTCTTGCTCAACATCCCCACCGCGGTCGCCGCGTTGGCGGTCGTCTTCGCCGGGGTCTGGCTCAACCAGAGCCTCGGACTGCGCTTTCTGTATGTTGCAGGGGAGAAGTCTCCGACCGTCGAAGGGCTGTTGCCGACGGTGATCGACCGGGTGCAGCATCTGATCCTGCCGACGCTGAGCCTGACCCTGCTGGGCTACGTCGGCTATCACCTGACCCAGCGCACGCTGCTGCTGGACGCCATCAACTCGGACTTCGTGCGAACCGCGCGAGCTACCGGACTGACCCGCGCCCAGGCGATCCGCCGCCATGCGCTGCGCACCTCGCTGATCCCGACAGCCACGTCGGTCGCGTTCGGCATCCCCGCCATCTTCACCGGCGCGGTGATCACCGAGACCATCTTCGGCTGGAACGGCATGGGCCAGTACTTCATCCAAACCATCAGCAAGAACGACGTGCACGGCGCCGTCGCGGTGGCGGCGTTCGGCGCGGCCATGACCGCGATCGGCGCGATCCTGGCCGACATCACCGTCGTCCTCCTCGACCCACGGGTGCGGGTGAGCTGACATGGCAGCGACCGTGACATCCCCGCCCGAGCTGCCCTACCCGGACACCGCCGACGGCGACCCGGCTCCCCGTCTCGGCAGCGGCCGGCTGTACCTGCGGCGGTTCGCACGCAACCGCGGGGCCCTGCTCGGAGTGGCGCTCTTCGTGCTCCTGGTGCTGTTCAGCGTGGTCGGCGCTCTGTTCACGCACTTCGCGTACACCGACGCCGACTTCACCGCGCTCACCCAGCCGCCGAGCGCGGCCCACTACTTCGGCACCAACCAGGGCGGCAACGACGTCTTCGCCGAGTCGGTGCACGGCCTGCAGCGTTCGCTGGTGATCGCGGTCAGTGTGTCGGTGCTGACGACCGTGGTGGCCGCGGTGATCGGCTCGGGGGCCGCATACCTCGGCGGGAGGGTGGAGAAGGTGACGCTGGCGGTCATCCACTTCCTGCTGGTGGTTCCTTCGTTCCTGATCCTCGCCCTGGTCTCGCACCACCTCGCGGGCGACTGGCGGGTGCTGATCCTCGTGCTCACCCTCTTCGGCTGGATGTCGACCGCCCGGGTCATCTGGTCAATGTCCACTTCGCTGCGTGAACGCGACTACGTGCTGGCCGCCGAGTTCATGGGGGTACGGCCATGGCGGATCGTGGTGCGGCACATCATCCCCAACCTGGGTTCCCTGCTGGTGGTCAACCTGACCCTCGGCGTCGTCACCACCGTGCTCAGTGAGACCGCCCTGTCGTTCCTCGGTTTCGGGGTCCAAGCCCCCGACGTGTCGCTGGGCACCATGCTCGCCGACGGATCCGGCACCATCACCAGCGCCCCGTGGCTGTTCGCGTTCCCCGCCGGTCTGGTGGTGCTGCTCACGGTGTCGATGACACTCGTCGGCGACGGGCTGCGCGACGCCCTCGACCCCACCTCGATCTCGGCCTCGGCCTCGGCCTCGGGAGGCACGCGATGAGGCACGCCCTCACAACGGCCCCCGAATCGCCGTCGCACGACGCCGCACAGACCCCGGTGCTGTCGGTCCGGGACCTGCGGATCTCGTTCCCCTCCGAGGCGGGACCGGTCGAGGCGGTGCGCGGAGTGAACTTCGAAGTGCTGCCCGGCCGGACGCTCGGCATCGTCGGCGAGTCGGGGTCGGGCAAGTCCGCGACCGCGATGGGCGTCATGGGACTGCTGCCGCCGACCGCCCGGGTCTCGGGCGAGGTGCTGCTGGGCGGCCGTGACCTGGTCGGGCTGAACGACAGGCAGCTGTCCCAGGCGCGCGGCAAGGACATCGGCATGGTCTTCCAGGACCCGCTGTCCGCGCTGACCCCGATCTTCTCCGTCGGCCGTCTGCTGTCCGACGCGCTGCGCGTGCACCAGGACCTGACGAAGCAGGCCGCGTGGAACCGCGCGGTCGAGCTGCTGGATCTGGTCGGCATCCCCGAACCGCAGCGCAGGGCGCGGTCGTTCCCGCACGAGTTCTCCGGGGGGATGCGCCAGCGCGTCGTGATCGCCCTCGCTATCGCGAACGCGCCGTCGGTGATCGTGGCCGACGAGCCCACCACCGCCCTCGACGTGACCGTGCAGGCCCAGATCCTGGACTTGCTGCGGACCGCGCAGGCCGAGACCGGTGCGGGGGTCGTACTGATCACCCATGACCTTGGTGTCGTCGCCGGGTACGCCGACGACGTCGCCGTGATGTACGCCGGACGGATCGTGGAACAGGCCGGCGCCGACGAGCTGTTCCGGCGGCCCACCATGCCTTACACGATCGGGCTGCTGGGCGCGGTGCCCCGCCCGGACGCCCGGGCGGACCGGCCGTTGGTGCCGATCGGCGGCGAGCCTCCGTCGCTGGTGGGGCTCCGGGCGGGGTGCCCCTTCGCAGACCGGTGCCCCGCCGCACTCGACCGCTGCCGCACGCAGGAACCCGCGCCGATACCGGTCGCCGGGCACGGGCAGGTCGCCTGCCTGCGTGCCGACGAGATCGCCGACGGCCGGCTGGCGGCGGATTCACTCTTCCCGGCCCCCGAGGACGTCGAGGCCGCCGAGGAGGGCACGAACGGCACCGGCGCCTCGGGGGAAGTGGTGCTGCGGGTGTCCGGCCTGGCCAAGACGTTCCCGGTCACCAAGGGAGCATTCCTCAAGCGCCGCGTCGGCACGCTGCACGCGGTCAGCGACGTCGGCTTCGAGCTGCGGGCCGGCGAGACCCTGGGCCTGGTGGGCGAGTCCGGCAGCGGCAAGACCACCACGCTGCTGGAGATCCTGCGGCTCAGGCCGCCGGAGCGCGGCCGGATCGAGGTCGCGGGCACGGACGTCGCCGACCTCGACTCCGCCGAGCGGGTGCGTGAACTACGCCGCGCGGTGCAGATCGTCATGCAGGATCCGATGGGCTCCCTCGATCCGCGGCTCCCGGTCTTCCAACTGCTCGCCGAACCGCTGCAAGCCGTCGGCGGCAGCCGGGCGACGATCCGGGCCCGGGTGGCCGAACTCCTGGGCATGGTCGGCCTGGACGCGTCGGTCGCGGACCGCTTCCCGGCGGCCCTGTCCGGTGGCCAGCGCCAGCGCGTCGCCATCGCCCGCGCCCTGGCGACCGAACCGCGGATCGTGGTCTTGGACGAGCCGGTCTCGGCCCTGGACGTGTCCGTGCAGGCGGGCGTCGTCAACCTGCTCGCCAGGCTCAAGCGCGAACTGGGCCTGGCGTATCTGGTCGTCGCGCACGACCTCGCCGTGATGCGGCATTTCTCCGACCGCATCGCGGTCATGTACCTCGGGCACATCGTCGAGACCGGCAGCACCGAAGCACTCTTCGAAGACCCGAAGCACCCGTACACCAAGGCCCTGCTCTCGGCGATCCCGGTGCCGGACCCGCAGCGCGAGCGATCCCGTGAGCGGATCGTGCTGGAAGGCGAGCAGCCGAACGCGTCACATCTGCCGCAGGGCTGCGTCTTCGTCGACCGCTGTCCGCTGTACCGGCTGCTCGACCACGGTTTGCAGGAGCGGTGCCGCACCGAACGGCCCGTCCTGGGCCCGGCGGCATCCGGCTCCGGCCACCGCCACGCCTGCCACGCCCGCTGACCGCGAGCCCGAACACGTCGACGCCGCACCCCGATGGTGTCGCGGAACCAGTTGAAGGAATGAGGACCCACTCCCCCATGCGACCGAGAATCGCCGTCCCCGCGGCCGCCCTTACCGCGGCCCTCGCCCTCGCCGTCACGGCCTGCGGCCCCTCCGGTTCCCCGGACGCCGGCAAGGCATCCGGGAAGAGCACGACCCCCGCCGCGGCTTCGGCGAAGGTCGACTACAACCCCCGGCCCTACGACGACATCAAGGACGGCGGCACCTACACCACCACCGGCAGCTTCGACGACCAGGGCAACCCGTTCAACGCCAACGCCACGCTCACCGCCACACGCGTCTGGTTCTGGTACAACCCGGACGTCATCACCTACTCCCCCACCGGTGAGACGCAGTACAACCCCGACTACCTCAGCAAAGTCAAGGTCAGCGTCACCGGCGGCAACCAGCGGGTGGTCCTCACCCTCAACCCCAAGGCCACCTACAACGACGGCACCCCGATCGACTGGAGGGCCGTCAAGGCGACCTGGCAGGCCGACAACGGCACGAACAAGAGCTACAACGCAAGCAACACCGAGGGCTACAGCCACATCACCTCGGTCACCCGCGGCGCCGACGACAAGCAGGCCGTCGTCGACTTCAAGGGCGTCGCCCCCTGGTGGTCGAGCCTGTTCACCACGTTCCTGCACCCCAAGGCCGCCACCGTCGCCAACTTCAACGACGCCTACGTCAAGAAGGCCCACCCCGAGTGGGGCGCCGGCCCCTACACCGTCGGAAAGTTCGACACCAAGACCGGCGACCTGACCTTCGTACGCAACCCCAAGTGGTGGGGCAAGAAGGGCAAGCTCGACAAGCGCGTCTACGTCAACCTGGAGTCGAACGCCGCGGTCAACGCCTTCAAGAACGGCCAGATCGACTACGCCCCCACCGGCGACGCCGAGGGCCTGAAGCAGCTCACCGGCATCAAGGGCACCGGGATCCGCCAGGGTGGCAGCCCGTTCGCGTACTCCTTCTACGTCAACGCCAAGTCCCCCAACCTGAAGGACATCCAGGTACGCAAGGCTCTCCTGGAGAGCATCGACCGGACCCAGATCGCCAAGATCCAGTTCCAGGGCCTGGGCGGCTACAGCGAGCCCCTGCCCGGCTCCCTGCTGCTCTTCAGCTTCCAGAAGGGCTACTCCGACAACGTCGGCGCCGTGATCAAACATGACCCGGAGGCTGCCAAGAAGATCCTGGACGCCGCTGGCTGGAAGCCCGGCAACGACGGCATCCGTGAGAAGGGCGGCAAGAAGCTCACCGTCACCTACACCCTGCGTAGCGGCGACCCACTGGAGAAGGCCACCGCTGGCGCTCTCGTGGCGATGCTCAAGCCCGTCGGCATCCAGGTCACACTGAAGAACTCCACCGAGGCCGACTTCGCCAAGATCCTCACCGACCGCAGCTTCGACATCTTCCTCGTCGGCAACCGCTCCACGGACCCGTTCGGCGCTCGCTACCTGTGCCAGTTCTACTGCACCGACAGCGACTCCAACATCGTGAGCATCGGCACCCCCGAACTCGACAAGGAGATCCACGCCGTCTCCGCGATCGCCGACCCTGACAAGCAGATCGCACAGGCCAACGCCGTCGAGCGCAAGGAACTGGCGCAGTACGGCTACCTGCCCCTGTTCAGCGGCCCGTCCATCTACGGCGTCAAGAACGGCCTGGCCAACGTCGGCGCCACCATCTTCGGCACCCCCCTGCCGGAGACCGTCGGCTGGCAGAAGTAGCCCTTGCGGGCACACCGTAACCCGACAAGGGTCCCCGCATCGCCGTACCGGTTTCACGACGGTACGGCGATGCGTGTTTCGTCACGAAGGCGAGCAGGCGAAGGGCGCCATGCCTCGCGGGGCTCGACGCAGGTTGCCCTGCCCTCACGCCCGAAACACCGGAAGATCATCCGACCGTGGCCGCTCACTTGAACCGATGCTCACCATGATCGATAGAGCCTCGGCACCATTGTCGAGCGGGTCTGCCACTGTCCTCGAAGACGTGACGCCGTTCTGTGGCCAGTGCGCTCCGCTTGGTTTTCGCCTTGGCCGCCGGCGGCGTGACCTGCGCACACTGGATGCATGCGCGGGATGACCGTCGGCCAGGCGGCCGAGCTCGAGGACTTGCTCGCTGAGGCCGTCGTCGAAGCCGTCCAAGGAACGAGCGCGTACGCAGGGAGCATCTTCCTCCGCTCCCGCGACCGCCGGTCGATCGTGCTCGCTGCGACGTGTGGGGTGCCTCCTTCCCTACTGGGTGGCTGGCGCCTCATTGCGGTGAACAGTCCCATCCCGGCCGCCGTGGCATACAAGTCCGGGCGCACGGTCCACCTGGCAAACGCTGATGAGACGATGCGGAAGTACCCGCAACTCGCGGTGGCTCTGCCGCATGCCTTCGGCTCCTGCTCGGTGCCCGTGCACGCCCGTGGGGAACGCTTCGGGTCGCTGGCAATCGTATGGCGTGCATCATCGGGCAGCGAAGGGCTCTCCAAGGCCCAGCGCCGCCACCTGCGGAACGTCGCCGCCCGGCTGGGTGACTGTCTGACCGCATTCCGTGACCGTACCGGCGATCCCGTGGAATGCGACCTGAGGGCGGTTCCCGTGGAGAGGCCGGCTCCCTCGGCAGCAGCCGTACGGGTTGGGTTGTTCCACTGGAACCTGAGCTCCGGCACCTTCAGCGTGGACGACGCGCTCTGCGCGATCTTCGGTCTCGATCCCCATGCTTTCGACGGACGAGTCGAGGCGCTTACTGCATGCCTGCACCCCGGTGATCGAGCAGCTTTTCGGGCGTGCGCTCTGGAGGCGACAGGCGAGGGCCGGATCACCGCGTGTCGGATGCGCGTACGAGATCACAGCGGCGACGGCGGAGGCTATCGCACGGTCGAGCTGTGGGGCCGCGCAGCGGAAGCCGACGACCCGCGCCCCGGTACGCATCTGGTCGGCGCGGTAGTGGATGCCCAGGCCGGCACTGCGGCCGTCGCAGCGGTCGAACGGCTGCGGGACGGGCTGTTCTCCCTCGCCCCGGACGGGCGGGTGACCTACGCCAACCACAGCGCCCTACGACTTCTGGGTGTTTCCTCCGACGAGGTACTGGGCCGGTTCCTCTGGGACGTGTTGCCGTGGCTGTCCGACCCCGGCGTCGAATACCGGCACCGGTCCGCGATGATCTCGCAGACGCCGTCGTCCTTCCTGGCGAGCCGACCGCCCGACCAGTGGCTCGCCTTCTCACTCCACCCGCGGGCGGACGGGGTGACCGGCTGGGTGGTGCCCGCCACCCGTGCCCCATCGGCCGCGGCAGTGTCTGCCACCCCGGTCACTGCACTACCCGGCGCTGCACCGACGCGTTTGGGTGTCATGTATCACGTGCTGCAGCTGAGCAGTGCTCTGACCGAAGCAGTCACCACACGCCAAGTGTGCGAGGTCGTCTCCGACCAGCTCCTGCCGGCCTTCGGGGGCCAGCAGATCGCGATCTATGTGGTCCACAGCGGAACGATGCACCTGCTCCATCACACCGGCCGCCACGAAGGATTCCTCGACTGGCTGGAGGGCGTTGCGCTGCACGCCCGCCTGCCGGGAACGGAGACCCTGACGTCCGGTGCTCCGCTCTTCATCGAGTCGCAGCAGGACCTCGCCCGGGGCTACCCGGGAACCCCCGTCGGCCAGGTGAGCTCCTGGGCATATCTGCCGCTGATCGCCTCTGGCCGCCCGGTCGGCACCTGCGTCCTCGGCTTCGACGAGATCCATCACTTCACCGAGAAGGACCGCAGCGTCCTCACCGCACTCGCCGGGCTGATCGCCCAGGCCCTGGAACGAGCACGGCTCTACGACTCGGAGTTCGCCGTCGCGCACGGCCTGCAGCAGGCGCTCCTGCCGCACCGGCTGCCACCAGTCCCAGGTATCCGCTCCGTCGCACGCTATCTGCCCGCTACCAGCTGCATGGACATCGGCGGCGACTGGTACGACGTCATCCCCACCGACAGCGGAGCCCGTCTCGTCATCGGCGACGTGGAAGGGCACAGCATCGCTGCCGCGGCCACCATGGCCCAGTTGCGCAGTGCAGTACGGGCTTTCGCAGCTGCGGGCCTTACGCCCGGTGCCATGATGGCAGGCGTCAACCGAACCCTGATCGACCTCGACTCCAACCTGCTGGCCAGCTGCTGCTACCTCCACCTCGAGCCCCACGGCCAGCACGCCTACGTGGTCACCGCCGGCCACCCTCCTCCTCTGCTCCGCCACCCCAACGGCACGGCCGACGCCCTCGACCTGGATGTCGGCCCAGTCCTGGGCGTGGATCACTCGAGCGCCTACAACCCAACCCGTGTCGCCCTCCCGCCGGGATCCGTTCTCGCCCTCTACACCGACGGGCTGGTGGAGGAACCCGGCACCGACATCGACGTGGGGATCGACCGCCTGCGAGCGTCGCTGGCCCACGCTGGTGCGGGCTCACTGGACGAACTCGCCGACCGGATCCTGCACAATGCCCGCCGCTCCCCCCACCGGGCCGACGACATCGCCCTTCTGCTCACCGAACACGGCGCCGACCACGGCCCGCATCACACCTCGAGGGGACCGCGGGCAGACCGCTACAACGACTCCGCCGCGGGGCGCTGACGAGGCCCCGTCATGCCGATGCGTTGATGCGGATCCGGACCATGCCGTTGCCCATTCCGCCGCGCCATCTCCACCATCCAGTCACCCTCCGGCCAGCGGGCAGCGGGCAGCCGGCGTTCCGGCGGGCCGCCCAGCCAGAACGGGGAGCCGGAGTGACCGTCGGGCGGCTACTGCTCACCGCCGTCGTCGCGCAGACGCCTGTGGAGTTCCAACTCCCGCTCGACGAAGTCGTGGTCGCCGCCTGGACATCACCAGGGTCAACGTTGCCCAGGGGCTACGCCTGCCGCGAGATCCCGACCTGCCACCTGCGCGACGTGCGGGCAGCACCGGCCCTGCCGCTTCGCTGCCTCTGGCCGCCCCAAGTGCCTGTCATGCCTTGCCGGGGAACGCGAAGTCGCCAAGTACGTCGCCTGCCACAAGTAGGGCTTGGTCAGGTTCGTATTGGGGTGGGTATGTCGCGGTGGCAGGTGGGGCAGGCGCCTGCCCAGAGAGCGAGGAGTGTCTGCAGTTCAC
>NZ_JBSFVU010000067.1:0-18925 GCF_053592475.1 Streptomyces sp. NPDC002671
GGATCAGTTCGAGGGGGTGATCTGGCGGTTCCGCACCAGCAGCCAGTGGCGGGAGATGCCCGGCGAGTTCGGCCCGTGGCCGACTGTCTACGGCCGCTTTAGGGTGTGGAGGGACGCCGGCGTCTTCACCGCACTGCTCGAAGGCCTGATCGCCGAGGCCGCCCGCCAGGGACAGACGGACTTATCCCTGGTCAGCGTGGACTCCACCACGGCCCGCGCCCACCACGACGCAGCCGGGATGCGCATCGGCAAGGAGGTCCTGGACGCCCTTGAAGAGGCCGCCATCGAGCAGGAGCGGGCCCGGCAAAAGGGGGCGGCCCGCCAGAACAGAACGGACAGCGCGGCAGTGACGACCCCGGTCAGCAAGAGCGGCGGCACATCAGGCGCCAGCGCAAGCTCCGCTTGAGCCAGGCCCTGCTCGGCAGATCCCGCGGTGGGCTGACGAGCAAGATTCATCTCGCCGCAGACCGCAAGTGCCGTCCCTTGTCCCTCGTCCTGACCTCAGGACAGGCCGCCGACAGCCCGCAGTTCGTCCCCGTGTTGCAGAAGGTGCGCATCCGTCTTCCCGTCGGCCGGCCCCGGACCCGGCCCGGCGCCGTCGCCGCGGACAAGGCCTATTCCTCCCGCGCTAACCGCTCCTACCTACGGAAACGTAACATCAAGGCAGTTATCCCGGAGAAGAAGGACCAGGTCGCCAACCGGAAGAAAAAGGGCAGCCGGGGCGGTCGCCCCACACGCCACGACGCCGATCTCTACAAAGAACGGAACACCGTCGAGCGCCTGATCAACAAGCTGAAGGCCTGGCGGGGCATCGCGACTCGACACGACAAGACACCCGAGAGCTACCTTGCCGGCCTCCACCTCCGTGCCTCGATGATCTGGATCAACGACCTCCTGAAGGCAACTGGTTGATCACAACATCACACAGGCCCTAGGGCCTGTTTCGAAAGTGCTGGTCACAGCGACTCGTTGATGGCTGCAACCAGCGCAGTCGCTTCGTAGCGGACGGCGAGTTTGTCGTATCTCGTGGCTACCGCGCGATGGCGCTTGAGGCGGTTGATGCCGCACTCCACCGCGTGGCGTTCGCGGTAGTCGGCCGTGTCGAACTTCGACGGCCGGCCCCGTGCTTGCCCTTGCGGGCGGCGGCGTCGAGCCCTTCCAGGGTCGACTCGCGGATGTTCTCCCGCTCGGTCTCCGCCACCGCCGCGAAGAATGCGGACAGCAGCTTGCCGTGCCCGCTGGGGTCGTACATTGCGCGAGGGGGCCGGCGAGCATCTCCAGCACCAGGCCGTGGGCGGACAGGTGGTCGGCGAGCGCGGTGAGTGCGGCGGCGTCGCGGCTGAGCCGCTTTATCTCGTGCACTGTGAGGATGACCCGCCAGTCGGACTGTGGCCATCACTCCCTACGGGCGTACGCGGATGACTGTCTTCCCGCTGCGTCGCGTGGTCGGGTTAAGGGCGCCAATGGCATCATCGAGGCTCGCGACGTCACCGATGTTTGTCCGCAGCCGTCCGTCCCGCACCCGCTGCACGATCTCACCCAGTTCGGCACGGTCGGCCTCGACAACGAAGTCCACCGCCAGGCCGTCAGCGGGCCGCGCCTCGACCGGGCCGACGATGGACACCAGCGTTCCTCCGGCCCTGATCAGGGCGGCGGACCGCTTCTGAACGTCGCCACCGATGACATCGAAGACCAGATCGACGCCGCCGACGTCTTTCAGCGCGTCGTTCTTGAGGTCGACGAACTCATGCGCGCCGAAGTCGAGTGCCTTCGCACGGTCGGCGGCGCGTCCGGTGCCGATGACATAAGCGCCGGCCTCACGTGCGAGCTGGGTCACCATCGTCCCGACTGCCCCGGCTGCGCCATGGGCGAGGACGGTCTGGCCGGCCTGAAGGCGGCCGTGCTGGAACAGCCCCTGCCACGCGGTCAGTCCTGAGATGGGCAGGGACGCGCCTACCGTGAAGTCGACGTCGCCGGGCAGCGGTGCGAGGTTGCGTGCTTCGATCGCCACGTACTCCGCCAGAGTGCCGTCGCGGTACCAGTCGGCGAGGCCGAACACCCGCTGCCCGACCGACAGCCCCGTCGTGCCGTAGCCGAGGGCGGTGACCACTCCGGCCAGCTCGTGGCCGGGGATCGACGGTGTCTTGTCACGGCCGGCGCGATCGGTCCAGGTCGATGGCCACTCCATCTCAGTCGGGACGAAGCCCGATGCATGAATCTGAACGATGACGTCGTTGACCGCTGCGGCCGGCTCAGGCCGCTCCGTCAGCGTCATCCCGGCCGTTCCCGCGGCCTGGTCGGTTACCACAATGGCTCTCATGGAGATTGTCCACTTCCTTGTATGTGTTGTGGGTTTTGGTTTCCGGGTGGGTGTTTAGATGAAGGTGAACAGCTGGTCGGCTTCGAATCGCGAGATCGGGTTGGTGTACACCCTCTCCGGGTCGGGGTAGCCGAGGGTGAGCAGCGGCTCGCCGGCCGGGGCACGGTCCGCGTCCACACCGGTATCGGCTGGGACACCCGCTCGGACGTGTACCAGGACCGGCGGAACTATGTGTGGAACAACCATGGCGACACCGCGATCCTGCACAATGACCGCGGGCGCGTCGTCGACGCGTTCTCCTGGGGCTACCACCGTCACTGACCCCACCCCCGAGTCATCGGCTGGCCTCATCCCGCCCAGCAGGGTCTCGGGTGCTGCAGCACCTTGGTCGGCTGTCACATGCTCTGCGGCCCAGCCGGCCGGTACCGTCTGCGCCCGGTTCTCCCGGGAGTGGCCTCCCGCCCGGCCCGCGACGAGACGCTCGCGGCGAGGACAGGAACTGACGGGACGGGGCGTCGGCAGCCGTGAACGCCGTAGGGCCGGCCGGGGGCGCATCCTGGTCGGTCCCACGGCTTGGGCCGCATGCCGGTCGCGGGCAGCTGCTCGATCCGCTCCGGCCTTCACGGCCGGCATCGCCTGTGATCAGTCCAGGAGGCCGAGGGCGATGGTCCAGGTGAAGCGCACGTCGGTGGACCCTTTCGAAGATCACGACCAGGTCGTCACCTTCGTAGCGATGCGCGATCACGACGCGTCCGGAGATCGGCATGCCGTCACTCGCCAGGACCGTAAGGCAGATCATCACGAACTTCGGCCCTCTGGTAGCGGGGCGGGAGCCTGCACAGGGCTGCGGGGTGCGTCTCTCGAAGAGCTGGGCCCGGTACGAGACCGTTGAACCGCCGGGTTTGGCAGAGAACGCGGGATGGGGTGGCCGACGGTGCGACCGCCGGCCACCCCATGGTCCGGTGTTACTCCGTGGCGATCGGACCGAGGTACTCCAGGGTCCAGGTCTCCTGGAACTCGGGCTTGGGTGTGGTGAGTTCGATCTGGGCGCCGCGGTGGCCGGCGCGCAGGCTGAGGCCCTTTTCCGAAAGGATCTTGATTCCGCCGATGACCGGTTCGAAGGTGAACTTGGCCCATTCGGTGCGTGGCACGCTGTTGACCCAGAGCTTGTCCTCGGTGACGACGAGGCCTGCGGCGGGGTGGTAGGCGAGGTGGATCACGTACGGTGACTCGGGTTCGGGCTCTTGCCCGGCCTCTGGGTAGTCGATGACCCACTCCTGCTCGATCGGGAGCGGGTTGAAGCGGTCGGTGATGACCGGGGCACCGTACTTGACGGCGTACTCGGTGGCGGTCACCAGGCTGGTCGGGCCGATGATGTGGGCGTGGATCTTGTACTTGCCGGGCTTGACCGGGACTGAAGTCATGGGGGCGGGACTTCCTCTCTCACGGAGGGCGTCGGGGGATGGTCGGGCGCTACCAGAGAGATCTCCCACCTCGAGGCACAGTCGGCTACCGCAAGAGGGCCAGATGCGGCTAAACGGGTGAAAGCGTGGACTGTTCGGGCATGGTTCGGACGTCGCGCTGGGGCCTTGCGGCTGGTGAGGAACAGCGGGACGCGTGTGCGGCCTGCGATCAGGCGGGGCAGGAGCCGGGCGGTGCCGGACTGCCAGTGGATCCACTCGGTTGCCCCGCCCTTGGCGGTGATCCTGCCGCGCTTGTCCTGCGGGTACAGGTCGTCCGCGTTCAGGCACAGCACCTCGTCAGCTCGGGCCGCTGATTCGTAGAGGAGCTTCCGGAAGGTCTTCTCCCGCAGCGCCGGGTCCAGCCGCCGCATCGGCCCCCACGCGCGCCTGACCCCGTTCTAGTGTCGCTGTCATGACATCGCGTCCGCTGCTCCACCGGCGCTGGCCGACCCTTGCCGAGTCGCTGCCCCATCTGCCGCTGGGAGACGGC
Source organism: Streptomyces sp. NPDC002671 (assembly GCF_053592475.1). NCBI lineage: Bacteria > Bacillati > Actinomycetota > Actinomycetes > Kitasatosporales > Streptomycetaceae > Streptomyces > Streptomyces sp. NPDC002671. Next base: position 4,274 of record NZ_JBSFVU010000067.1, read on the forward strand.
CCGACGCCGGTCCGTCCGCTGACCGGGCTCGGACTCCGACACCCCGTGTGGTTGAAGGACGACAGCAGCTACGGCAGGGGTGGCTGGGGCGGAAACAAGGTCCGCAAGCTGGAGTGGCTGCTGCCCGAGGCCCGCCGCCGGGCCCGGACAATCCTCACCGTCGGCGGCCTCGGCACCAACTGGGGCCTGGCGGCCGCGCTGTACGCCCGTGAGTACGGCCTCGACGTGGCCATCGGTCTGATCGACCATCCGGTGGACGACCACGTCCGGGCCCAGCTCGACCGCCTGCGTGCCTCCGGCGCCACCTTGCATTTCCTGCACACCCGGACCCGGCTGGTCCTCGCCGCACCGTGCCTGTTCGCCCGCCACACGCACGGGCTCACCCTCCCGCACTACCTCCCCGCCGGGGGTTCCTCTCCGCTCGGCGCACTCGGGTCCGTCGAGTGCGCGCTCGAACTGGCCGAGCAGGTCGCCGACGGGCTCCTGCCCGAACCAGCCTGGATCGTCACCCCGGTCGGATCCGGCGGAACCGCGGCCGGTCTCGCCCTGGGTTTCCGGCTCGCCGGTCTGCGCACCCGTGTCCTCGGCGTCATCGTCAACGACACCCTCCGACTCGACAACACCCCACCCTCACCCGGCTCGCCGCGAGGTCCCTGGCGCTCCTCCGCTCACGCGGCGCCGACCTGCGAGCGGTGGCCGCCCCCGGCCCCCACGAGATTGTCACGGAGTACCGCTGGCTCGGCCCGGGCTACGCCCATCCCACCCCGCAGGGGCGCGCCGCGCTCGACCGGGCAGGCTCCGAGGACGGGCTGGAACTCGAGAACACCTACACCGCCAAGGCTCTCGCCGCCTTGCTCGACCTCGACGCGGCCGGCCGCTTCGGCCCAGAGCCCGTGGTGTTCCTCAACACCTTCGGCCCGCGGTAGCCGCGGTGGCCGTCCGGAAGGCCGCGTCCTCATCGAATGGCAGCCGCCATCGCGCCGTTGCCGAGCTCCGGGAGGTGCCTCCCGTTCTCGTGAACATCGACTCTTCCGGTCGGCGGGTGCCACCCGGAGCCCTGAACAACTGCTGCCGTACTCACCGATAAAGCCACACCACGCTCCGTGGCTCGGCCGCCGTGCAGTCGGGCAGCCTCATGGGGCACTCAACTCTGCGACGAAACAAGGAAGTTTGGAAAGTCTTGACCGGGCAGAGGTAAATATCGCGCAGGTCGTTTCTTGTTCACTCAACGGATCTACCCGCATAGAGCGTGGCGATGGTGTCATGCCGTCAGCCGTCCGGCACCCCCACTGTCCGGGCCGACTTTGCGGGAGAACCACATGCGTCGCGTCACCGCCACCCTCAGCGCCCTGGCCCTCGGGACCGCGGGCCTGATCGCAGCCTAGGCCGGCACCGCCCAGGCCTCGACCTGCTCGCACGCCTACCTGCCGCTGCCGGATTCCTCCTGCACACCAGGCTCCTACAACCCGGACGTCACCCAGTCGAACATCCACAGCACGATCTGCGTCTCCGGCTGGACCGCCACCGTGCGCCCCCCGACCTCCTACACCGACCCCCTCAAGGCCCAGGGCATCATCGACTACGGCTACTCGGACACGAACATGGCCGACTACGAGGAAGACCACCTGTGGCCCGAGCGCTACTCCGGTTCCCAGGCCGCGCACTCCAAGGACGGAGTGGAGACGAAGCTGAAGAACGCCGTCTGCGCCGGCACCGTCACCCTGTCCGCCGCCCGCAGCGCTATCAGGAACAACTGGACCACGGCCCTGCAGGTCACCGGAATCGGCTAGGACCTGTCCGGCCGATCACGTGACAGAGGCAGATGGAGACGGCTCTCTTGCCTGTTTGCTGAGGGGTTACAGAGGCGCCAACTCCACCCTGCCTGTAAATCGGCCACCCACTTGATCGGCGAGCCAATGGACGCGGGCGATCTGGTCGCCGTTCCGGTTCCGGACGTGCACGTGGACGGTGTGGTCCTGCGACGGCTCGTCCTGGTAGAGGTCCCGGGAATTCACTGTCAGCGTGAGGTACGCGTACTTCTGCGAGATCTCCTCCAGTCCCGCTTCGGGAACCGCAGGCCACGCGTCCAGATCCCACCGAACAGCCGCGGAATCTGGCCCCAGAGCGGCGATGAAGGGCTCGGCTCGGTCCAGCGGACGCCCCCAGTCGAACACTCGGATCGGCAGGCAGTCTGCAGGGTTGTCGCCGACCTCCGACGAACCGTGATCCTTGCCTGCCGACGCCCACCATTCGAGGTCGGGCAGTACGTGACGTACTTGCGCCAGGACCTCCGGCGACCTGATCACGGCTTCGAAGTCGACCTCTGCCTGACCGATGTCTGCCATGCCCAGCAAGGTACGCACCGCACGTATCGCTTCAGACAGGTCGGCGGTTGTGAGGACAGCAGCCGCAGCAGAGTTACTCATCCCGGAACCATAAGACGGCCCTCACAGACCGGCCCGAGCGGGTTCTGACCTGCCTCGCATTTGTCAGGACCGGAGCCATACTGCAAGGGACGCTGCGGTGACGGTGCCGAGGAAGACGTAACCGCGCCTGTCGTACCGCGTGGCCACCGCTCGGGACTGCTTGAGTCGGTAGCTGGCGCCGGACCGCGACACGGGCGCCCCCAACCGTGGGCCACCCCGACCCGGGGCGGCGCACCTCTTCGTGTGCGGGAACGCGAACGCGCACGTCGTCCTCCCCGGCAGGCTGGCCGCTCAGTTGGCCCACGCCATGGAATCACCACCTCACACCGCCACGGATCCATGGCTGATTGCCACCGAAGACGGATCGGAGCACACTCGTCGTTACGGCTCTTGGTGCGGGGGGACGCATGAACGGCGCCAAGTTGGGGCTTGCTGGGTTTGGTGCGATCGGCCTGGCTGCCGGTGGTGGTCATGCTCTGGTGTAGGGCAACGAGGGCGGATGGCCCTGGCTCCTGACAGGCCTGGTCGTCGGCGTGCTGGCGGCGGTCAGGATGCCGCGCGTCATACGGCGGATCGCTGCGCTAGAAGGTGTGCGGGATCACTCCGCGGCCTGCGGTGGGGCGGCGGCTGCGCCTCGGCAGGCTTCGACGGCACTGCGGTGGGGCACTTGGTGCCTTGGCGCGACCACCCTGCTCTGGGCGATGGTGACTTTGCTGCTGGCGGCCACGCTTCCGCACTACGCGCGCTCCGGTTCCGGAGCCTTCGGCCTGGTGACCGCCCAGGTAGCCTTCGCAGGAGCTGTCACAGTGGCGACCGCTGTTGCCTTCCGTCGGATACTTCGTGGCATCTTGGCTGCCGCCGATTGGGGCTCCGGCTCCGCCGGGATCCTGGCTGGCCTGGCCGCTCTGTACGTGAGACAGGCATGGAGCACCGGGAACGGCATTCAAACGGTGATCGGACTCGGCGTCACAGCTGCCGCCGGCGCTCTGACTCTTGTGCTGCACCGGGTGAAGCGCACGGCTCCCGGCGCTCGTGGAAGCGCGGATGACGGGAGCGTCTGAAGGGGAGTGCGGCCATGCGCAGGAGTGGTTGGCCTTGTGAGGGCCGGCCGGCGACCGGGATGCGCGCCCTCTGCCGGCGGATGACTCTGGAAGTATGAAGGCAACGTGCTCCGGGGTTGTCCAGGTCGGGTTGGTCGCGATGCCGGTCAGGTTGTATGCGGCCACTCAGGAGCACCCCGTGTGCCTTCACGAGGTCCATCTCGCCTACCACGCGCCCGTCTGCCAGGGCAAAGCCCCTGCCTAACTGTTCGTAGGAGATCTCCTGCTGCTCGGCCCTGGTCGAGGATGGCGGTAAGGCGCAGTGTTCACTTCTGCTGTGCCGGAGGGGGCACGCGCCGTGTCGGTGACGACATCGTCGGTACCCAAGGGACTGGCCCACATCAGTCGGGTACGGCAAGCCAGCAGCAGTATTCCGGATCCTGCCGAGGCAGTGCTGACGACAACGGCGTAGTGGTTCGCCCCCGTCAGACGCAGCGTGTCCCGTGACGCGGCACGCAGCAACTCGTCTCCCGCGAACATCGAGCGGCCAGCCCCGCACGACTCGTCCGGCGCCGAGGGCCTCGACCTCGGCCGCTGAGTGCGTGTGCCTGGTCCGGGCCCTATTCCCCCCGGCGTGCCGGCGGACAACCACAAGCAACGCGGACGATTCAGCTGGCCGGGCCGGGGATCGACGCCGGGCGGTCAGGCCAGGGCCGCGGCGATGGCGGAAGTCCAGGCGGTGGTGGCGCGGCGGGCCAGGCGGCTTGTGGGGGCATAGCCCTCGAAGAGGTGGAAGGCGCCTGGGACGAGGTGGAGTTCGGTGTGGACGCCGGCGGCGATCAGGCGCTGGGCGTAGGCGAGGGCCTCGTCGCGCAGGGCGTCGGCCTGGCAGACCTCCAGGTATGCGGGCGGGAGACCGGTGAGGTCCTCGGCGCGGGCGGGGGCGGCGTAAGGGTCGGCGTCGGCGGAGGCCAGATAGGGCTTCCACATGCCACGGACGACCCGGCCGTCGACGATCCGGTTGTCGACGCACTCGTCGACCGAGGGCAGGGCGCAGCGGTCGTCGAGGGCGGGCACGAGCAGGAGTTGGAACGCGAGGGCCGGGCCGCCGCGGTCGCGGGCGGCGAGAGCGACGGCCGCCGCGAGCGCGCCACCCGCGGAGCGGCCGGCGACGGCGAGGCGCGCGGGGTCCACGCCGAGACGGTCGGCGTTCTCTGCCGTCCAGCAGAGGGCCGCGTAGCAGTCGTCGAAGGCGGCGGGGTACGGGTGTTCGGGGGCCAGCCGGTACTCGACGGAGACCACGACCACCCCGGCGGCGAGGCAGATGTCGCGGCAGTTGCCGTCGCCCGTGTCGAGGTCGCCGGAGATGAAGGCGCCGCCGTGGAAGTAGAGGACGCCGGGGCGTGGGTCGGGCGGCACGTCGGCCGGACGGTAGATCCGCACGGTGAGCCCGCCGTCCGGGCCCGGGATGACGGTGTGACTGACGGCGATGCGCGGGTCGTCCGCCGGGGGCTTCGCGGCAAGCAGCGAGCGCAGGTAAGCCCGGGTGGCGACCGGGTCCGCCAGCGGGTCGATGGCGGGGACCCCGTCCAGGACGCCGGCTATCTCGGGATGCAGGTGCATCGCACCCTCCACAGTCTCATTGATACGGTCGCAGCGAGAGGACGGTAATGGTCTCAGTGATACGGTGTCAATCGAGTGAAGGAGGAGAGGAGAGGCACGGTGGCGAAGGAGCTGACTCCGTCACAGCTCGTCGTGCTCGGCCTGATCGCCCGGCACGGGCCGATGACGCCCTACGACCTGAAGGCCAGGGTCGAGGGTTCCGTGGCGTACTACTGGCCGATCCCGCACGCCCAGCTCTATCGCGACCCGCCCCGGCTGGCCGAGCTGGGCCTGCTGCGCGAGGAGGCCGAGGAGCACGGGCGCCGGCGCCGGGTGTTCCACCTCACCGACGCCGGCCACCGAGCCGTGCAGGAGTGGCTCGCGGACCCCGCGACGCCCGAGCCGGAGACCCGGAACCCTGCCCTGCTCAAGCTGACCTTCGCCGACCTGGGCGCACCGGACCAGGTCGCGTCGCTGGCGGCGGCCCAGGCGGCACAGCACCGGCGGTGGCGGGACACCTACCGGGACCTCCGCGCCCGCCTCGACCCCGCTGCCCCGGACACTCTGGCCCGGGCGCGGCTGATCACGCTCGGCATCGCGCACGAGCAGAGCTACGTCGCGTTCTGGGAGGCGCTGGCCGCCGATCCGGACGGGACGGGTGAACCACCGTCATCACCAACTCCACCTGGCGGGCGGTGAGCCATGTACGGCCGGGCCTCGTTCCGCCTCCTCTGTACCCGGATCCTGCTTCGATCATGACCCGGGCATTCACGGAGTCGCGGCCAGAACCAATTGCGTGACCGCTGATTACTACTTCACGGTCATCGTGACTCCGACCTGAGCGGCGCTGGGTCCGGCCGCGTGGAGCCCGAAGGCGGGCTGAAGCTGGTTCTTGGTGGCCTTCGGCCCGGTCGGGCTGCCGATACGGACCTGACCGGTACGGATGGCCTCCGCGGCGCTGATCTTCGGCTCCGCCGGAGGCTTGCTCGGGGCGAAGGTGTTCGCCGTGATCCATTCGTTCCCGGACGGGTACCAGCCGCCCTGCCAGACGCCGTTGACGAGTCCCAACGAGCCGGTGTTGTTGGCGTACCACTTGTTGGCGCCGCAGGTCGCCGCGATGTTGACGGCGTACAGCCGCATCTCGTAGCGGGCGGTCGAGTTGGTGTACCAGCCCGTTTGGTAGCACTCGATCCAGGTCGACGTGTTGAAGTGGTACCACAGCGGCATGGAGTTGGTCGCGAGCGTGTTGGCGCCGGCGTAGGACTGCGTGCCGCAGGCGTTGTTCCAGATACTGGTCTTGCTCGTGACCGTGCCGCCGTTCGCGGGCGTGATCTCCGAGTAGTCCGCCACGCAGGTGCCGGCCCCGGAGTCGTAGACCCACACGTACTGCCACGCGGCGGCGGCATCGCCAGTGAACCCGAGGGTCAGGAGGGCTGCCGAGGCAGCGGCCGTCAGGCTGCGTGCGATGGTGCGTCTTGCATTCAAGATCATCTCCCGTTCCTCGCAGGACCGCAGCGCGCTTCATGCGCACTGCGGACAACCGGGTTCGGCCCGCGCGCCGCCCCCGCTCCTCCCGCCGCCGAGCAAAGTCCAATGGGCCGAGACCCGGTCTCTCCCCAGCGCCGTACTCATATCGTGGTGCTCCGCAAGTCCATGAAGTTGGCCGCCAGCGCACGACGAGTGCGCATTCAGCGCGGAGACTGTGCCGCCGTTGTCTCGTTCCGGAACCTGCTCACCCGGGCCTCCGGAACCTCCGTCGTCCACGAGACCGTCTACGAGGACCGGTTCGGCTACGCCGAGCAGCTCGGCACCGCGCTTCCTCACCCCCGACCCACTCTTCGAAGCCGGCGACCCCAACCAGATGGGCGGCCGTCGACGACGCTACCGCTCTTGCCTTCCAGGCGGCGCTCGCTGAGCACTGGGCGACCGCGACCGCGACCGCGGAACGCATGGCCAGGACTCCGGGCGAGCCCGGTGTGCGGCTGCGCTGCTGTCTGGATGTGCGGCAGAAACTCACTGACATGGTTTCGCCGGGCCGCAGAGGCGGCCATGGCCCGGCAAGGCTCATGGCGAGGTATCACGGTCCTCTTCGCCGAACTACGGCTCATCATGGACGCTGACGTCCAATACGGGTGCGGTGCGGCCGGGCGGGGTGCCGCCACCGTCGGGCGCTGTCACGGGCGATGTCCACGGCGACGTCCATCACGACGTCGGACTGTCCTGCCCTTGTCGTGACAGCGACCGTTGGTGGTTTGCCTCTGGCGGGGGCTGTGGTCAGTGGCCGCCGCTGGGGGGCTCGCAGTCGGTGCCGTCGGGGTAGCCGCCGAAGGCGTCTGCTTTGGTGGAGTCACTGCTCATCGTGCCTTCCACACACCAGGGAGAGACGCCGATGTCGATGAGGAAGCCGACCCCGGCGGTCCCGTCCTGGTACGCCTGCACCTTCTGGGCCGAGTAGCCGAGGCCGGTGAGCGCGGTGCGGACGCTGTCCGGGGAGAAGTCGCCGCGTCGGCGCAGCGGTTCGAGTGCGTTCTTGACGCGTGTGACGGCGGTGAGTCCGGCGCAGCGGTTCTGGCCGTGGAGCGGGATAGGGACTCGGAAGCCGTGGTTTTCGGCGTAGTGGTCGGTCGGCGGCACGGTTGAGCTGGGGGTGGTGGCGGCCGTGGGCGCCGTCGGCTTGGGGCTCTCACCGGGGCAGGGGAAGTCCGCGGGTGTACTCGGCGCCGATATGCCGGTCGGCGTTGGATGCGAACGCCGGTACGCGCCGGCGTTATCCCCTGCCCGCTGCGTTCCGCACCCCGCCGCCAGCAGGACCGTCACCGCCAACGGCAGCATCCCGAGCCGGGTTCTCGTCTTCCTTGGCGTCGTCATCCCCCGATCCTTCCCCGCGGCTCGGTGAGTGTCATGAGTACTTCTACTCATCGGGCCACAACACTCCAGTCACCCTTCGGTGTCACACATGTCGGTCCCGCCGTGCCCACCACGCTCCGTGGCCCGGCCGCCGCGCCGTCAGGCAGACTCATGACATGGGGCACCCAACTCTGCGACGAAGCACGGAAGTTCGGAAAGCCTTGACCGGGCAGAGGTAAATATCGCGCAGGTCGTTTCTCGTTCACACAACGGATCTACCCGCATAGAGCGGGTGGTGGTGTCATGCCGTCAGCCGCCCGGCGCCCTCGGCTGCCGGAGGGCGTGGCAGGAATCGAGCGGTTGCACGCGATGATCGGTGCCGAGCTCGGTGAGGACAGCAAGGCCGAGGTGGTGATCGGGATCGAGACCGATCGGGGCCCGTGGGTGCAGGCGCTGATCGCCGCCGGCTACACGGTGTACGCGGTCAACCCGCTGCAGGCCTCCGATATCGGGAGCGTCTGGCTGTCGGGGGCCAAGAGCGACGCGGCCGACGCGCACATGCTCGCTGACAATGTGCGCACCGACTCCCACCAGCTCCGTCCGGTCTCCGGGGACACCGCCGGTGCCGAAGCGGTCAAGGTGGTGACGCGCATTCACAAGACGCTTATCTGGGAACGGACCCGCACCACGCAGCGGCTCCGGCACGCCCTGCTCGACTACTTCCCCGCCGCCCTGGAGGCGTTCGAGGGCCAGGACGCCCCTGACGTCCTGGAGCTGCTGGCCAAGGAGCCTGATCCGGAGGCCGCGGCAAAGCTGACAACCACGCAGATCAGCGCGGCCTCAAGCGCGCCCGCCGGCGCAACATTGCCGATAAGGCCACCCGGATCCAGGCCATACTGCGCGCCAAGCACTTGGGCCAGCCCGCCGCTGTGACTGCGGCCTACGCCGACTCGGTACGCGCTCTTGTCGCGCTGCTGGTCCTTGAACGAGCAGGTCACCCCGGCGGGACGTCTTGGGGTACGTGCCGCACCGAATGGGACGCAGTGCCCCTGGGCAACTGCTGCTGAGACTGCTTCTGGAGCTGGGGCCTCACGTCGTCCCCCTGCCCGGCTCGGGCGACGTGGCGCATATGCCACGAGAGTCCCCGCGCTCAGCGCGAGGGCCTGAATGAGCGCCGCGGAGACGACGCACAGGATGCCACCGAACCAGACCGGGCTGCGCAGGAGATGCCGGACGAGACCGAGCCGGGCCGCGGAGTCGGGCACTTCCAGAGTCGCTCGCCGTTGCAGCACGGTTCCCACCGCGTTGCTGCTGGCGGCCACTACGGCGAACACCACCGCCGGAGTCATGTCAGTCCCACCACTTCCACGTTGTGCTGCTTCAGTGGACGCACGGCTCTGCCGGCGAGCAGAGGGCCGGACGACCCGGTGCGGTCCGTCCGTGCGGACCGCACCGGGTGCGGAGTGATCCGCTTCCCCACGGTTGTGTGGCTCAGCTGGACGCAGGGACGGTCTTCCGCCCGGCGGCGCGGTGTTCGGTGAGCCAGTACAGCAGCGCCAGCAGCGGCAGGGCCGCGCCGAAGATGCTGACCGCGCCCCAGCCGCCGGCGCGGTAGGCGATCGAGTCAAGCTGGGAACCGAGGGCGCCGCCGAGGAAGAAGGTGGCGATGAAGGCCGAGTTGAGGCGGGCCCGGGCGCTGGGGTCGAGCTGGTACGGCGTCACTGCCCGGTCGTTCCAAGGGTTTGGGCGGCCGTCGCGAAGTGGTGCTCCGTCGGCTTCAGCACTTCGTAGAGGTAGCCGAAGTACTCCGTTTCCGCTGTTGCGGTGAGCACCGCCAGCAGGAAGGCGAGGCACCCCATGTCGTGGTGCTCCCACAGGGGGCCGCGCCCCTCGTTGTAGAGCACGGTCCACTCGTCGGGGTGCTGACCGGGCCGCGCCAGCCAGTACAGGAACGCCCCCGTGCCCTCCTCGAATGCCCACGGCAGGACCCTCGCCCCCGCCTCCTGCAGGCCGGCGGGCTTGTCCTCGAACTCCCACAGGTCGGCCAGGATCTCGTCCCGTTCCGCCGTCTGCGCGTGCAGGTCGCAGTCGTCGTAGGCGGAGTCGGGGACGAGCAGCCAGAGCGTCTCGTCGAAGATGCCGTCGCCGTATGTCTCGACGAGCTGCTTGTAGTCGGCGGGCAGAGCCGTACCGAGGGCGCGCTCGGCTTGCGCCCAGTCCACCGCGGGTGGCGGATTGGCGGGCGGCGGACAGAGGCGAACGAGCGCATCGAGGGCGATCATGGAACGGACGCTACCGGCACACCGGCCGGTGCCCGTGTGAGGGTCGGCAGGCCAGGCGAAGATCCGCAGCGAACCCGGCTCAAATATCCGCTCGCCGGGGTGAAGGCACCCCGAGAACCCGTCGTACGGCCTCAACGAGAAGGAGCCGTACGACGTCACACCACGGCCCGAAACCCCCAGAGAATCAGGACCGGATCCGCTACCGGAAGTTGTGCGAGCTGGAGGACCGGTAGGTCTCCCAGGACGAGATCGGCAAGGGTTATGAGCTGACGAAGACGCAGGTCATCCCCATCACGGACGAGGAACTCAACAACCTTCCCCTGCCTACCGCGAAAGCGATCGAGATCGACGCGTTCGTACCGCTGGCGTCGATCGACCCCATCCGTATCGGCGAGGGCTACTACCTGCAGCCCGCCGGGCAGGTCGCGGCTACTGGCAGGGGCGGCCATCAGATGTTGTGCAATGGGATTGAACGGCTGGGCTGCACCCTCGTATCCGTCCAACTCCAGCGTCGACTCCCGGGTGTTCTCCCGCTCCGTCTCGGCTATCGCGGCGAAGAAGCCGAACTGAGAGTGGCTGACCTTTTCAGCGTAAGGTCGGTGCCGTACGTGGGATTGCCGAAGCCCTGGTTCGGGCACCGAGGAGCCGTCGATGCTGGACCAGGATTTGCTGCGCGCCGCGCGCCTGGCTGGTTACGGGACCGTGAGCACTCAGCTTTCCTTGCTGAGCGACCACCGGCTCGGGGAGGTCGTGGCAGCCGCTACCCCGCTCGGGTCGGGCATCGGGGGCAGGTCGGCAGAGCTGGACATCAACGGAACGCGCGTCTTCATCAAGCGGATCCCTCTGACGGACACTGAATTGCGCCCGAAGAACGTGCGGTCGACGGCGAACGTCTTCGAACTGCCGATGTTCTACCAGTACGGGGTGGGCTCGGCCGGGTTCGGTGCCTGGCGGGAGCTTGCCGTGCACGCCATGACCACGAACTGGGTTCTCGGCGACGAGTATGCGGGATTCCCCCTGATGTACCACTGGCGGGTTCTGGCTGACTCCCCTCCCGAAGGATTCACCGACGAGTTCGGGGGTCTGGAGGGGGCCGTCGCGCACTGGGAGGGATCACCTGCCGTTCGTAACCGGCTGGAGGCCATCGGCCAGTCCTCGTACAGCCTGGCGGTCTTCCTGGAGCACGTGCCGCACACACTCACCGGATGGCTGGCCGACCACCGCAAAACCGCCGTGACGGAAGGCAGGGACGGCTCGCCCTTCCGCTGGGTGGAGGAAGCTCTGATGAGCGGAGCCGCCTTCATGAGTTCTCGCGGACTTGTCCACTTCGATGCTCACTTCGACAACATCCTGACCGATGGCCGCCAGCTCTACTTCGCTGACTTCGGACTTGCCCTGAGCTCCCGCTTCGACCTTTCGGCGGACGAGTCCAACTTCCTCGCGGACCACCGGGCGTACGACCGCTGCTACACCGCGAGCCACCTGCTCCAATACCACTTGCTCGACGACGTGCGCGGTGACACGGAACGCGAAGTCTTCCTGCACGACTGGATCGCGGGCCGGCGACCTGGCGACATCCCGCCCGAGATCACGGCCATCATCGACCGGCACGCACGCCCTACCGTCGTCGTGGACGCCTTCTTCCGCCGTCTGTTCACCGAGAGCAAGCAGACGCCGTTCCCGGCCGCGGAGATCGAGCGGCAGTTGGGCGCTGGCGCCACAACCCCGAGCTGATCCACACCCTCGCCTCGGCTGCCACGGTCGCTGCCTATCGACGGGCCTCTCGGTGCACCTTCCCGGGCTCTACGCCCATCCGGCAGTAGCCCGGGTCACCCGGCGCAATCATCCAGATCTTCGCTCCGGTTCCGCCTGGCGACTCTGTGAGCGTTGGGCCACTACGGCCGCGTAGCTTCCCCATTGACCGCCGGTCTTCCAGCGGTCGGCGGAGACGATGCTGATGCCGAGAAGTCGGCTGATCGCAGCCTCGTGCAGGGCTTGGCTGAGGTCATGCAGGGCTGCGTGCTGCGTGGCTCGTCCAGGGATTCCCACCTTCTGCAGGCGGTTCCTGGCCGTCGAGGCGCTGAGGTGCTGCTCAGGATGGCGGCCGGGGAACAGCCAGGGGCTGGAGCCCCGTCCCGACGTTGGAGTGTGGACGACGGGACGCGGCGAGCTGCTCGACCAGTTCGCCGAGCCATCCGGGAAGGTGGAGCGGCTCGCGCCCCAGGAGCAGATGAAACCCTTTCTCGTTGCAGGTGACTTGGTCCATTCGGATCTTCGTGACGGTGGGGGCTGGGCAAAGAGCACGGTCAACAGGCCGGCCACGCGAAGGTCGAGGGCGAGCGTCGTGTCGCTGAGCAGTTTCTTCGCAATGTCGATGCGCTTGTCGTTGTCCAGAGGTGCTGACGGCTCCGTGCGAACTGGCGGCGGGATGTCGAGACCGCAGGCGTGCCGTTGACCGATTGCCCACTTCACGAATGGTCGTGCGTGCTGGTGGACGGACTTGCCGTCCGAAAGCTACAGGTCGATGTCATGCTGGCTGGACTGGCTCAGGCTGGCGCCTTGTTCCCGGAGCCACTGCAGGAGCCGCGCGGCCTCTTTCACCTGCATCCGGACGCCGTCGGTCTGTGACTGAGTGGCCTGATGCCCGCGAAGGCGGCGCCGCAGCCGTGCAACGCGGTCCCATCGGGCGTACGCCCGGACCAGTTTCTGGTCGTCGGTGTCCGCGAGGCTCTCGATGATCTCTTCGAGGGATTGCTCAAGGGCGACCATGCGTTCGTCGCGCTGAGGCAGGGCGCCAGCCGTGACAAGCACGCCGCGCAGGTAGCGCACCGCTCGATTCGCGCCGTACTGATCGAGTGTGACGTGCTCAACCGGGCAGCCGTCTGCGCCGAGTCGGGCCAACACCGCGGCGGCTTTCGTATGGGGTCGCAGCCACCTCAGCACGGCTCCGGGATCGCTGGCGGCGGCAAGAGCGTCGACCACCGCTTCCAGGCCGAGGCGGACCACGCCGTCGGGTCCCGTCACGAGTTCTCGGACACGATGCCGGCAGGCGCAGCGTGGACACAGCTCGTGATGCCAGATGGCCCCGGTCTGTCCGCAGCCAGAGCAGGGGCGATGGGTGATCGGGTCCTTGCCAAAGCAGTTCTGGCAGACGTAGCCATCCGCCGTGCGGACCCGGGCCCGGACAACCTTCCCGCAGGTGCGGCAGGGATGTTTTGCCCTGGAGCAGTTCGTGCAGCGCGGGGTCGCGGTGCCAGCGCCGAAGCAGGGGCGCGGGCGTCCGCACAGAGAGCAGACGGCGACGGGCAGCCGATAGCAGGACGAACACACTGCGCCGTCCGGGGTCCGCCGGCCGACGACACGACGCCTCCGGCAGCGGATGCAGTCCTCGAATTTCCCCGGATCACGCTTGGTGCACGTCCTGCAGACAGGCCCTCCGTCGTGGGTACGTGAGTGCACCTGCCGCTCTTGTCCGCAGCGAGCGCACCGTTCGGCCGGCTTGCGGGCCTCGTGGCATCGACGGCAGATATGGGCCTGCTCCTCACTCCTGCGGATTCAGCCGTCCTGCCGCGCATCCAGCTCGGGCGGAGGGCTGGGTCCATCATCGGCCGATCGGGCCGGGGCGGGGCGGAGCCGCCGTAGTACTCCGAGCCGGGGAGACCCGGCACACGGGGAAGGGCGGCAGCGGTTTCGAGAAGGGAAGGAGGCTGCAATGCCGAAAGACGCACCGCTGAACAGCGGTGCTCCCGAGGCCCCGTTGGGGTCTCACCAGCGGGTATCGGGGATGCAGACCAAGCTTCGCCGTTGCGCGGCGCCGACGTACTGCACCCTCTCGGGGTGAGGCTGTCAGCGGCCAGGACTCAGATCGTGCACATGTCGGACGGGTTCGACTTTCTTGGGTTCCACATCCAGTGGCGCCGCAAGCAAGGCTCGAACAAGTGGTACGTCTACACCTTCATCGCCAAGAGGCCCATCCGGCAGCTGAAGGGCAAGATCCGTGCCCTGACGAACAGAACGTCGCAGCAGGACCCGGGGACCGTGCTGAAGAGGATCAACTCGATTCTGCGCGGCTGGGTCAACTACTTCAAGCACGCGGTATGCAAGACCACGCTGAAAGCCCTGGACCAGTTCGTATGGGACGGGTGACCAGCTGGTGGATGGTGCTGCATCGCTGGAGGTGGAAGGACTTCCGCCGACGCTTCACCGACCGCAACGGCCGGTGGCGCAAGCGCTCGGCGGACGGGATCGAACTGTTCCCCACTCGATCGCGGTCACCCACTACCGATACCGGGGCAACACGATCCCCAACCCCTGGATATCAACCACGCTTGAACGGCATAGACCGTGGAGAGCCCGGTGCGGTGAGAGCCGCACGCCGGGTTCGGCGAGCGGCACGGAGAAACGGACCGGTGGCAACACCGGCACCGCGCTCCGTGCCGACTCAACAGTACGGTC
>NZ_JBSFVU010000068.1:0-18216 GCF_053592475.1 Streptomyces sp. NPDC002671
GGGCCGAAGACCGCTGCGATCAGGCCGCGGGTGCCTGTTTCGCACAGGGTCATGAGCATCAGCCGGGGGTAGCCGGTCGGGCCGTAGCGGCGTTCGGTGCGGCCGAGTCAGGACCGGTTGCGCTCGTGGTCGGGGACGGACAGGCTCCCGCATCCGTCGAAGGCGACCGTGCGCCAGCGGCGGTAGCGCACTCCGGGTGTGGACGGCTGGGCCAGCGGGCCGGCCAGAACGTCGAACAGCCGCTTGAGCGGGGCCACCCCGACCCGTCGACGCAGATCGCGAAGTGCCTTCTCCGAGGGCTGCGGCACTCTGGCGGCCAGTCCGGCCGCGAGTTTGCCCCACACCAGACCGGTGCCCAGATGCTCGAACAGCCCGAGCGCGAGCACGAAGTACACCCCGACGCGAGAGGGGAGGCTCCGAAGTCGTCGCTCGCGAGCCCCGCTCTCGTCCAGTACCTCATCCACCAACTCGGGCGGTATGACCTGCGTTAACTCACCAATATGACCAGGCGCGAACACGTCATCGGTTCCGCCCGTGACAAAGTGCGCCAGAAGGAGGGTCGCGAGGCCGACCCGACGGCAGCCGTCGTGGACTCGCAGTCAGTGCGGGCAGCGGCGAACATTCCGCGCTCCACGACCGGCTGGGACGGCGGCAAAAGGGTGGGCGGGCGCAAGCGGCACCTGGTGGTGGACTGCCTCGGCCTGGTCCTGGCCGTCGCGGTGACCGCAGCGAGCGTGCAGGACCGGGATGCCGCAGTGCCTCTGCTGGAACGGCTGCGCAGGCTGTACTTCTCCGTCCGGCTCGTCTGGGCGGACGGCGGCTATGCGGGGCACCTGGTCGACTGGGCGGCCGAGAAACTCAACCTCACGCTCGAGATCGTCAAACGCTCCGACGACACCACGGGGTTCGTGGTGCTGCCGCGCAGGTGGGTGGTGGAGAGGACGCTGAGCTGGCTGATGCGTTCGCGTCGCCTGGTGCGTGACTACGAAACGCTGCCGGCCATGCACGAGGCCATGGTGCTGTGGTCCATGACCATGCTCATGAGCAGCCGCCTGGCCGGACGCCGGCCCCGCGCCTTCAGCCGGCCGGCGCCCCGAGCGGGGTGAACACCCCTGGCCGCGTCTGGAGTGCCCACCCTCGTTCCACCAGGCGTTTCGCCTTCGACCGCAGCCCCTCGACCTTCGCCGGGACCGCCTGAAGCCCCAGGGCCGCAGCCAGTTGCCGGCACCGCATGCCCTCCCGGCCCGCTTCCGACTCCAGCACGGACATGATCCGCTGGTAGTCCGCAGGCAGGACCGACGCCGTCATCCCCTCGGCCCGTCGCGGCACCGCCGACCCCGCCACCGTGCTCCCCACCGGCTCCCCGCCCGCGGACGGCGGCTCGGCCAGCACCTCGGC
The DNA here is from genome assembly GCF_053592475.1 of Streptomyces sp. NPDC002671. NCBI lineage: Bacteria > Bacillati > Actinomycetota > Actinomycetes > Kitasatosporales > Streptomycetaceae > Streptomyces > Streptomyces sp. NPDC002671. The sequence continues at coordinate 1,399 of NZ_JBSFVU010000068.1, forward strand.
CACCGTTACACGGGCATCCGCAAGACGCTGAAGTGCGCATTCCGCCTCGCCGAGTGCGGCCTGCACCCGCTCGGCCTCCTCCCGCAACCGCGCGACCTCTTCCCGGACCTTCTTCTCCCGGGCCTCCAACAAACCGAGCACCGACGGCACCAGCCACCTCCACAAGCGAGACGAACGGACGAACCACGCCCATCTCTCCCGCCGCGGGACCGAGTTCATGCCCACCCGAGTCGAACCAAAGGATCACGTTCGGAAAGCGGATGGCGTCTGAGGCCAGTTCAGTGACGCCGCGCGCGACGGTGGCGGCGCTGGTTCCGGAAGCGGCAGCCACCAGGGTGATCCCACCGTGGCCGATGGCCGTTGCCTCGCTGGCCAGGTAGAGCCGACGGCGGCGCTCGTCGAGATGCGGCAGGATCCGATCGAACTTTGCCCCTAACACGGCAACGGGCGGACACACAGTCATGCTCCACCCTCCCACCAACACCGCCTGGGCAAGCAGTAATTGAAATACAAGCCCCGGCCGTGCCGGAGTACTGGCGCTGCACCCCTGCGGACGTGATGCCTTTCTTCACGAAGCCGGTGTCGTCGAGGATCAACACGCCGTTCGGCGTGCCGAGTTGTTCTGCGACGTATGCCTGGAGGTCGTCGCGCAGGCCGTCAGCGTCCCACCGGCTGTGGGAGAGCAGGTGCTGCAGGCCGTGTGGGGTGGCATTGCCGGCGTACTTGGCGAGCTGCCAGCTGTTCTTTCGGCCGACCGGGCCGAGCAGTCCGCGGACGTAGTCCCGCATCCGCCGCCGGGACTCCACCCGGGAGAAGCGAGCTCCGGTCCGCAGGAAGAGTTCTTCGAGTTCCAGGTCCCAAGCATTCGTTGGTACGTCGTGGATCACGAGAACGAACTGCTCGTCGCGCTGTCACTACATGCGGCGCGGCCACACGTTGGTGGGACGACCTGTCCAAGAACGTCCCGCGCATGCCGCACCCCCGCTACACTCCCCACCGCCAGGCCGTTGACCAGCAGAAATACAGAAGTCCGGCTGGAGTACTAAGGACCAGGCGCGGTCCCGGCAGCGGGCCGCCGTCCGGCGCGGAGCATGGTGCGCGTTACGCCGCAGCATCCCATCGACCGTGCTGTGGTGCCCTACGGCCATGCCGCCGCCCTGGCCGTACCCGGCCGCTTCGGGGCGCTGAGCCTGCCGTCCACCCGTCATGCCGCAATCCTCGGCCCGGCTCCGGCGTTCAAATTGGACACGCGCACAAATGACAAACCGATTGGTAGCCTCAACCAACCTATTCGTAACTCCAGTTGAGAGGCACGATGCGCTCACGCTTAAAACATCTGACGATAGCCGCGATCACCCTAGTGGCCGCGGCCATGTCCGTGCCGTCGGCCACGGCCACCGGCCACCGGTCCGCACAGCGTCCGGCCGACGGCAAACTGTCCGCCGTCATCCGGTACACCGAGTACGGAATTCCGCATATCCTCGCCAAGAACTACGTGAGCCTCGGCTTCGGCACCGGATGGGCGCAGGCCGCCGACCAGGTGTGCGCTCTCGCCGACGGATTCGTCACCCTGCGCGGTGAGCGCTCGAAGTATTTCGGGCCTGACGCGGCGTCGGACGGTTCGCTGTCGTCGGCGGAGACGAACCTCTCCAGTGACCTGTACTTCCGTGGCGTACGGAACTCAGGCACCGTCGAGAAGCTGCTTGCCGAACCCACGCCCCAGGGGCCAGGACGTGCCACGAAGGAGATGATGCGCGGCTGGGCGGCCGGCTACGATGCCTGGCTGCGGCAGCACCGCATCACGGATTCGGCGTGCGCAGGCGCCGACTGGGTGCGGCCCGTGTCTACACTGGACGTGGCGGATCGCCTGTTCGCGCTGGCCGTGCTTGGCGGGCAGGGGCGCGAAGTCGAGGGCATCACGGCTGCGCACCCGCCGACCGCAGCGACCGCACCGTCGGCCCGGAGGGCCGCGCCCGACCCTCGCGACGCCGCTCGGGCCGCGCGCAAGCTGTTCTCGAACGAGAGCGCCGACATGGGCTCCAACGCGGTCGCCTTCAGCGGGAAGGCCACCGCGAACGGGCGCGGGCTGTTGCTCGGTAACCCCCACTACCCGTGGCAGGGCGGTCGCCGTTACTGGCAGTCGCAGCAGACGATCCCCGGCGAACTGAACGTCTCGGGCGGTTCGCTGATCGGCATGCCGACGATGACGATCGGGTACAACGCGCACGTCGCGTGGAGCCACACCGTGGCGACGGGCACCACGCTGAACCTCCATCAGCTGAAGCTCGACCCCGCCGATCCGACCGTCTACGTCGTCGACGGCAAGCGGGAGCGCATGACGCAGCGGACGGTCACCGTCGGGGCGAAGGGCGGTGCCCCGGTCACCCGAACCCAATGGTGGACCCGGTACGGGCCCATCGTCACCTCGCTCGGGGAGGGGCTGCCGCTGCCGTGGACGACGTCGACGGCGTACGCGCTGAACGACCCGAACGCGAGGAACCTGCGTGCCTCGGACACCGAGCTCGGTTTCAGCAAGGCGCGCTCCACCGACGACGTTCTGCGCTCGCTGCGGCGGACGCAGGGCCTGCCCTGGGTGGACACGATCGCGGCTGACTCGGCCGGGCACTCGCTGTTCACGCAGTCCCAGGTGCTGCCGAGGATCACCGATGAGTTGGCCAAGCGCTGCTCGACGGCGCTCGGCAAGGAGATGTACCCGGCGGCCGGGCTGGCGGTGCTCGACGGTTCCCGCGGCGACTGTGCGATCGGCAGTGACCCGGACGCAATTCAGCCGGGGATCTTCGGACCCGCGAAGATGCCGGTACTGCGGGACGCGCCATACGCCGAGAACTCCAACGGCAGCGCATGGCTGACCAACGCGGACCGGCCGCTGACCGGGTACGAGCGCATCTTCGGCACGCTCGGCACCCAGCCGAGCATTCGCACGCGCGGTGCCGTCGAGGACGTGTCGGCGATGATCGCGCGCGATGGGCTGACCGTGGCGGACCTCCAACAGCAGCAGTTCGCGGACCGGGCGCCCGCCGGGGACCTGGCGGCGGCCGAGGCGGCACGCGCGTGCGCGGCGCTGCCGGGCGGTAAAGCGACCGGCAGCGACGGCAAGGCGGTCGATGTGCGCAAGGCCTGCCAGGTCCTGGGCCACTGGGACCGGACCATGAACACGGGCAGCCGTGGGGCGCTGTTCTTCGACCGCTTCTGGCGCCGGCTCACAGCCCCGAACAGCCCGCTGCCCTGGACGAAGTTGTGGAAGGTGCCATTCTCGGTGGCCGATCCGGTGCGCACTCCGAGCACACTCAACACCGACGCCCCGGGCTTCGCCACCGTCCTCGCCGACACCGTCACTGAGTTCAGGACCGCCGGGATTCCGCTCGACGGACGGCTCGGCGACCGCCAGTACGTGGTGCGCGACGGGCAACGCATCCCCATGCCCGGCGGCACGGAGATGCTCGGCGTGTGGAACAAGGTCGAGTCGGTGTGGGACGCGCAGGCCGGGGCCTACACCGAGGTGCAGGGCGGATCCTCCTACATCCAGGCGGTCGGCTGGGACGGCGGGCGCTGCCCCGTGGCGCGTACGCTCCTCGCCTACTCACAGTCGTCGGATCCGGCGTCGCCGCACTTCAGCGACCAGACCCAGCTGTTCTCGCAGGGGCGGTGGGTCACCCCGCGGTTCTGCGAGAAGGACATCCTGTCGTCGCCGAATCTGAAGGTGGTGCGGGTGACCGACTGACACGTCCTGGGGGTGGGCCCCGTCGCGCACGTGCGACGGGGCCCACGGCCGGGTCAGGCGGGCACATGCGCGAGCTTGTCCGGTGCCTGAAGGGCACCTCGTGCGTATCGTCGACCACACCGTCACGGTCCGGCCCCAGCACGGGCCGATGCAGGTGGAGAAGTTCCGCCCGGCGACCGGCCTGCTCGACCACCGGCACGCGCGTGCAGGCCAGTTGGCTCAGCTCCATCACCAACGCTGGGAGATCGAGAACGGCTTCGCCGAACTCAATTCAGGTCTATTTGAGATTCTTTATGCGTTGGCGCTCCCCAGGACGAGGACTGCGTTGTGTCCGCCGAAGCCGAAGGAATTACTAACGGCGACGGACACGGGGGTGTGCCTCGGGGCGCCGTGGACGATGTCGATTTCGGGGATACCGGCACCGTAAGCCTGGAAGTTGGCGGTGGGCGGAATCGCACCGTGCTTGATCGACAAGGCGGTGAACGCGGCCTCGACGGCTCCGGCGGCGCCGAGCAGATGGCCCGTCACTCCTTTGGTGGAGGTGACCGCGGCGTTCTGCCCGAAAAGCCGCTCGATGACGCGGGCCTCGATGGCGTCGTCCTGGGGAGTGCTGGGCGCGTGGGCGTTGACGAAAGTGACCTCAGAAGGGTGTACCCGGGCGTCATCGAGCGCCTTCTGCACCGCGAGCTGAGCGCCCTGGCCGTCGGCCCGGGGCGCGGTGAGGTGGTGGGCGTCCGAGGATTCGCCGTAGCCCATCACCTGTGCGTAGGCACTTCGCCCACGCGCCCTGGCGTCCACCGCACGTTCCAGGATGAGCACCGCGGCACCCTCTCCCAGGACGAAGCCGTCGCGATGTTCGTCGAACGGCCGGGAGGCGAGCGAAGGGGCGTCACCGCGCCGGGACAGCGCCTTCAGACGGTCGAAAGCAATGGACACGAGGGGCGAGATGGCTGCTTCGGTGCCACCGGCCAGTACGACGTCGCAGCGGCCCGCGCGAAGTTGGTCAAGAGCGAGGCCCAGAGCCGAGGTACCGGTGGCACCGGCCGTGGCCAGGCTGAGCGAGGGGCCGTGGAAGCCGAATTCCATGGACACGGTGGCTGCGGCGATGTTGCTGATGGCCTTCGGGACGGTGAGAGGATTGACCCCGCGTGCCCCCCTGGTGTGCAGCCGCTCGCCCTGCTCCTGCCAGGTGCCGAGACCGGCGACGCTGGTGCCCAGCAGGACTCCGACCCTGGATGGGTCCAGGCCCGTGCCAGCCAGTTGGGCGTCGGCGTACGCCTCGCGGGCCGCGGCGAGGGCGTACTGCGTGAAGGGATCCATGCGGCGGCCCTCGACGCCCAGCAGTTCGTCCGCGTCGAACGCGGTGACCGGACAGCTAAAGTCCACCGGCGCGCCCACGAGTCTTGGGTCGATGGCGCCTGCCGACTGCCCGGCACACGTAGCCTTCCACGCTGTGCACGTGTCGGCGCCGACCGGTGTGACCATGCCGATACCCGTGACCACCACGGCCGGAAGGCTACGTCTGTACAAGCTCATGCCGGTATGACCGCGCCGTGGGCTTCCAGGTACGCGGCCAGTCCGACCACGGTGGTCGCGGCGCTCAGGTCCTCTTCGTCAATGGTCACGTGGAGTTCGTCCTCCAGGTGCGCGCTGAGCTCCGCTAGGGAGAGCGAGTCCACCTCGAGTTCCAGAAAGGACTTCTCCGGATCAATCGTCCCGGGGACCTTATAGACGGTGTTGAGGATGGTCGTGAGGTACTCGACGTACATCGGTGGATTCCTCTCACTCGGATACGTGAATTTACGGCCGTCAGCTGTTGCCGGATGAGCGCGTTCGATACCCAGGTGAGTCCAGCGGGCCGAAGTCGGTCAGCGCGAGCGGGCGCCGATGGACCATGCGCGGGTAAAACTCTCCTCCGCGACGACCAGGAAGCTATCCGGACATGTCAGTCGTGATCAAGCCTGATGCGGACCGAAATTGACGATGGCGAAGTCGCACGTAAGGCCCGGGCGGGCCCGCGAGGGTGTCACCGTCCGCTCCAGACGGGTTCGCGCTGCTCGGCGAATGCCCGTGGGCCTTCGACGGCATCCGCGCTGTGCCTCCGTCGCTGCTCCCAGGCGAAGGGTGTGACGAAGGCTTCGGCGAGCGGCATGTCCACGGAGCGCATCACGGCTTCCTTGATGGCGCGCAGGGACAGCGGGGCGCTGCGCTGCAGGGCGTCGGTCCATGCCGCGACGGCCGCGTCGAGTTCCTCTGCCGGCACCACCTCGTTCACCAGGCCGAGGCGCAGCGCCTCGGCCGCGCTCATCCGGCGGCCGGTCAGCAGGTATCCCATCGCGGTCTTCAGGGGGATCTGCCGTGCCAGCCGGAATGCTCCTCCGGCGCCGGGCACCAGGCCGAGGGTCGCCTCGGGAAGGGCGAAGACCGACTGGTCGGAGGCGATGATGAGGTCGCAGGCCAGAGCGAGTTCGAAGCCCCCGCCGAGCGCGTAGCCGTTCACGCGGGCGACGACCGGCTTGGACAGGGTGAACCGCTCGGTCAGGCGGGGCCAGCCCGGCTGACCGCGGCTTCCGAACGTCGACGGTGGCACCCCCTGCCGGTCGAGCTCGGCCCGCTCGCGCAGGTCCTGGCCCACCGAGAAGGACCTGGTGCCCGCACCGGTCAGCACGGCGAGCCGCACCTCGTCATCGGACTCGACACAGTCCCAGACACTGGCCAGCTCCTCGTGTGTCCGCTGATTCATCGCGTTGAGCACGGCCGGCCGGTTGAGCGTCACATGGGCGACATGCCCGTTCCTCTCATACAGAACTTCCGGCTCTGCTGCGTCGGTCACCGAGCTGACACCTTTTCCTGCGGTGGATTTGAATGAAGCGTCGGAGGGCCGGTCGTCGTGTGCGTGACTTTGCGTGGGACCGGGAAAGCGGCGACCATCATTCCGTCTCGGCTCCATAAGAGGCAAGAGCGGCTGGTGTCCAACTGCCGCACTGCCGCAGTTAGACACCGGCCGACCCCGCACAAGTACCGCCGGACACTATTGATCACCTCCGGGACACCGCGCCATAGTGCTCTTCGTTGCGCTCGGGTGGTTTGTGGGACGAGGCGTGCCGATACGTCCGGCTTCCGTCCCTCCTTCATGTGGTCTCCGCGGTCCAGCGTTCCGCCAGCTGTGAGTTGGCATTCGCACTGCCCGGGACGAACCATCCCGTGGAATCTCGAGGAGAGGTGGGGCAGATGTCGGATGAACCGTTGTTTCTGCGTTCGAAGGCCATAGTCGAGCCGCTGGTGGACCGATTCTTCGCCTGGCCGCACACGCTGGCGCCCATTCAGGCGGCGATGAATCTCGCGTTCCTGCAGGTACCGTTGCTCGAATCGTATTTGCAGTCGCCCAAGGTCCATGTCGCGGCGAGCGTCAACCCGGAGCTGCGCGGCGGGTATTTCATCAACATCCCCGAAGAGCGCGCCGACGAGGTCCGTGACCTGCTGGCAGCCATCAAGCGGGACCGGGCGGACATGCTGGCCTTCGCCGAGGCGATCTCCGCGGGTCAGGAGATCCTCCGGGCGAGCGCGACCGGCTTCGACCTGACACCGCTCTACCCGAAGCTGCCGTCGGAGCTGAACGGCCTGGTGGAGCTGGCGTACGACACGGACAACCAGGCACAGATGCGCTTCATGGAGCCGGTCGTCTACAAGAGCGGCCTCTACAGCGAGGCGCGCCAGTCGGTGCAGCTGTCCCTGGAGCCGGGCTACGAGCGCCCCTTCATCCTGAGCACGCCGCGACTGCCCTCGCCGGACGTGCTCGAACTGCCGCTGCCGTTCCGGCACCAGGGCCTTGAGGAACTGTTCAAGGCACGCGTGAGCCCGACGACCCTGGCGAAGCTCCGCGAAGCGCTGGAGCTCGACGACACACAGGCGAAGCAACTGTCGGGCCTGCTGTCCGACCGGCCGAGCCTGTCACCGGACCGGCACATCGAGTCGGGCGGCCGCATCCGGTACTTCGGCCATGCCTGCCTGGTGCTGCAGACGCCCCAGGCCGCCATCGTGACCGACCCGTTCATCAGCGCGGACAGCACGGCCGGCGACCGCTACACCCTGGACGACCTGCCGGACTTTATCGACCTGGTGCTGATCACGCACGGGCACCAGGACCACATCGTCCTGGAGACACTGCTTCAGCTGCGCGGCCGCGTGGGCGCCATCGTGGTACCGCGCTCCTCCCGCGGTAACGTCTGCGACCCGTCCATGGCACTGATGCTCAAGCACCAGGGCTTCCCGGTCATCGAGGTCGACGACTTCGACGAGGTGGAGTTCCCGGGCGGCAAGATCACGGCCACACCGTTCCTGGGCGAGCACTGCGACCTCGACATCCGCGCCAAGTCCACCTACTGGGCCGAACTCGCCGGCAAGAAGGTCTACATCGGCGCGGACTCCTCCGGGATCGACCCGACGCTGTACCGCTACGTCAAGGAGCACCTGGGCGCGGCCGACATCGCGTTCCTCGGCATGGAGTGCGACGGCGCGCCGCTGACCTGGCTGTACAAGGCGCTGCTGACCATTCCGGTCTCCCGGAAGATGAGTTCCTCCCGGAAGCTGTCCGGGTCGAACGCGGAGCAGGCCGCCGCCATCATGACGGAACTCGGTGCCCGTGAGGCATACGTGTACGCCATGGGCGAGGAGCCGTGGCTCGGCCACGTCATGGCGACGACGTACAACGAGGACACGTACCAGATCAAGCAGATCGAAGAGTTCATGACCTGGTGCAAGGAGCGCGACATCAAGGCCGGTCACCTCTACGGCCAGCAGGAATGGCGCTGGTAGTCAGGCGCGACTCCACCCGTCCCTACGACTGAGGCGGACCACCGGACCGGTTGTCCGCCTCCCGGGAGGTACTCCCATGGCCACGACCCGGCTGAGGAAGGAAGAGCTGCACACCAGCGTCTCCGACCCGGTGCTCGACACCATGAACTTCCTGAACGAGATCACCCACCGCTATCCCGGGGCCATCTCGTTCGCCCCGGGGCGTCCCTACGACGGCTTCTTCGACGTCGAGCAGATCTTCACGCACATCCGCCGCTACCTACGGCACCTGGAGGAACAGGGGGCCTCGCCCGCCGAGATTCGGGACGCGCTTTTCCAGTACGGGCCGACCGCCGGCCGCATCCGTGAACTGATCGCCGACTCGCTCCTCAAGGACGAGGACATCGACGTGCCGCCCGAGGCCATCGTGGTCACGGTGGGCTGCCAGGAGGCGATGTTCCTCGCCCTGCGTGCGCTCGTCCCGACGCCCGAGGACGTGCTCCTGGTGATCACTCCCTGCTACCCCGGCATCACCGGCGCCGCCTGCATACTCGGCCTCGAACCGACTCCCGTCCCGGAGCGGGCCGACGGATTCCACAGCGCGGACCTGGAGACGGCGATCGCGGCGGAACGCGCCCGCGGACGCCGCCCGCGCGCCTTCTACGTGGTGCCCGACCACGCCAACCCCTCGGGCCACACCATGTCGCTCCGGGAACGGCATGCCCTCCTCGAGGTGGCTGCCCGGGAGGACATCCTCGTCCTGGAGGACAGCCCTTACCGTCTCGTCAGCCCAGGGCGACAGAGGCCGACCCTCAAGTCGCTCGACCGCGACCGGCGCGTGGTCCACCTCGGCTCCTTTTCCAAGACCCTGTTCCCCGGCGCCCGGGTGGGATTCGCCGTCGCCGACCAGCCCGTCGTCGACCGCCACGGCCATACCGGTCTGCTGGCCGACGAGCTCACCAAGCTCAAGAGCATGATCACGGTGAACACCTCCCCCCTGGCCCAGGCTGCGGTGGGGGGCATGCTGCTCGCCACCGGCGGACGGGCCTCAGACCTCAACGTGGAGACCTCAGCCCACTACGGCGCAGCCATGAAGGCCGTGCTCAAGGAGCTGGACGCACACTTCCCCGAGCAGGACCGGGCGGCACTCGGAGTGCGCTGGAGCGAGCCGGGCGGCGGGTTCTTCCTGAGCGTCGACGTTCCCTTCGTCGCCGACGACGCCGCGTTGGTGCGCTCCGCGGAGGAGTACGGCGTCATCTGGACGCCCATGTCCTACTTCCATCCGCAGGGCGGCGGAGAACGGGCTCTGCGGCTCTCGATCAGCTATCTGACCTACGACGACATCGTCGAGGGCGTCGCCCGGCTCGCGCGCTTCATCAGAGCCGGCATCCCGGGCCGCGGCTGACCGCGGCCCGACCAGTCCGTGTCCACTGCCTACCGGAAAGCGATCAGCGCCTTGGAAGCACAGTCCCGCGACCTCAGCAAGCCTCGTATGTGGGGATGGAAGTATCGATGACGACCCTCGCCGAACGGCCCAGCGCCGGCGTCCTGGACGCCTTCGACCCGGGCTGCGCCAAGTCTCCCGGCACCGCCCGGATCGCCGGCGTCGCCAGCGCCACGACCGAGCACTCCTACACCCAGCGCGAGCTGCTCGACCTCTTCGCCATCACGGATCCCAAGGTCCGCTCGGTGTTCCTCAACAGCGCAATCGAACGCCGCTACCTCACCCTCCCGCCACGGGACGCGGACGGCGCCCTGCGCAGCGAGGTCCAGGGCGAACTCCTCGCCAAGCACCAGCGCCTCGCCATCGACATGGGAGGCCGCGCCGTACTCGCCGCCCTGGCCTACGCCGGGCTCGACGTCACCGACGTCGACTACCTGTGCTGCACCACCACCACCGGCTTCCTCACTCCCGGCCTGAGCGCCCACCTCATCCGCGACCTGGGCATCCCGCCCCGGACCAGCCGCGTCGACGTCGTCGGCATGGGCTGCAACGCCGGTCTCAACGCCCTCAACGCCACGGCCGGCTGGGCCGTTGCCAACCCCGGCAAGGCCGCCGTCATGTTGTGCACGGAGGCCTGCTCGGCCGCCTACGTCTTCGACGGCACCCTGCGCACCGCCGTGGTGAACAGCCTCTTCGGTGACGGCGCCGCCGCGATCGTCCTGATAGCCGACGCACCCGACACCTCCTACGCCCCGGCCGACGTGTCCGCCGCACCCGCGGGACCCCGGATCCTGGGCTTCGCCAGCCACCTGATCACCGACGCCATCGACGCGATGCGCTACGACTGGGACGACGAGCAGGCGAAGTTCAGCTTCTATCTGGACCCGCAGGTCCCGTACGTGGTCGGCGCCAACAGCGGACAGGTCGTCGACCGCCTCCTGGGCGGCGCCGGACTCCGCCGCAGCGAGATCAGCCACTGGCTCGTGCACTCGGGCGGCAAGAAGGTCATCGACGCCGTTCGAGTCAACCTCGGCCTCACACGGCACGACGTACGCCACACCACCGGGGTGCTGCGTGACTACGGAAACCTGTCGAGCGGATCGTTCCTGTTCTCCTACGAACGGCTGCTCCGGGAAGGCGTGGCCCAGGCCGGCGACTGCGGCGTCCTGATGACCATGGGCCCTGGCTCGACCATCGAGACAGCACTGGTCCAATGGTGAACTACGAGCAGATGAAGGGTGTCATGAACGCCAACTCCGAGAACGACCCGCAGCACGGGACGGACGACCTGGTCCTGCGGATCGATGGAACCAAGCCCCTGTCGGCCGACGCCATCGCGGCCGTCACCGCCGTCTGCGACCGCGCCGAGGACGGCGCCGGACAAGGCCCCGTGGTCGTCCATGCCTCCGGTGCCCCGGACGCACAGTGGACCGAGTACCTGACGGTGGCCGCGGTCAACAAGTGGGAGCGCGCGCTGCGGCGCCTCGAACGCCTGCCCACCGCCACCCTCGCCGTTGCCGACGGCGACTGCGGCGGCCTCGCCCTGGACGTGCTCCTGGCGACCGACTACCGCGTCGCCACTGCCTCCGTCCGCCTCGTGCTGCCCGCCACCGACGGCACCCTGTGGCCGGGCATGGCGCTGTACCGGCTCACCAACCACGCGGCGAGCAACGCCCCGATCCGCCGGGCACTGCTCTTCGGCATGCCCATCGAGGCCGCCGAAGCCCTCGCCCTGCACCTGATCGACGAAGTCAGCGACGACGTCGCGGGCAGCCTGGCCCGGATCACCCGGCACACCGCCGCCCTCTCCGGGAGCGACCTGGCCATCCGCCGCCAGCTGATGTTCGACGCCACCAGCACCGGATTCGAAGAGGCGCTCGGCACCCACCTGGCCGCCTGCGACCTCACCCTGCGCCGGACCGCGGCCGAGGCGGCGGCATGACGGCCGCGCACGATCTGCGTGCCGTACGGGCCGGCTTTGACCAGGCCCGTACGGTGATCGCCCGGGCGGCGCGGCACACCGACGAGGTCCTGCACGCCCTGCCCGCACCGGAACACCGGTCACCGGAGCAGCGCGCAGCCGCCCGGTCGGCGATCGACGCCACCCGAACGCTGCGCGCGGCTTTCCTGACGGCCCATGTGGACGCCGTCTACGACGAACTCACCGCGAGCCGCACCCACCACCTGCGGGTGACCGAACTCGCCCATGCCGCGGCCGCGGACTTCCCCGGCCTCGTACCCACTGAGGAGCAGCTCGCCGATGAGCGTGCCCGCCCGCAGGCCCACAAGGAAGGCCGCGAGGTCGACCAGGGCATCTTCCTGCAGCACGTCCTGCACTCCCCGCAGGCAGGCCCGCATCTGCTCGACGCCATGCTGCGCCCGACCCCCCGCGCCCTGGATCTGCTCCCCGAGTTCAGCCACACCGGCAAGGCCGAGCTCGCCTCCGTACGCCTGGAACGCACGGGGCCCGTGGCCAGCCTCACCCTGTGCCGCGAGGACTCACTGAACGCTGAGGACAACCAGCAAGTCGACGACATGGAGACCGCGGTCGACCTCGCCCTCCTCGACCCCGCCGTGGAAGTTGGCCTGGTCCGCGGCGGCGAGATGACCCACCCCCGCTACCGGGGCCGACGCGTCTTCAGCGCCGGCATCAACCTGAAGACGCTGCACGGTGGCGGCATCTCCCTGACGGACTTCCTGTTGCGCCGCGAACTCGGCTACATCCACAAACTGGTGCGCGGCGTCCTGACCGACGACGGCCCGGTCTGGCGGTCACGTACTGCCGAGAAGCCGTGGATCGGTGTGGTCGACGGCTTCGCGATCGGCGGCGGCTGCCAGCTGCTGCTGGCGTTCGACCATGTGATCGCCGCGGCGGATGCCTATGTCTCCCTGCCCGCCGCGCAGGAAGGGATCATCCCCGGAGCGGCCAACCACCGACTGACGCGCGCCGTCGGCCCCCGCCGCTCCCGGCAGATCATCCTGGAGGGGCGGCGCATCTTCGCCCGCGAACCCGACGCCGCCCTGCTGATCGACGAGGTCCACGACCACGCCGACCTGGACGCCGCCGTGGAACGCGCCGTCGAACGCTTCCGGGGGCCCGCGGTCCTCGCCAACCGGCGGATGCTCAACCTCGCGGACGAGCCGCCCGAGGCGTTCCGCCACTACATGGCCGAGTTCGCGCTGGAGCAGTCGCTGCGCCTGTACAGCTCCGACGTGATCGACAAGGTCGGGCGCTTCTCCACGCCCTCGACGACCGGACGGCGCATGCCCGTTCACGACCCAGGGCCGGAACAGGCGGGGTAACGCGAAGAGCGGAACGCCCCAGCTCCCTCTCGGGAGCCGGGGCGTTCCGCTCTTCGTCGCCGGTATTTCATGCCGCGGTCAGCTTGACGGGCAGCCGGTCCGGCCCGTTCACGACGATCGAATCCAGCAGCTTCGGCTCGCCGTCGAGCTCCACCCGGATCGAGCGATTCAGCAACTCGGCGTACAGCAGCCGCAGTTCGACCCGCGCCAGCATGCTGCCGATGCAGAAGTGCTCACCGAAGCCCAGCGCCAGGTGCCGGTTGGGCTTCCGGGTGATGTCGAACCGGTCCGGGTCCTCGAAGATCCGCTCGTCGCGGTTGGCCGAGGGCAGCCAGAAGGTGACCCGGTTGCCGGGCTCCACACGACGCCCGTGGATCTCCACCGGCCGCACCGCCGTACGCATGATGTGCGTGGCGGTCGACGTCCAGCGGAGGATCTCCTCGACGGCCGGCTGCAGCAACTCCGGGTCGTCCGACAGACGCTGCCACTGCTCGGGGTGCTCAAGGAGCGCCAGCATGCCCCCGGAGGCGGCGATGCGCGTGTTCTCGGTCCCGCCGACGAGCAGGTTGTTGCAGTTGAGGATGACGTCCTGGGGATCGAGTGGTTCCCCGTCGATAGTGCCCGTGGCCAGCACACTCACCAGGTCGTCGGCCGGATCGTCCGCCTTGTCCGCCTGCAGTTCCTCGAAATACCCGAGGATCTCCAGATGCGCGAACCTGCGGGTGGCAGGGTCCCCGCCGCCGAACGCCTGACTCGTCAGGGTGTGCAGATGCTCCCAGTCGGACTCCGGAACGCCCATCATCTTGCAGATCACGTACAGCGGTACACGTGCGGCGATGTCCGCCACGAAGTCGCACTCGCCGCGCTCCAATGCGTCGTCGATGACGGTGCGAGCCACCTCGTTCATCTCCGCCTCAAGCCCGCGCACCGACCGCACCGCGAACCACGAGTCGACCAGACCGCGCAGCTGCCCGTGCCGGGGTGGATCGGTCAGGGCGAGGGTGCGCCCGCCCCCGGGATCGGCGCCGTGGTCGGTCGGCCGCAGGAGGATTCCCTGGGCCGAGCTGAAGGTCTCGGAGTCCCGGTAGGCCGTCCGCACGTCGTCGTACCGGGTCAATGCCCAGAATCCCGGGAGCTCCGTCGGCGGATGCCAGTACATGGGCTCGTTGTCCCGGAGCCAGCGCCACTGCACGAACGGGTCGCCGTCCGAATAGAGCTTGGGATCCACCAGGTTGATTTCCGGCTGCTCGGCCGGCTCATTGTGCATGCGGACGCCTCACAGGTTTTCTTGGTCCCCGGAACGGAAAGGCACGTGCGATCGAGGAGTTGGGAATGCGCCGGATATGGCGGGCGGCCGACCGAAGAGCGGCGCGAGTGACATTCCTTCAGGCGAATGCCACGCTTTCACGAGCTTTCGCAAGCCGTCAAGAACACACGGTCTGATGGATGTTCAACTGCCGTGAGGACACAGTTGAACTGCCCGCCCGAGCCCTGCAACCGCAGGCGGCAGGGGGGTGTGGGTGGCAGCGGGTGCCAGCCATTGAGCAACCGCATGGCTCTGGGCCATAGTGGATCACCACCGCGAGTCGTGATGTCCCGTGAGGTGGCGTGGCGGCAGGTGGATTCCGGGCCCGCCCATCAGGGCGGCAGGTAGCCGCCATGAATGTGTCAGCCGGCCTGAAATGTGTTGGTGAAACCCACCGACCATGCGTCCATGTCATTGCCGAGAGAGGACAACATGATGACGAATCCGTTCGACGATCCTGATGCCAACTACCTGGTCCTGGTGAACGAAGAGGGCCAGTACTCGCTGTGGCCGGTGTTCGTCGACGTACCCGACGGCTGGGAGAAGGTCTTCGGGGAGGCCCCGCGTCAGGAGTGCCTCGACTACGTGGAGAAGTCCTGGACCGACATGCGCCCCAAGAGCCTGATCGTGGCCATGGAAGGCAAGTAGTCCCCAGCTGCCACGGCCCCGGGACCGGCACGGACCGGTCCCGGGCGCGCGCTGTGGCGCTGTGACAGGTCAATGCCTTGACCCAGAGGGCTGGGCGGTAATGCGGCACGCCCTGACGGAGGCGGGCCCCTGCTGTTCCAGTCGATGACGCGAACCGATTGGAGTATGCGGGAATGGCTACATCCGAGGCTGAGCTCCTGGAACTGATGGCTGGTCAGCTGGCGGTGTGGTACGCGCAGCAACTCGCTCCCGACAACCGCGGCTTTCACGTCGCCGAATACCTGGAGATCCGCGGCGCGGCCAAGTCCGAACTCCTGGTGGAGGCCGCGCGGCGCCGACTGCACGAGGCCGAGAGCCTCCGCCTGCGCATCCGCGTCATCGACGGAACCCCCTGGCAGTACGTGCACGACGGGCGGGACTACCCAGTCCACGTCGTCGACCTGAGCGACGAGTCCGACCCGCGTGCGGCCGCCGAGGAGTGGATGCACGCCGACCTGCACCAACCGATGGACCTCGTCGGCGGCCCGCTCTCCTCCCAGGCCGTCATCAAGCTCGGCGAGAACCTGCACCTCTGGTACACCAAAGTGCACCAGCTCGCCATGGACGGAATGGGCGGCGCGGTGCTCGCCGCCCGCGGCGCCGAGATATACACCGCCGTCCTCCAGGACCGCGACCTGGCCGAAGGCGCCCTCGCTCCGGTCTCCGTGCTCCTCGACGCCGAACGTGTCTATCGCTCCTCCCCCGAGATCGAGCAAGACCGGCAGTACTGGCACGACACCCTCGCGGGCCTGGCCGACGACGTCCTCGCCGGCGCCGCCCACCGTGGCCGGCGGGCCCAGCACGCCCCCGTCCGTGCCGCGGAGGGTATCGGCGAGCCGGAGGCCGCGGCCCTGAAGGCGGCCGCGCGGCGCTTGAAGACCAACCTTGCTGGGCTGCTGATCACCGCCGCGGCCATCTGCGAACACCGTGTCACCGGAGCTCGTGACGTGGTCATCGGCGTCCTCGTACGAGGACGGGCGGGCCACCGCGAGGCCGGCGTCCCCGGCATGACCTCCAACGTCCTCCCGGTCCGCGTGACCTTCGAGCCGTGGACCACGGTGGCCGACGCCGTCCGGCAGACCTCCCGTGCGGTCCGCGAGGGCCTGCGCCACGGCCGCTACCGCCACGAGGAGATCCTCCGCGACCTGAAGATGGTCGACCGCGTTCTGTGCGATGTGCACGTCAACGTCATGGCGTTCGACTACGACCTGCGCTTCGGCGACCTTCCCGTGACCGCGCACAACCTCGCCACCGGCCCCGTCGACGGCGTCCGGATCGACGTCTACGACCGGTCCGGCCTCCAGATCGACGTCGACGCCAACCCGGACCTCCACGACACCGCCTCCACCGCCGACGTATTGCGACGCTTCCTGAACGTCGTGCACTGGCTCACCGCCACGCCCGCCACCGACCCCGTCGGGCGCGCCGAGCTGCTGGATGAGGCCGAGCGTCGCCGGGTGCTGGTGGAGTGGAACGACACCGCTGCCGAGGTGCCGGCGGGGACGATTCCGGAGCTGTTCGAGGCGCAGGTGGCACGCGTGC
>NZ_JBSFVU010000069.1:0-18049 GCF_053592475.1 Streptomyces sp. NPDC002671
CAGCGCAACGGGAGCGCCCTTGACTCGCCTCACGGAAGCACGACTCTACCGAGAAGCGAGTGGCCCAACGGCAACCAATCCAGCACCGGCCCACCGCCACCTCCCCCGTGCCCGTGCACGAGGAGGGGCCACCGGAATCGGCCCCGGTGGCCCCTCCTCTCCCCTCCTGGTGCTCTCCCCGGCCGTCACTGGTGGGGCAGCACCAAGACATACGCGGCCGGATCGCGGTCGCCGGAGGCCATCAGGGCGGTGCGGACCACGGTGGCCTGCTGCTCCAGGGACTCCCGGAGCTTCCTGGGGGTGATGTACACGACGGTGATGCCGAGCCGTTCCAGGTGCTCCCGCTTGCGCGCGTACTCGGACCACAGCGCGTCGTCGTCCTGCCGATGGCCTTGACGCGGGGCGCGGGTGTCCAGTTCGACCGCGACCGCCTGGTCCGGCCAGTACGCGTCCAGGCCGCCCAGGTGGGGGCCGCCGGGCAGGCGCAGGTCCACGTTCCACACCGGATCGGGCAGGTCGTACTCGCGGACCATCCGGTACAGGCGGTCCTCGGCGATCGCCCGGCCCTCCGCCAGGAGGGCGTCCACCGCGTCCACCACGTGGGGGCGGTTCAGCAGCTTGGCCTGGGTCAACTCCCTCACCACCGTGGCCGGTTCGCAGTGGCCGCCGCGCACCGCCTCGGTCAGCAGGCGTCGTACCGCCTCCGCGTCCGTCAGTTCCGTCACCGCGTCCGCCAGCGCCCGGGGTACGGGGGCCACCGGCAGGCCCGTCACCGTGCGGGGCGCGGGCAGGGCGGGGGTGCGCAGGACGCGGACGTAGCCCGCGGAGCGCAGTCGGCGCAGCCGCGGGACCAGGACGTCGATGTGGTCCAGGGACAGCAGCGGCGGGGTGGCCGAGAAGCCGTGCAGGGTGAGCGCGGCCAGGCCCGTGATCACCGCGTCCGGGTAGACCGGGCGGTAGGGGTCCGCCGCGGTCGGCTGCGCCGGGACGCCCCGCGCGGAGGACTCGCGGGCCGCGTACAGCAGGGCCCCGTGCAGACGCTCCTCGCTCGTCGGCGGGCCGGGGTGCAGCAGCACCACGCCCGGCAGCAGTTGCTGCCAGGGGCCGCCGGGGCGGCACTGCTCGTTCAGCTCGGCCGTGGTGACGCCGTGGGAGCGGAGCTGAGTCACCGTCAGCACGCGGCGGTGGGCCTCGGCGAGGCGGCGGAGGGGGCGGGGGGAGAGCGGGGTGTTGTGCGTCATGGCCACGGGATTCCCGCGCCTGGTCCCACCTTTAACCGCTGTTACACGGTCGTCGATCAATGCGGACAAGGTGGCACTAAAGGGCGGGGGTCCGGGTGCCGAGTAGGCGCGGAAAACCCCTGGTCCGATCTGGTGCGGACCAGGGGTTACGGTTCCTTTTGCCTGAATTTCGTAACGGTCACCGACCGGGGAAGCTCAGGCCAAAGATCGAGTCACGGCTCAGCGGCCGGCCGCCGCCGCGTCGCACGCCTGCGCGCGCAGCGCCCGCGCCAGCTCGTCCCGCGACTCCAGCACCAGGCGACGCAGCGCCGGCGCCGCCTCCCGGTGGGCCTCCAGCCACGCGTCCGCCGCGTCCAGCGTCTCCTGCCGGTCCTGGAGCAGCGGGAACAGACCCCGTACGACGCTCATACCGATCTGGATCGACCGCTCCCGCCACACCCGCTCGATCGCCGCGAAGTACAGCGCCGCGTACGGCGCCGTCAGCTCCCGCTGCGAGGGCTGGTCGAAGCCCGTGATCGTCGCCTCCGTCAGCGCGTTCGACAGCGCCTCGGACTCCACCACCTGCGCCCACGCCTGCGCCTTGACCGCCGCCGACGGACGGGCGGCCAGACAGCGCACCTGGTGCCGCTTGCCGGAGGCCGTGTCGTCCCGGGCCAGTTCGGCCGCCAGCACCGACTCGTCGGCCACCCCGTGCGCCGCCAGCGGCTCAAGGAACGCCCAGCGCAGCTCCTGGTCCACATCCAGGCCGTCCAGCAGCTCGGTGCCGTCCAACAGGCCCTTCAGCAGCGCCAGATCCGTCTCGCCGGAGGCCATGTTCGCGAAGAACCGCGCCCACGCCAGCTGGTGCTCACTGCCCGGCTCGGCGTCCCGCAGCTCCCGCAGCGCACCCTCGGCGAGCAGCACCTCGCCCGACTCCCGCCACTCGGGCGCCGCGTAGTGCACCAGCGCCGACTGCGCCCAGGAGTGCAGGATCTGCAGCACGCCGATGTCCGACTCGCGGCCCGCGTGCCGCAGCAGCAGCTGCGCGAAGTCCCGCGCGGGCAGCAGCCCGTCCCGGGTCAGGTTCCACAGCGCCGTCCAGCACAGGGCGCGCGCCAGCGGGTCGGTGAGCGCGCTCAGGTGCTCGCGCAGGGTCTCCACCGACGTCTCGTCGAAGCGGATCTTGCAGTACGTGAGGTCGTCGTCGTTGACCAGCACCAGCTCCGGCGCCTCGGCGCCCGCCAGCTCCGCCACGACCGTACGCGGCCCCTCCACGTCCGTCTCCACACGCGCGTACCGCTCCAGCGCGCCCTCGGGCGTACGCCGGTACAGGCCCACCGCGACCCGGTGCGGGCGCAGCTCGGGGTGCGCCTCCGGCGCCTCCTGGAGCACCGCCAGCTCCGCGACCCGGCCCTCGGGGTCCAGCAGCACCTGCGGCGTCAGCGAGTTCAGCCCGGCGGTCTGCAGCCAGGACTGCGCCCAGGCCGACATGTCCCGGCCGCTGGTCTCCGCCAGCACCGACAGCAGGTCGTCGAGGCGCGTGTTGCCGTACGCGTTCCGCTTGAAGTAGCGGCGGGCGGCCTCCAGGAACGCGTCCTGCCCGACGTACGCCACCAGCTGCTTCAGGACGCTCGCGCCCTTGGCGTAGGTGATGCCGTCGAAGTTCAGCTTCGCGTCCTGCAGATCGCGGATGTCCGCCGTGATCGGGTGCGTGGAAGGCAGCTGGTCCGCGCGGTACGCCCAGGCCTTGCGGCGGTTGGCGAAGGTGATCCAGGCGTCGGTGAAGCGGGTCGCTCCGACGTTCGCGAACGTGCCCATGAAGTCCGCGAAGGACTCCTTGAGCCACAGGTCGTCCCACCACTCCATGGTGACCAGGTCGCCGAACCACATGTGCGCCATCTCGTGCAGGATGACGTTGGCCCGGCCCTCGTACGACGCCTGCGTCACCTTGCCGCGGAAGATGTACTCCTCGCGGAAGGTCACCATCCCCGGGTTCTCCATCGCGCCCAGGTTGTACTCGGGCACGAACGCCTGGTCGTACTTCCCGAACGGATACGGGTAGTCGAAGTGGTCGTGGAAGAAGTCCAGGCCCTGCTTGGTGACCAGGAAGACGTCGTCGGCGTCGAAGTAGGGGGCGAGACCCTTGCGGCACATCGCGCCGAGCGGGATCTCCAGCTTGCTCCCGTCCTCGAAGGTGCGGGTGTAGGAGTCGGTGACGTAGTGGTACGGGCCCGCCACCACGCACGTGATGTACGTCGAGATCGGCTTCGTCTCCGCGAACCGCCAGACGCCGTCCACGAGTTCACCGGCGCCGTTGCTCCACGCGGTCCAGCCCTCGGGCGCCCGCACCTCGAAGCGGAACGGGGCCTTGAGGTCGGGCTGCTCGAAGTTCGCGAACACCCGGCGTGAGTCGGCCGGCTCGTACTGGGTGTACAGGTACACCTCGCCGTCCTCGGGGTCGACGAAGCGGTGCATGCCCTCGCCGGTGCGGGAGTAGGCGCACTGGGCGTCAACCACCAGCTCGTTCTCGGCGGCCAGGTCCTCCAGCAGGATCCGCGAGCCGTCGAACACCTCGCTCGGGTCCAGATCCCGCCCGTTGAGCGACACGGACGTCACGCTCGGCGCGATCAGGTCCGCGAAGCTGGAGGCGCCCGGCTCGTTGCACCGGAAGCGGATCACGGACACCGAGCGGAAGGTGCGCGGTTCACCCTCGCCCTCGCCGTCCCCGCCGCCGACCGCGGACCGCAGATCCAGGGACACCTCGTACCCGTCGACGGACAGCAGGGCGGCCCGCTCCCGGGCCTCGTCGCGGGTCAGATTCTCACCGGGCACGGAGGCACTCCCTTGTGGTCGCGTGAATACGGCTGAACTACGGCTGAACAGGACCGATCCTGCCATGTGCTCCTGACGCCGGGCAGTAGGGAATGCCCTCGGCGACGACGTCGTTGACGTTTCAAACGAACGCTTCGCTGAGGAGAACCATGTCCGAGTCCGTGACCTCGCCCGGCAAGACCCCCGTCGACTTCTGGTTCGACCCCCTTTGCCCCTGGGCCTGGATGACCTCCCGCTGGGTGCTGGAGGTGGAGAAGGTCCGCGACATCGAGGTCCGCTGGCACATCATGAGCCTCGCCGTGCTCAACGAGGACAAGGTGGACGAGCTGCCCGAGGAGTACCGGGAGATGCTCGCGACCAAGGCGTGGCAGCCGGTCCGCGTGGTCACCGCGGCCTGGCAGAAGCACGGCGAGGACATCCTCGGCCCGCTCTACACCGCGCTCGGCACCCGCATCCACAACAACGGCGAGGGCCCGACCCTTGAGGCCATCGCCGGTGCGCTCGCCGACGTCGGCCTGCCCGCCGACCTGATCGAGTACGCCGAGCAGAAGGACTTCGAGTTCGAAGCCGAGCTGCGCGCCTCCCACAAGGAGGGCATCGACAAGGTCGGCCAGGACGTCGGCACCCCGGTCATCGCGCTCCCGGGCGCCGACGGCGAGCAGATCGCCTTCTTCGGCCCGGTCGTCACCCCCGCCCCCAAGGGCGAGGAGGCGGCCCGCCTGTGGGACGGCACCATCGCCGTGGCCTCCGTGCCGGGCTTCTACGAGATCAAGCGGACCCGCACCAAGGGACCGGACTTCAGCAACCTGTAGGCCGGCCTGCCGGTCAGCCTCGGGGCCGACGGAAAACCCCCGCGAGTCACGACCTCGCGGGGGTCTTCCGGAACCGGGGAAGGGGTCAGCTCCTGGCGCGCACCCGCTGCCGGACGTAGCCCACGACGGCCAGGAGCAGCGTCATCCCGCCGGTCGAGTACAGCTGGACCCGGGTGCCGGGCTCGCGTGCCATCAGGAAGAAGATCGCCGCCATGCCGGCCAGTGCGACCCAGGTCAGCCACGGGAACGCCCACATGCGGATGACCAGCTTCTCGGGGGCCTCACGCTCCACCCGGCGGCGCAGCAGCAGCTGGGAGACGGCGATGAAGATCCAGACGACCAGGATGACCGCGCCGATCATGTTCAGCAGCCAGGGGAAGACGTCGTTCGGCCGCCAGTAGCTGAGCACCACGCACACGAAGCCGAAGACGCAGGAGGTCAGGACGGCGATCCGCGGCACCCCGCCGGAGACCTTCGCCAGCGCCTTCGGGCCCTGGCCGCGCTGGACCAGCGAGTAGGCGATGCGCGAGGAGCCGTAGATGTTGGCGTTCATCGCGGACAGCAGCGCCACCAGCACGACCACGTT
Source organism: Streptomyces sp. NPDC002671 (assembly GCF_053592475.1). Taxonomy (NCBI): domain Bacteria; kingdom Bacillati; phylum Actinomycetota; class Actinomycetes; order Kitasatosporales; family Streptomycetaceae; genus Streptomyces; species Streptomyces sp. NPDC002671. The sequence goes on from NZ_JBSFVU010000069.1 coordinate 5,451, forward strand.
CATCAGCTGGCCGGCGCCCGGGATGCCGAGGTGGTCGAGCGCGGCGACGTACGGGCCCTTCTCCACCACCTCCTTGGAGTTCCACGGGACGAGGGTGACCACGACCGCCATCGAGCCGATGTAGAACAGGGCGATCCGCCACATGGCCGTGCGGACGGCGCTCGCCACGCCCCGCACCGGGTCGGTCGACTCGGCGGCGGCGATGGTGACCGTCTCCATGCCGCCGTAGGCGAAGACCGAGGCGAGCAGGCCGACGAGCAGGCCGTCGGTGCCGTGCGGCATGAAGTCCGTCAGGTTCGAGGTGCCCGGCGAGTCCGTGCCCGGCAGCACACCGGCGATGGCCAGCACGCCGAGGATCAGGAACAGGCTGATCGCGCCGACCTTCAGCGCGGCGAACCAGAACTCGAACTCGCCGAAGTTCTTCACGGCGGCCAGGTTCGCGCCGCAGAACACCACCATGAACAGCGCCACCCAGGCCCACTCGGGCGTACCCGGCAGCCAGCCGGTGACGATGTGCGCGGCGCCGATGCCCTCCAGGCCGACGGCCGTGCACAGCAGCACCCAGAAGGACCAGCCGGCCGTGAAGCCCGCCCAGGGGCCGATGGCCCGCTCGGCGTGCGCGGAGAAGGAGCCGGAGGAGGGGTAGGCGGCCGACATCTCGCCGAGCATCCGCATCACCAGCATCACCAGGAGGCCGGAGAGGGCGTAGGCGATCACGATGGACGGGCCGGCGGCGGCGATGCCCGCGCCGGACCCGACGAAGAGGCCCGCGCCGATCACCCCGCCGAGGGCGATCATCGACAGGTGGCGCTGCTTGAGGCCGTGGGAGAGGGAGGCGTCGTCGTGTTGCTGTGGCGGCGTCTCGACTGTGGTGCTGGGCATGGGCGCGGCTAGTCCAGTGCAATAGACGGGCAAAATCGCCCACAGTCTGGACAGCGTGTCCGCTCACGAGCAGGGGACGCTCACTATCCGGACAACGGCTTTACGGAGTGTGTGCGTCCGCTCACCTGGCAGGCGGTGCGACGGCCACCGACCCTTTGGCGAAACCCTACAGGCGCCCCGTCAGCCTTCCTTTTGCCTCTGGTCACTTCACCTCAGTGACCGTTGTCACGCCGTACCCGGTGTAACCCGCATCCTTTGTCCGGAGTCCACCAACCGCCCGTTCCCGCCTTTGTCGAGCACTGACGGTGATCACCCCGTGGCTGCCGGGATAGCGTCACGGTGTTCCCACGTGCCCTCACCAGCAGCGGAGTCCCCATGAGCACCGCCACCGCCCTCACGCGCCCCGCCACCGCCCTCACGCGCCCCGGCGCCGTCCTCGCCGACCTCCTCCCGGCGTCCCGCGTCCGCGACGCCGCCCTCGTGCTCGGCGGCGCGGCGCTCACCGGCCTCGCGGCCCAGCTGTCGGTGCCGGTGCCCGGCTCCCCGGTGCCGGTGACCGGCCAGACCTTCGCCGCGCTGCTCGTCGGCACCGCGCTCGGCGCCCGCCGCGGCTTCCTCTCCCTCGCCGTGTACGCGCTCGCGGGCGTCGCCGGCCTGCCGTGGTTCGCGGGCGGCACCTCCGGCGCCGGCGCGGTCTCCTTCGGCTACATCCTCGGCATGCTGCTCGCCTCCGCCGCCGTGGGCGCCCTGGCCCGCCGCGGTGCCGACCGCTCCCCGCTGCGCATGGCGGGCGCGATGATCCTCGGCGAGGCCATCATCTACGCCGTCGGCGTGCCCTACCTGGCGCTGGCCGCCCACCTGTCCGCGTCCCAGGCGATCTCGCTCGGCCTCACCCCGTTCCTCCTCGGCGACGCCCTGAAGGCCGCCCTGGCGATGGGCGCGCTGCCCACCGCCTGGAAGCTCGTCAGCAAGCGCTGATGCCGTGCGTCACGCGCTGACGCCGTAGTTTCCGCGGAAGAGGTTCGCCGGGTCGTACTGCTCCTTGAGCCCGGCGAGCCTCTTTCGCGTCTCCAGGTCGTACAGGCCCGCGCTCCGGTCCCCGGCGCCGAAGGCGAAGTTGAGGGAGCGCCCGAGGGTGTCGTCGGCCAGCAGCGCGAAGGCCGGGTCGAGCAGGGTCCGCGCCTGCTCCCGCTCCCCGACGCCCAGCAGCCGCAGCAGGAACCGCCCTTCGCGGAACGGCACCGCGTTCGGCGCGGGCCGGCCGAGCGCCCCGCCCAGGTGGTTGACCTGGACGACACACATCTGCCCCGCCTCCGGCCCGGTCAGCTTCAGCAGCTCAGCGGCCCGCTCCAGGTCCAGCTCCCGCAGCACCGCACTGTCCCCGTAGTAGGCGTGCGGGAAGTCCGGGTCGCTGTGGATGGTGTGGCTCTCGGCGTACGGCAGCTCGCGCAGCGAGTCCGTGAGCACCGGGCCGAGCTCCCGCAGCGGGGCGACGAGTTCCTCGCCGTCCGTGCCCGTGTAGGCGACCCGGATCGACACGACGTAGCGTCCGCGCAGGTGCGGCGGCAGCGCGGGCCGGTCCGGGTACGGTACGGCGGCGAAGGACGAGGTCAGCCCGTCCGGCACGGTCCGCGTCCAGGCCTCGTACGCGCGCAGCACGGCGGCCGGGTCCACCACGCGTCCGTCGAAGGCCAGCGAGCCGCCGTACAGCGTCCGCACCGGCACGAGGTCGATCTCCAGCTCGGTGACGATGCCGAAGTTCTGCCCGGCGCCGAGCAGCGCCCAGTACAGCTCGGGGTCCGACTCCCGCGTGACGCGGCGCAGTGCGCCGTCGGCGGTGACGATCTCCAGCCACCGGACATGGTCGGCTGCGTACCCGAACTCCCGGCCCAGGATGCCGAGTCCGCCGCCCAGGGTGTACGACACCGCGCCCACGCTGGGCGCCGAGCCGTTGAGCGGCGCCAGCCCGTACGGCTCGGCCGCCGCGGCCACCTGGCCCCAGCGCACCCCGGCCTGCACCCGGACGGTACGGGCCTCGGGGTCGACGGTGATCCCGTCCAGCCGCCGGGTGGTGACCAGCATCCCGCCCTCGGCGGCGCCGGGCAGCCCGTGCCCGGTGGCCTGGACGCGGACGGGCAGGTCCGCGGCGGCGGCGTACCGCACGGCGGCGGCCACCTCCGCGGCGGAGCGGGCGGCCACGATCACGTCGGGCCGCTGGGTGAAACCGAGCTGGTATCCGGCAAGTTCGTCCTCGTAGGCGGAGTCGCCGGGGCGGATGAGAAGCAGCTCTGCGTCGCTGTTGTCCATGACGATCATGACGCACAGAATGGCCGCATAACCTGACAACTTCCGTCAGGTTATGCGGCCACTTCTGCGAGGGGCAGGTCAGCCGGTGGTGACCTTCTCGGCCGTCTCGACGGCGGGAGCGTCGCCGATCGCGCGGCGCGAGTCGAGCTTCTGCTTCACCACGGCGATCAGCAGCACGACCGCCGCCACGCCCACCGACAGCAGCACGGTCGTACGGCCGCTGCTCTCGCCCTCGGTGTCGGTCAGCATGTAGCCGAGGACGCCGATGATGAAGATGGCCGTCGTCCAGGTCAGGTAGGGGTAGAGCCACATCTTCACGACGAGCTTCTCCGGCGCCTCCCGCTGGAGGATCTTCCGCATCCGCAGCTGCGAGAAGCAGATGGCCAGCCACACGAACAGGGCCACCGCGCCGCTGGAGTTGACCAGGAAGAGGAAGACGGTGTCCGGGTAGGCGTAGTTGAAGAAGACCGCCACGAAGCCGAAGACGACCGACGCCAGGATCGCCGTCATCGGCACACCACGGGACGTGGTCTTGGCGAACGCCTTCGGGGCGTCACCGCGCTGGCCGAGCGAGAAGGCCATCCGGGAGGCCGTGTACAGGCCGGAGTTGAGGCAGGACAGCACCGAGGTCAGCACGATGAAGTTCATGATCTCGCCGGCGTGCGGGATGCCGAGCGAGTTCAGGGCGGCGACGTACGAGCCGTCCTTCGCGATCGCCGGGTCGTTCCACGGCACCAGCGAGACCACGACCAGGATCGAGCCCAGGTAGAAGACGCCGATACGCCAGATGATGCTGTTGGTGGACTTGGTCACCGCGCGCTGCGGGTTCTCCGACTCGCCGGCCGCCAGGGTCGCGATCTCGCTGCCCATGAAGGAGAAGACGACCAGCAGCACACCGGTGAGGATCGAGCCGGGGCCGTGCGGCAGGAAGCCGCCGTGGTTCGTGAGGTTGCCGAAGCTCGCCTGGTGGGCGTGCACGCCCGGCAGGACGCCGAAGATGGCCAGCAGGCCGACGACGATGAACGCGCCGATCGCCACGACCTTGATCCCGGCGAACCAGAACTCGAACTCGCCGTAGGAGCCGACGGAGACCAGGTTGGTCGCGGTCAGGACGGTCATCACGATGAGCGCCCAGCCCCACTGCGGGACGGCCGGCATCCAGCCCTCCAGGATCTTCGCGCCGGCGGTCGCCTCGACGGCGAGCACCACGACCCAGAAGAACCAGTACAGCCAGCCGATGGAGAACCCGGCCCAGCGGCCGAGGGCACGGTCGGCGTGCGCGGAGAAGGAGCCGGAGGTGGGGTTCGCGGCGGACATCTCGCCGAGCATCCGCATCACGAGGACGACGAGGGTGCCGACGAGGGCGTACGACAGGAGGATGCCGGGGCCTGCCTTGGCGATACCGGAGCTGGAGCCGACGAAGAGTCCGGCACCGATCACACCGCCGATGGCGATCATCGAGAGATGGCGGTTCTTGAGGCCTGCTTGAAGTCCGGAACCAGGGGTCATGTACGGAATTCCTTTGCGCCGGTGGAGCGGTTCCCGTACGTGCGGGGGTGCCTTTGTGGGGCGGCAGTACGGGGCCTCGCATGAGCGGTGTACGAGGCGGTCCAGTGAATCTGAGGGGAATGGATTCGGGAACCTCTGATTCCAGATTGTTACTTGAGGTTTCCTTGAGGTTCTATGGTCGGGCTCACATTTCTCCAGTGGAGAACCCGAGGCTGCTGCCCGGAAACCGGCGTGTCACACTCGTCCCATGCGCGTGTATCTCGGCTCCGACCATGCGGGCTACGAACTCAAGAACCACCTCGTCGAGTGGCTCAAGGCGGCGGGGCACGAGCCCGTCGACTGCGGGCCCCACATCTACGACGCCCAGGACGACTACCCGCCCTTCTGCCTCCGCGCCGCGGAGAGGGCGGCCGCGGACTCCGAGGCCCTCGGCATCGTGATCGGCGGCTCCGGCAACGGGGAGCAGATCGCCGCGAACAAGGTGAAGGGGGTCCGTGCGGCCCTCGCCTGGAGCGAGCAGACGGCGGCGCTGGGGCGTGAGCACAACAACGCCAACGTGGTGGCCGTGGGGGCGCGGATGCACACCACCGAGGAGGCGACGAAGTTCGTCGAGATCTTCCTCAACACCCCGTTCTCCGGTGACGAGCGTCACATCCGCCGCATCGACATGCTGGCGGCGTACGAGACGACCGGCGACCTGCCTCCGATCCCGGCCCACCACCCGCAGCAGGACTGACGTTCCCCCTGGGGGGCTGGAAGGAACAGGACCCGTGCCAGAGGGGCACACGATTCACCGGCTGGCTCACGACTACGCCGCCCGCTTCTCTGGCACGACTCCCCGGGTCACCAGCCCCCAGGGGAAGTTCTCCGACGCCGCGGCCCTGCTGGACCGAGCGGAGCTGACCCGCACGGAAGCGCACGGCAAGCACCTCTTCCTCGGGTTCCGCGGCAGCGACTGGGTGCACATTCACCTCGGGCTCTTCGGCAAGGTGAACTTCGGTGACGCACCGGCCCCGCCGCCCACCGACACCGTCCGGCTGCGCCTGGCCACCGACACGGCCTACGTCGACCTGCGCGGCCCCACCACCTGCGCGCTGATCACCGGCACCGAGAAGCGCGCGATACACGACCGCCTCGGCCCCGACCCGCTGCGCGCGGACGCCGACCCGGGCGCCGCGTACCGGAGGGTCTCCCGCAGCCGTACCACCATCGCCGCGCTCCTCATGGACCAGAAGGTCATCGCGGGCGTCGGCAACGTCTACCGCGCCGAGGTCCTCTTCCGGCACGGCATCGACCCGTACCGCGCCGGCAGGGACCTGACCCCGGCCGAGTGGGACGCCGTCTGGGCCGACCTCGTGGCGCTGATGCGCGAGGGCGTCCGGAACAACCGCATCGACACCGTGCGGCCCGAGCACACCCCGGAGGCCATGGGGCGTCCGCCCCGCGTGGACGACCACGGCGGCGAGGTGTACGTCTACCGCCGGGCCACCCAGCCCTGCCACATCTGCGGCGGCGAGATCCGCACCGCCGATCTCGCCGCCCGCAATCTCTTCTGGTGCCCCGGCTGTCAGAAGCCGTGAGCCACCAGCTGTGAGCCACCAGCTGTGAGCCAGAAGCCGTGAGCTAGAAGCCGTGCGGCAGCCACGGCGGTATCGGTGAGCCCATCGCCACCGACGCCTCCGCCAGCGCCCCCGTCCGCAGCTCCCGCACCCGCCCGGCCCGCGCCAGCGACAGCAGCGGCACACCGCCGAGGTAGGCCGCCCCCAGTTCCCGTACGGAGAGGCTGAGATCGGCCGCGTCCGAGGTGCGCTCGCAGGAGGCGCCCTTGGTGTCACCGCTCAGTCGCCAACGCCCCGTGTTCCACGGGCAGAAGGTGTCCTCGACGTCGAACACGACATCCACCGGCGCCTGATAGGTGCGCGCCGACAGGGCCGTACCGACGTCGACCAGGCGGACGTAGCAGTCGTCCCGCACCCGCGGACGGCAGCGGCGGATGTCGGAGACCTGGTACTGCCAGGCGTCGTCGACCGGACGCCCCCGCGCGACCACGGTCGTCATCAGGTCCATACCGAACAGGAAGCGCCACAGCGCCGCCTCGCTCGCCGGGTCGAGCGCGTGCAGTTCGTTGACGGTCACCGTGCCGCCGGGCACGCCCTCGTTCCACCCCGTCTTGGTCCGGAACCGGGCGTATCCGGTCACTACGCCCGCCCGCTCGGCGACCACGCACTGCAGCGCCGACGCGCCCTCCCGCTCGCTCTCCGGGTCGAGCAGGCCCAACCGTTCCCAGCCGGGCAGCCGGGCCAGCATGCCGGGCCGCCGCGGTACCAGGGCCGCGTACACCGCCTCACACTCGGTGAGGACGTCGGCGGGCGCCGCGTACCGCAGCCGTACGTCCTCCGTGTCGGCCGGCGGTGCGAGCGTCACCCGGCTCGTGTCGATCTCGGCGTGCATGTCGAAGGTCGCCGCGCCGTAGCCGAAGCGGCCGTAGATCGCGGGCTCGGAGGCGGTCAGGATCGCCAGCGGTTCGCCGAGCGCGCGTACGTCGTCCAGCTGACGGCGCATCATCGAGGTCAGCACCCCGCGCCGCCGGTGAGTGGCGGACACGCTGACCATGGTGACCCCGGCCGCGGGCACCGCGGCGCCGCCCGGCACGGTCAGCCGGAAGCTGAACGCCCCCGTCGTGCCCACGCACTCGTCCCCGTCCCAGGCGGCCAGCGCGCGGTCGAACTCGGTGACGGACCGGTCCAGTTCGCGCTCTTCGGCCGATGCGGGTCCGCCGCCGAAGGCGCGGATCAGGTGGTCGAACCAGCCGTCCCACTCGTCCGGGCGCAATACCTTCAGATCAGCAGCACGATCAGTACCCATGAGCCATGCCTATCAGGGCATTGCGGGACGAGCCAGCGAATTTCTCCCGGGCGGCGGCGCACCGGCCCCGCATGCCGTTCACTGTGAACCTGAGCCCGAAGCAGAGCCCGAAATCTGGCCTCGCACGGGGGACAAGTAGGACCTCCCGTGCCAGGCGGCCGGTCCGATGGATAGGGTCCCGAACTAATGGCAGCAGGACGAGAGCGGCGCGCGAAGGCCGAGACGTTCACGGCCCGGTGGAGGATGCAGTGGCACCGGGTCCGCGTAGGCCTGCGCAGAAGCGCCGTGGACTACTTCCGCGGTGACGGCTCCGACTGGATCGCGCTGGCCGGCCTGCTGCTGACCGTTCCGGCGCTCGCGGCCATGACGCTCGCCAACTCGGTGTGGTTCTCCCCGTCCGCCCTGGTCCTGCCGATCGTCGCCGGCGGCCTGCTGCTGCGCCCGGCGAGCCTGCTCGGCCTGTACGCGACGGCGGCGACCGCGCTGATCGTGGAGTCGGTGCGGCTCGGCCCGTACACCGACGGCCCCTCGCGGGTCACCCCGGGCGTGGTCCTGGTGGTCGCCGCGTGCGGCTTCTTCGGGCTGCTGACCGCGCAGTTCCGCAGCCGGGTCGGCGTGCCCTGGCGGCGTGGCGGCACCATGCTCTTCGACCTGCGCGAGCGGATCCGGGTGCAGAGCAAGCTGCCGAAGCTGCCGAAGGGCTGGCACCACGAGATGGCGCTGCGCCCGGCGGGCGGCCAGTCCTTCTCCGGCGACTTCGTCGTCGCGGGCCGCACGAACGGCGGCCGGACGCTGGAGGTCGTGCTCACGGACGTGTCCGGCAAGGGCATGGACGCCGGCTCGCGGGCGCTGCTGCTGTCGGGCGCCTTCGGCGGCCTGCTCGGCTCGCTGCCCCCGCACGCCTTCCTGACGGCCGCCAACGGCTATCTGCTGCGCCAGGACTGGGACGAGGGCTTCGCCACCTCCATCCACCTGGTCCTGGACCTCGACTCCGGGGACTACGAGCTGTACTCCGCCGGCCATCCGCCGGGACTCCAGCTCAGCGCGGGCAGCGGACGCTGGGAGGAGAAGGCCGCCGAGGGCCCGCTGCTGGGTGTGTACGACGGCGCCCAGTTCGACTCCGTGAAGGGCTCGCTGCGGCCCGGGGACGTGTTGATGCTGTTCACAGACGGATTGGTGGAGACCTCCGAGCGCGACCTGGTCGAGGGCATGGACCGGCTCACGGGCGAGGCCGACCGCTATGTCGCCGGCGGCTTCCACGGCGCCGCCTGGCACCTCATCGAGGCGGTCGCGAGGGACGTCAACGACGACCGCGCGCTCCTGCTGATCTGCCGGGAGACGGCGGCGGCATGACGTACCTGACCCTGGCCGAGGTCGAGGCCCTCGCGCGCGCCGCCCACGAGGGCCAGACCGACAAGGCGGGACGGCCGTACGCCGAACACCTCGCGGCCGTCGCCGAGGGCGTACGGGCCCGTGGCGGGGACGCCGAGCAGATCGCGGCGGCCTGGCTGCACGACTCGGTCGAGGACGACGCGCTGAGCGAGGAGTGGCTGGAGGCCGCCGCGCTGTCCGTGCGCACCAAGGCGGTCGTGCGCGCCCTCACCAAGCGGCCGGGGGAGGAGCCGGAGGCGTACGCGCGCCGCATCCTGGACGCGCCCGGCGCGCGCCTGGTGAAGGAGGCCGACCTGGCGCACAACGCCGACCCGGACCGGCTCGCGGTCCTGGACGAACCGACCCGGAAACGGCTGACCGAGAAGTACGCCCGGATGCGCGCACTTCTCGGTCTGTCCGGCTGAGCTACGCGCGCACCTTCTCGCGCTCACGCTCGTTCTGCTGGTCGTTCTGGCCCTTCTGGCCCTTCTGCCGTTCGAGGGCGAGCTCCGTCGCGTCCTGCTTGAACGCCCACTCCATCTTCGGCTCCATCACGAACCGGAAGATTCGCTGCACGGGCTTGGTGCACAGCAGCGTCATCACGGTCACGGCGAAGACGGTCACCGCGATCTCGCCGAGCGGGCGGTGCAGCGCGGGGCGGTCGAACCAGTTGTGGAGGTCGGCGTACTTCACCAGGAAGCCGTGCAGCAGATAGCCGTACAGGGTGCCCGCGCCGAGCGCCGTGAACCACATCTTCCGGCGCGGCACCCAGGCGAAGAAGCAGACGGTCAGCACCAGCGTGCAGGCCATCATCGCGAGCACCATCACCGGTCCGCACCACCACGGGGCGCCCAGCTCCTGCGCGGAGTCCTGGCGGTAGAACCAGCCGCTGTTCATGCGCGGCACCGACCACCAGGCGAACACGAGGGCGACTGCGACGACCGGGACCGCGGCGATCCGCACCCAGGGGCGGCGCACCAGCTGGAAGTGCTCGGGCTTCATGCACAGGCCGAGCACGAAGTACGGCAGGAACTGCAGGACACGCTGGAAGTCGAGGTCCTTGCCGATGCTCGGCGTGACGCTCGCCAGCATGGCGATGCCGATCGCCAGGGGCAGCGGCCAGCGCACCACCTTCCAGATGGGAGCCGTGATCCGCCACACGAACAGGGCGGCCAGGAACCAGGTCAGGTACCAGGGGTCCAGGAGGCTGATGTCGTCGTGGGTGTGGCCGACGGCGTTCTTGAAGAGCTGGTACGCGGTCTCGAAGACGACGTACGGCACGGCGACACCGGTGATCAGGCGCTTCAGCCGGTCCGGGCGCATGTCGAAGCTGCGCGAGAAGAAGCCGGAGACGATGATGAACGCCGGCATGTGGAAGGTGTACACGACCCGGTACACGGCCTCCATGACGCGGCTGTCGTACATCATCGGCGACCAGAAGTGCCCCATCGCGACGAGCACGATCGCCAGGTACTTGGCGTTGTCGAAGAACGCGTCGCGCTGTCTGCGCACTCCGTCCGCCGGCGACTGCGCCGGGGGGAGTGGCGTGCGGGTCTGGCCGGGGAGCGAGGCGGCGTCAAACATCTGAGGCACCCTAGCGTCGTCCGTGGAATTCGTAAAACGCCCGCTGCGTTTTCCTGGCTATCGCCCTCGGATGCCCCGTGAATTGCAGAAGTTGCCTTCGCTGCCGATGTGATGGTGTGCACCGAAGGGTCGTTCATTTACCCCCGATGTCCCGATTCATCCCGACTAAATGGTGCATACGGTCCGTCGGTGGTATCAATTCGAATTACCTGCGAACGCATTGTGTGGGCCCTGAAACGAAGTCGCGTAATTACCCGTGTCGCCGCGCACTGCCGGAGTCAGGAATTGCCGTGCGGGGCGTCGCCCGAACCGGACCCGCGTCCGACGTTCCGTCACGAGCCGCATACCACGGCCGGGTTGGTGGCACGATGGTTCTGGCGGGGGCGCGCGGGGTCGTACCTCCAGCCGGGAGCGCGGATCGACCGAGGGTGTGATCAGTTGTGGTCATTTCACTGTCCGTGGTGCTGTTGTTGGCGATCATCCTGGTGGTGCTGATCCGAGGGGGGAGCATGAAGACCGGCCCCGCCATCGTCGCGGTGCTCTTCGGCTTTTTCCTCGCCTCGACAGGCATGGCGCCGTCCATCAACCGGTTCCTGAACTCGATAGCCGAGAGCATCGACTCGATCAAATTCTGACTTGCCGGGATATCCGGGACGAAGTCGGACAATCAAAGTGCGAGGGTAGCTAGTGCGGCTCCCCGCTCAGCACCAGTCGATCGGGCACGCATGGGGCACGACGGTTCGACGCTTCCAAGGACACCGCGGCCTTCCGAGCCCATCACGTCCGACCTTTGGGCCGCCTATGCTCGATCTCGTGATCAACTTGGGGGACGCACGGAAGGCCCGTCTGTGGGAACAGCTGACGGGCTTTGCCGCACTCGGCGATGAGGAGTTGGACGACATCCTCGGGCACGTCAGGCACCGCATTGAGACTGCTCGGGAGAAGGGCGTGGACGTGCCTGAGGACCTGTTCGAGCGGGTGGAACGGCTGGGCGCCCGGCGTGGATGGCCACCAATGCGCTGATCTGAGCCCTGCCGCTGACCACAGGTCGGTTAAGCGGCTTTGGGCGGGAGCTGCCACGGGGTGAGAGCTGCCACGGGGCGAGAGATCACGGCCCGCAGGCCTTCTTGACAAGCGCTGCTCCCCCTGGCTTGCAGCACCGATGATGGCCCTTCGGCTACTCGTAGACGACGGCCGCGCTGAGCGCCCGCGCAAAAAACGTCCAGTCGCCTTCCGGTGGCATCTCTTCGCCGAGGTACCGGTACGAACCGGGCGAATCCCTGATCCACGTGGCGAGTGCACCGAGGTAGTCCTCTACGGTGCGGTTCTCCCACTCCTCGCCCCGTCGGTGAAAGTCGTCGCAGAGGCTGTAGATCATGGCGGCAAGAGACTCCCGCGTCATGACTTCCTTGAAGGGATCGGGCGCATCGCTGGTCATGGCGGGACCCTAGCCTGGTGGGCAAGCAGCAGTCAGCAGAGTATCGGGGATCAGTTCTTCCGGAAGTGGTGCAGCCAGTCTCCTCGCTACGCACGGGGTCCTGCGGCCTGTTCCGGACACGTTCCGCGCGAAGCGCGAAGCGGATGACTGGCTCGCCGATATGCAGACCGACATGCGGCAGGGCGATTGGCGGGACCCGGACGCGGCCAAGGTGCTGTTCGAGAGGTACGCGGTGACCTGGGTGGCTGAGCGACCGTTGGCTGTCAGCACGGCGGAGCTGTACGAAATCCTCGTTCGAGTGCACCTGGTGCCCACCTTCGGCCGGCTGTCCATCGCCGACATCACCCCGGCCGCCGTGCGGACCTGGCGGCGGGTCCGACTGGACGCTGGTCGTCGCTCATGTGAAGCAGTTCGCCGAGCCTGGTGTTGACGGCCGGGTCTTCGTCGGTGCGAAGGGCACCACACCTCGCCGGAACTACTTCAACGGGCTGTGGCACAGGGCGTGCGGGGAGGCGGGGATCGAGGGCCTTCGGTTCCCGACCCGTGCGGCTCTCGGCGACGGCCCAAAATGGGCTCACTGACGGCGTATCAAATCTGACCCACTTGGTGATCTTCATCTGATCCTGGCCTTGGTGATCAAGGT
>NZ_JBSFVU010000070.1:0-17665 GCF_053592475.1 Streptomyces sp. NPDC002671
CCCGAAGCCCTCAAGCCCCCCGGCCAACACCACAGCCCGATGCTCGAACACCGACCGACCCGACACCAACGACGACGCCACATCCACCGGCGCCACTCCCGGACGCTCCCCGACGAACGACACCAGCCGCTCCGCCTGGGCCCGCAGGGCATCGTCGGAGCGGGCCGAGACGATCCAGGGCAGCACCGCGGACGGCACGCCGCTCGAAGGCTCCTCCTCGGTCGCGACCGGGGCCTGCTCCAGGATCACGTGCGCGTTCGTGCCGCTGATACCGAACGACGAAACGCCGGCCCGGCGGGGTTCCTCGCCCTGCGGCCACGGTGTGGGCTCGGTGAGCAGTTCGACGTCGCCCGCGGACCAGTCGACGTGCGGCGACGGCTCGTCCACGTGCAGGGTGCGGGGCAGGGTGCCGTGGCTCATGGCCAGCACCATCTTCATGATGCCGGCGACGCCGGCGGCAGCCTGGGTGTGGCCGATGTTCGACTTCACGGAGCCGAGCAGCAGGGGCCGGTCCTGAGGCCGGTTCTGCCCGTAGGTCGCGAGCAGCGCCTGCGCCTCGATCGGGTCACCCAGCTTCGTACCCGTACCGTGTGCTTCTACCGCGTCGACCTGGGTGGCGGAGAGCCCCGCACTGGCCAGCGCGGCGCGGATGACCCGCTGCTGCGAGGGGCCGTTCGGTGCCGTCAGCCCGTTGCTCGCGCCGTCCTGGTTGATGGCCGAGCCGCGGACCACCGCCAGCACCTGGTGGCCGTTGCGCCGCGCGTCGGAGAGCCGTTCCAGGAGCAGGACGCCGATGCCCTCGGCGAGGCCCATGCCGTCCGCGGCTGCCGCGAACGCCTTGCAGCGGCCGTCGAGGGCCAGGCCCCGCTGGCGGCTGAAGCCGATGAGCGCGCTGGGGTTGGGCATGACGGCGACACCGCCGGCGAGGGCCAGCGAGCACTCGCCCTGGCGCAGCGACTGCACCGCCAGATGCAGCGCCACCAGCGACGACGAACACGCCGTGTCCACCGTCACCGCCGGACCCTCGAACCCGAACGAGTAGGCGACGCGTCCGGACACGACGCTGGCCGCGTTGCCGGTCATCAGGTGGCCTTCGGAGCCCTCGGGTGCCTCGTGCACGCGCGGGCCGTACTCCTGGTAGTTGGAGCCGATGAAGACACCGGTCCGGCTGCCGCGCAGCGACAGCGCGGGCACGCCGACGCGTTCGAAGGCCTCCCAGGAGGTCTCCAGCAGCAGCCGCTGCTGCGGGTCCATCGCCGCCGCCTCACGCGGGGAGATCCCGAAGAAGGCTGGGTCGAACGCGGCGGCGTCGTAGAGGAAGCCGCCCTCGCGCACGTAGGTCTTGCCGGGGACGTCGGGGTCGGGGTCGTAGATGCCCTCGATGTCCCAGCCGCGGTCGGTGGGCAGTCCGCCGATGGCGTCCCCGTCGGACGTGATCAGCTGCCACAGTTCCTCGGGGGACGTGACTCCGCCCGGGTAGCGGCAGCTCATCGCGACGATGGCGATGGGGTCGTCGTCGCTCGCCGTGGGCGGGGTGGTGCCGGCCGGGCCCGTGGCGGTGTCGTCCGTGGCCGTCGCTCCGAGGAGCTGTTCCTGGATGTACTCGCTCAGGACGACGCTGGTCGGGTAGTCGAAGATGAGGGTGGCGGGCAGCCGCAGGCCGGTGGCGATGTTCAGCCGGTTCCGCAGTTCCACCGCGGTGAGGGAGTCGAATCCGAGGTCCTTGAAGGCGCGTTCGGAGTCGAGCGTGTCCGTGTCGGCGTGGCCGAGGACGGCCGCGACCTGCTCGTGGACGAGGTCGAGGACGGCGTGGCCGCGCTCGCCGGGGGTCAGGGCGGCCAGCCGCCGCTGGAGCGGCGAGGCCGCGTCGGTGCCCGTGCCGGAGGCGGCGGTGGGGGCGGTGGCGCTCTCCTGCTGGAGGCGTCGCGTCTCGGGCAGCTCGTCCAGCAGCGGGCTGGGGCGCGCGGAGGTGAAGACCGGGATGAAGCTCTCCCAGTCGATGTCGGCGATGGCCAGGTGGGTCTGGTCGTGGTCGAGTGTCTGCTGGAGTGCGGCGATGCCGAGGTCGATGTCCATGAACCGCAGTCCACGGCGGCGCAGTTGGTCCAGGTCCAGGGCTTCGGGCGCGTTGTCGCCGACCGCGTCCCACACGCCCCAGGCCACCGAGGTGGCGGTCAGGCCGTTCGCGCGGCGGCGTTCGGCGAGGGCGTCGAGGTAGGCGTTCGCCGCCGCATACGCGCCGTGGTCGCCGACGCCCCAGACGGAGGAGACGGACGAGAACAGGACGAACGCGTCGAGCGGGGTGGTGCTGAGCAGGTCGTCGAGGTGCGCGGCGCCGGCTGCCTTGGCGTTCATGACGTCGGCGAACTCCGCCGCGGTCGTGTCGCGGAGCCCGGCCAGGTCGATGTAGGCGGCGGCGTGGATGACGGCGCTGAGGGGGCGGTCCTCGGGTACGGAGGCGAGAACGGCGGCCACGGCGTCACGGTCCGCGATGTCGCAGGCTGTGACGGTCACCTGGGTGCCGAGGGCGGCGAGTTCGGCGACCAGTTCGTCCGCGCCGGGCGCGGCGGGCCCGCGGCGGCTGGTGAGGATCAGGTGTTCGGCTCCGTTGCGGGCCAGCCAGCGGGCCAGATGGGTGCCGAGGGCGCCGGTGCCGCCGGTGACGAGGACGGTGCCCCGGGGCTTCCAGGTGCGGACGGGGCGGCTGTCGCCGAGCGGCGCGGGCTCCAGCCTGCGCAGCATGACACCGCCGGCGCGGACGGCCACCTGGTCCTCGGCGGTCGCGTCGGCCAGGATGGCGGCAAGCCGGGTGCGGGCCCGTCCGTCCAGGGTGTCCGGCAGGTCGACCAGGCCGCCCCAGCTGTCCGGGTACTCGACCGCGGCGACCCGGCCCATGCCCCACACGGTGGCCTGTGCCGGGCTGGCCAGCGGGTCGGCGCTGCCGGTGGACACCGCGCCGCGTGTGGCGCACCACAGCGGCGCCCCGGTGTCGAGGTCGCCGAGGGCCTGGAGCAGGCTCAGGGTGAGCACCAGGCCGGTGGTCGTGACGGGGTGCTCGGGGTACGGGGTCTCGTCGAGCGCCAGCAGCGACAGGACTCCGGAGAGGGTGTGGTCCGCGGTGGCCTGGCGCAGCCGCTGGGCCAGTGCGGTGCGGTCCGTGTCGTCGGTGTCCAGGACGAGGGTCACGACGTCGGCGCCGTGTGCCTCGAGCGCCTGCCGTGCGTCGGCCGGCAGCGGGTCGGCGTCGGACGCGGCCGGGGTGACGAGGAGCCACGTCCCGGAGAGGGTGGGGGTCGCCGTGCCGGTCGTACGCCGCCACACAGCACGGTATCGCCACGCGTCCACGGTCGACTCGGAGCGCCGCTGCCGGCGCCACTGGGCGAGGGCGGGCAGGACGGCGTCGAGCGACTCCTGCTGTTCGGCGGAGTCGAAGCGCAGCGTGGCCGCCAGGGTTTCGCCGTCCTCGCGCTCGACCGCGTCCCAGAAGATCGCGTCCGTGCGGTCGCCGTCGGCCAGGCCGTGCGGGAAGTGTTCCCTCCTGGTGGCCTCCAGCCAGTAGCGCCGGTGCTGGAAGGCGTAGGTGGGCAGCTCGACCCGTTGGGCACCGGTGGCCTCGAACAGGGCGGCCCAGTCGACGGTGGTGCCGCCGGCGAACGCCTCCGCCAGCGAGGTGACGAACCGTTCCGTTCCACCCTCACCGCGGCGCAGCGAACCCACGGCCGTGACGGGGGTGTTGATGTGTGCTTCGGCGGTCTGTTCGACGCCCATGGTCAGCACCGGGTGCGCGCTGGACTCGATGAACAGACGGAAGCCGTCGTCGAGAAGGGCACGGACGGTGTCGGCGAAGCGGACCGTCTGGCGCAGGTTGCGGTACCAGTAGCCCGCGTCCAGACCGGTCGTGTCCACGACCTCGGCGGTCACCGTCGAGTAGAACGGCACCGAACCCGTCCGCGGCGTGATGTCCGCCAACTCCCGCAGGAGGACGTCCTCGATCTCCTCCACATGCGCGCAGTGCGACGCGTAGTCCACAGCGATACGACGAGCCCGAACACCGTCCGCCTCACAGGCGGCCAACAGCTCGTCCAGCGCGTCCGCGTCACCCGAAACGACCACCACAGCCGGGCCGTTGACCGCCGCAACCCCAAGGCGCCCGTTCCAGGCAGTGAGCCGCTCCTGCACGGCCTCGACACCGAGAGAGACGGACACCATGCCGCCCCGCCCGGACAGCGCACGAATGGCCTTGCTGCGCAGAGCCACCACCTTCGCCGCGTCCTGGATCGACAGCGCACCGGCCACAGCGGCAGCCGCGATCTCACCCTGCGAGTGACCGATCACCGCGGCCGGCTCCACGCCCAGGGAGCGCCAGACCTCGGCCAGCGAGACCATGACCGCCCACAACACGGGCTGCACGACATCGACCTGCTCCAGCCACGCCTCGTCGTCGGTGTCCCGCAGGATGTCCGTCAGCGACCAGTCCACGAACGGCGCCAACGCCGCCGCGCACTCCTCCATGCGGCGGGCGAACACCGGGGAGGAGTCGAGCAGTTCGGCGGCCATGCCCAGCCACTGCGAACCCTGGCCCGGGAAGACGAAGGCGACTCCGGTGCCAGGCCGGGCGACACCCTCGACGAGACCGGCCGTGGCGCGGCCGGCGAGGTACGACCGGAGTTCGCTTGTCGCCGTGGTGCGGTCGGGGGCCAGAATGACGGCGCGGTGGTCGAAGGCCGTCCGTGTGGTGGCGAGGGAGAGGCCGGTGTCGGCGCCGGTCGCCTCGGGGTGGGCTTCGACGTGCTCGAGGAGCCGTGCGGCCTGGGCGCGCAGTGCCGCCGCGGACTTGGCCGACAGGACCCATGGGACGGTGGGCAGGGCCGTGGGTGCGGGGGTGGCCGGGGTTTCCTCGTCGGTGGCGGGCTGCGGGGCGGGGGCCTCTTCGATGACGGCGTGGGCGTTGGTCCCGCTGATACCGAAGGAGGAGACGCCGAATCGGCGGGGCTCCTCGTCCTGCGGCCACGGTGTGGCTTCGGTGAGCAGCCGGACGGCCCCGGACGACCAGTCCACGTGCGGGGACGGTGCGTCGACGTGCAGGGTGCGCGGCAGCGTGCCGTGGCGCATCGCCAGCACCATCTTCATGACACCGGCCACGCCGGCCGCGGCCTGGGTGTGGCCGATGTTGGACTTGACGGAGCCGAGCAGCAGCGGCTTGTCGGCGGGGCGTTCGCGGCCGTACGTCGCAAGGAGTGCCTGGGCCTCGATGGGGTCGCCGAGCTTGGTGCCGGTGCCGTGTGCCTCGACGGCGGCGACCTGGTCGGCGGTGAGTCCGGCGTCCGTGAGGGCGGCGCGGATCACGCGCTGCTGGGAGGGGCCGTTGGGGGCGGACAGTCCGCTGCTGGCGCCGTCCTGGTTGATGGCCGTACCGCGGACGACGGCCAGGACGGGGTGTCCGTTGCGGCGGGCGTCGGAGAGGCGTTCCAGGAGGAGCATGCCGGCGCCCTCGGAGGGGCCGAAGCCGTCCGCGGCGGCGGCGAAGGGCTTGCAGCGGCCGTCGGGGGCGAGTCCGCGCTGGCGGCTGAAGCCGATGAAGGTGCCCGGGGTGGCCATGATCGTGGCGCCGCCGGCGAGTGCGAGGGTGCACTCGCCGCGGCGCAGGGCCTGCACGGCGAGGTGCAGGGCGACGAGGGAGGAGGAGCAGGCGGTGTCGATGGTGACCGCGGGCCCCTCCAGGCCGAGTGTGTAGGCGATGCGGCCGGACACCACGCTGATGGCGCTGCCGGTCACGAGGTGGCCTTCGACGCCGTCGGCGGCCTCGTGGACGCGGGGGCCGTAGTCGGGTGCGACGGCGCCGGCGAAGACGCCGGCCTGACTGCCCTTGAGCGAGGCCGGGTCGATACCCGCGCGTTCGATGGCTTCCCAGGCGGTCTCCAGCAGCAGCCGCTGCTGGGGGTCCATCGCGGTCGCCTCGCGGGGCGAGATCCCGAAGAAGTCGGCGTCGAAGTCGCCGGACTCGGGGAGGAAGCCGCCTTCCCGGGCGTAGGTGGTGCCGGGCCGGTCGGGGTCCGGGTCGTAGACGGCATCGGTGTCCCAGCCGCGGTCGGCGGGGAACGGCGTGATGGCGTCCTCCTCGCCCTGGACCAGGCGCCACAGGTCCTCGGGGGTGCGCACGCCGCCGGGGAAGCGGCAGCCCATGCCGACGATCGCGATCGGCTCGTGGGCCGCTGACTCCACCTCTTGGAGGCGGGTGCGGGTCTGATGCAGATCGGCCGTGACCCGCCGGAGGTAACCGAGGAGCTTTTCTTGTTCCGACATCAGGACCTCACGAGCTTGGGAAGCTGGTTGTTCAGCGGGAACGGCAGGGGAAAACTCGGGGACTCCGGAGGGGAGTCCAAGTTGGCTGGACGGTGGGCGGCGGGGGCGGCGGCTGTGTTCACGCGGTTGCTCATGCGGATCAGGCCTCCCCCGCCGAACCGAACTCCTGGTCGATGAAGGCGAAGAGTTCGTCGGCGTCCGCGGATTCCAGGTGGTCGACGACGTCGACCGTGTCCATGGGCGCGGGAGACTCGGCTGCCGGGGCGACGGGGGCCGGTTCGGCGTCCGTGCCGCCGGCGCCCCACTCGGAGACGGTGGACAGGAGTTCCCTGAGCCGGCCGGCGACCATCTCGCGGGCACCCGTGTCGCTGCCGACGGCGCCGCGCAGCGCGGCCTCCAGCCGGTCGAGTTCGGCGGCGAGAGCGGCGTCCGGCACCTCGGCCGCCTGCGCGGGCGCGATCTCCTCGTCGAGGTGTCCGGCCAGTGCCTCGGGCGTCGGGTAGTCGAAGATCAGCGTGGCCGGGAGCCGCAGGCCGGTGGCCGCGTTGAGCCGGTTGCGCAGTTCGACGGCCGTGAGCGAGTCGAAGCCGAGTTCGAGGAAGCCCCGGTCGGCCACCACGGACACCGTGGAGCCGTGGCCGAGCACGGTGGCGCCGTGCTCCTGCACCAGCCGCAGCAGCGTGCGCCGCCGCTCGGCCGGGGCGAGCCCTGCCAGCCGCCGGGGCAGGGACGGTTCCTCGGTACGCTGCGGTTCCTGGACGCGTGCGCGCCGGGTCGGCGCGGGGCGGCGTACGAGACTGTGGAGCAGGGCGGGCAGCGGGGTGGCGCCCTGCGCGGCCTCGGCGGTGAGCGCGGCGGTGTCCAGCCGGGCCGGGACCACCAGGGCTTCGGCCAGGCCGCCCGACGCGTCGAGGAGTTCCAGGCCCTCCTGCGAGGAGAAGGGCACCAGGCCGCCGCGGGTCATGCGGGACAGGTCCGCCTGGTTCAGGTGGCCGGTCATGCCGGTGCGTTCGGCCCACAGGCCCCAGGCCAGGGACACCGCCGGCAGGCCCTGTGCGGTGCGGTGCTGCGCGAGGGCGTCCAGGAACGTGTTGGCCGCGGCGTAGTTCGCCTGGCCGGCGGAGCCGAAGACGCCCGCGGTCGACGAGAACAGGGCGAACAGCGTGAGGTCGAAGCGGCGCGTCAGCTCGTGCAGGTGCCAGGCCGCGTTCGCCTTGGCGCGCAGGACGGAGTCGAGGCGCTCCGGGGTCAGGGACGCCACCGTCGCGTCGTCCAGGATGCCCGCGGCGTGCACCACGCCCGTCAGACCGTGCCCGTCCGGCAGGCCGGAGAGCAGTGCCGACAGCGCGTCGCGGTCGGCGACGTCACAGGCGGCGACCTTCACCGAGGTGCCCAGGGCGGTCAGTTCCTCCCGCAGCTCCGGCATGCCCTCGGCGGCGGGGCCGCGCCGGCTGACCAGCAGCAGGCTGCGCACGCCGTGCCGCTCGACCAGGTGCCGGGCGACGAGCCGGCCGAGGGTGCCCGCGGCGCCCGTGACCAGCACGGTGCCGTCGGGGTCCGGTGCGGCGGCGGGGACGCTGAGCACCAGCTTGCCGATGTGGCGTGCCTGGCTCATGAAGCGGAAGGCTTCCGGGGCCCGGCGTACGTCCCACACACGGGTGGGCAGCAGCCGCAGCCGGCCCCGTTCGAAGAGGTCCACGACCTCGGCCAGCATGTGTCCGATCCGTTCGGGCCCGGCCTCGCCGAGGTCGAAGGCCCGGTAGGCGACCCCCGGGTGGTCCGCCGCCACGGTGGCGGCGTCCCGTACGTCCGTCTTGCCCATCTCGACGAACCGCCCGCCGTCCCGCAGCAGTCCGAGGGACGCGTCGACGTACTCCCCGGCCAGGGAGTTGAGGACGACGTCCACCCCGCCCGTGCCCGTCGCGGCACCGAACCGGCCCGCGAACTCCAGGGAGCGCGAGGACGCCAGATGCGCGTCGTCCACGCCCAGGTCCCGCAGCACCTCCCACTTGGCCGGGCTCGCCGTGGCGAACACCTCGACATTCCAGGCCCGCGCGAGCTGTACCGCCGCCATGCCCACGCCGCCCGCTGCGGAGTGCACCAGCAGCGACTCGCCGGACCGCACTCCGGCCAGCTCCCGCAGCGCGTACAGCGCGGTCACGTACACCACGGGGACGGACGCGGCCTCGGTGAACGACCAGCCGTCCGGGACGCGGACCAGCGTCCGCCGGTCCGCGACGACGAACGGGCCGAAGCCACCGGACCAGATGCCCATCACCCGGTCGCCGACGGCGAAGGAGGAAACGCCGGGTCCGGTGGCCACCACCACACCCGCTCCCTCGCCGCCCATCAGGGCCGGGTCGGGGTACATCCCCAGCGAGAGGAGCACGTCCCGGAAGTTCAGTCCGGCGGCCCGTACGGCGATCCGCACCTCGTGTTCGCCGAGTTCACGGTCCGCGTCCGGGGCCGGCCGCAGCCGCAGCCCCTCCAGCGTCCCGTCCTCGGACGCCGTGAGCCGCCAGGAGCGGGCCCCGTCCTCGGGCGCCAGCACCCCGTCGGCGCTGCCTGCGGCCAGTCGCGGCACCCGCACCCGGCCCTCGCGTACGGCCAGTTGGGGCTCCCCGGTCAGCACGGCCTGCTGGAGGACGGAGAGCGATGCGTCGGCGTCGTCCACGTCGAGCAGGACGAAACGGTCCGGGTGCTCGGCCTGCGCCGACCGCACCAGCCCCCAGACGGCGGCGGCCGGCAGGTCGGACGGTGCCTCGCCGGTCTCCACGGCCACGGCGCCCCGGGTCACCAGCACCAGCCGTGCCCGGTCGAGTCCGTCCGTCGCCAGCCATGTCCGCACCAGGTCCAGCGTCCGGTGCGTCACGTCCCGCACCGCCGCCACGACATCGTCCTCGGCGTCCGACACGACACCGGCGAACACGAGGTCCGGCGCGGCGGAACCGGAGAGCAGCTCCTCCGCGAGCGCCGCCAGGTCCGTGTGCTCCTCCGGCGCCCGGCCGGCCGCCTTGAGCGCGACGACCAGTCCAGAGGTGTCCGGTCCGGCGACGGCACACCCGCGATCCGCCACCTCGGCACCCGCGTCGGTGTCGGACACCGGCGTCCAGTCCACCCGGTACAGGGCGTCGTTCGCCCCGCCGGGCACCGTGGCGAACTGCTCGCCCGACACCTCCCGCGTCACCAGGGCGTCCGCGGCAGCGACCGGAGTCCCCACGGAGTCGGCGACCAGCACCGACATCCCGTCGGCCCCCACCGGCGCCAACCGCACCCGCAGCGTCGAGGCGCCGGTCGCGTACAGCGACATCCCACGCCACACGAACGGCAGTCGAATCCCACCGGAGTTCCGTTCCGTGTCCGTCAGCCAGGCGTGCAGCGCCGCGTCCAGCAACGCGGGGTGCAACCCGTACCGTCCCGCCTCGGCACGCGTCTCCTCCGGCAGCGCGACCTCGGCGAACATCTCGTCGCCGCGCCGCCAGGCCGCGACCAGCCCCCGGAACACCGTCCCGTACGCCAGGCCGGTGTCGGCCAACCGCTCGTAGAAACCGTCGAGTTCGACCGCCTGGGCGCCCGCGGGCGGCCACACGCTCAGCTCCGCGTCCACGGCCGCGCCGTCCTCAGCACCGGAGACGAGCACACCGGAGGCATGCCGTATCCAGGCACCTTCGGCAGCACCGTCGGACACGCCGTCGCGATGGGAGTACACACCGAGTTCCCGCCGTCCGCCGTCCCGCGGACCGTCCAGCACCACCTGCACCTGCACCGCGCCGCTTTCCGGCAGCACCAGCGGCGCTTCCAGGGTGAGTTCCTCCAGCCGGTCGCAGCCGACCGCGTCCCCGGCGCGCAGCGCCAGCTCCACGAACGCCGTCCCCGGCAGCAATGCGACTCCCGCCACGGCGTGGTCGGCCAGCCAGGGGTGCGTACGCAGCGACAGCCGGCCCGTCAGCAGCACCCCGTCCGAGGCGGGCAACGCGACGGCCGCACCGAGCAGCGGATGATCGGCGGACGCCAGACCGACGGACGCGACATCGCCCGTGCCGGCGGACTCCGACTCCAGCCAGTAGCGCTCGCGCTGGAAGGCGTAGGTGGGCAGGTCGACGCGCCTGGCCCCCTCGAAGAGGCTGGCCCAGTCGACGGACGCACCACCGACGAACGCCTCGGCGGCGGAGGTGAGGAAGCGGAGCAGTCCACCCTCGTTGCGGCGCAGTGAACCCACAGCGGTGACAGGGGTGTTGATGTGTGCTTCGGCGGTCTGCTCGACGCCCATGGTCAGCACCGGATGCGCGCTGGACTCGACGAACAGCCGGAAACCATCGTCGAGAAGGGCGCGGACGGTGTCGGCGAAACGGACCGTCTGACGCAGGTTGCGGTACCAGTAGCCCGCGTCCAGACCGGTCGTGTCCAGCACCTCGGCGGTCACAGTCGAGTAGAACGGCACAGCCGCCGCCTGCGGGGAGATCCCCGCAAGGTCCCGCAGGAGGACGTCCTCGATCTCCTCCACATGCGCGCAGTGCGACGCGTAGTCCACGGCGATACGACGAGCTCGCACACCGTCCGCCTCACAGGCGGCCAGCAGCTCGTCCAGGGCATCCGCGTCACCGGAAACGACCACCACAGCCGGGCCGTTGACCGCCGCAACCCCAAGGCGCCCGTTCCAGGCAGTGAGTCGCTCCTGCACGGCCTCGACACCGAGAGAGACGGACACCATGCCGCCCCGCCCGGACAGCGCACGGATGGCCTTGCTGCGCAGGGCCACCACCTTCGCCGCGTCCTGGATCGACAGCGCACCGGCCACAGCGGCAGCCGCGATCTCACCCTGCGAGTGACCGATCACCGCGGCCGGCTCCACGCCCAGGGAGCGCCAGACCTCGGCCAGCGAGACCATCACCGCCCACAACACGGGCTGCACGACGTCGACCTGCTCCAGCCACGCCTCACTGTCGGTGTCCCGCAGGATGTCCGTCAGCGACCAGTCCACGAACGGCGCCAGCGCCGCCGCGCACTCACCGATCCGCTCCGCGAACACCGGCGAGGAGTCGAGCAGTTCAGCCGCCATACCCAGCCACTGCGAGCCCTGACCGGGGAAGACGAACACCGCCTGTCCACGCGAGCCCGCGACGCCCGCCACCACATCGGGCCGTACGCTTCCGTCCGCCAACGCGCCAAGACCGTCCACGAGTCCGTCGCGGTCCCCTGCGAGGACCACGGCCCGGTGCTCGAATGCGGACCGCCCCGCCGCCAGGGAGAACCCGACGTCCACGGGCGACAGCTCCGCCCGGTCACGCACCAAGGCGGCCAGCCGCTCCGCCTGGTCCCGGAGGGCGCTGTCGGTCCGGCCCGACACCACCCACGGCACCACGGCAGGCGACACGCTCTGCGCGGGCTCCTCGTCGGGAGCCGCATCCGGTGCCTGTTCCAGCACGGCATGGGCGTTCGTGCCGCTCATGCCGAAGGAGGAGACACCCGCGCGTCGAGGCCGTCCGGTCTCGGGCCAGGGCACGTCCTCGGTCAACAGCCGTACTGCTCCCGAGGACCAGTCGACGTGCGGCGTGGGTTCGTCGAGATGCAGGGTGCGCGGCAGTACGCCGTGGCGCATACCGAGCACCATCTTGATCACACCGGCGACACCGGCCGCCGCCTGCGTGTGCCCGATGTTCGACTTGATCGAGCCCAGCAGCAGCGGCTGGTCCTCCGGCCGGTCCTGACCGTAGGTCGCCAGCAGTGCCTGCGCCTCGATCGGGTCGCCGAGCTTCGTGCCCGTGCCGTGGGCCTCGACCACGTCCACCTCGGCGGCCGGCACCTGCGCGTTGGCCAGCGCGGCACGGATCACCCGCTGCTGCGACGGGCCGTTCGGCGCCGTAAGGCCGTTGCTGGCGCCGTCCTGGTTGATGGCCGTACCGCGGACGACGGCCAGGACCTGGTGACCGTTGCGCTCCGCGTCCGACAGCCTCTCCAGCAGCAGGACGCCGACACCCTCGGCCGGTCCGAAACCGTCGGCGGACGCGGAGAAGGGCTTGCATCGGCCGTCGGGCGCCAGGCCGCGCTGGCGGCTGAAGCCGACGAAGGTCCACGGTGTGGACATGATCGCGGAACCGCCGGCCAGGGCCAGCTGGCACTCGCCCTGCCGCAGCGACTGCACCGCCAGGTGCAGGGCCACCAGCGACGAGGAGCAGGCCGTGTCGACGGCCACGGCGGGGCCTTCGAGCCCGAACGCGTACGCGAGTCGACCGGACGTGACGCTCAGCGCGTTGCCCGTGACCAGGTAGCCCTCGACGCCGCTGGACGGGTCGTGGGTGCCGGTGCCGTAACCGTGCGAACCCGCGCCCATGAAGACGCCGGTCTGGCTGCCGCGCAGAGTCGCCGGGTCGATGCCCGCGCGCTCGAACGCCTCCCAGCCGGTCTCCAGCAGCAGCCGCTGCTGGGGGTCCATCGCCGTCGCCTCACGCGGCGAGATACCGAAGAACGCCGGATCGAAGCCGCTCGCGTCGTCGACGAAGCCGCCGAATCGCGCGTACGTCTTCCCCGTGGCCTCGGGGTCGGGGTCGTACAGCCCGTCCGTGTCCCAGCCGCGGTCCTCGGGGAACCCGGAGATCGCGTCCCGGCCCTCGGTCAGCAGTTCCCACAGCTCTTCGGGCGAGCGCACGCCGCCGGGCAGGCGGCAACTCATCGCGACGATGGCGATGGGCTCCTGATCCGAGGCCGCGCGATGGGCGGTGGGTGCCGTGGCCGCGGGAGCGTCGTCCTGACGGCCGAGGAGTTCGGCGTACAGGTATTCCACGAGGGCGACCGGAGTCGGGTGATCGAAGATGAGGGTGGCCGGCAGTCGGTGCCCGGTGGCGGTGTTGAGCCGGTTCCGCAGCTGGACCGCGGTGAGGGAGTCGAAGCCGTGCTCCTTGAAGGAGAGTTCGGGTTCGACGCCGTCCGGTGTGGCGTGCCCGAGAACGGTGGCGGCGTGTTCCTGCACCAGCCGCAGCAGCGTCCGCCGGCGCTCCGCCTCACCCGCGCGCAGCAGACTCCGCCGCAACGACGACTCCCCCGCCTCCGTCGCCGCCTGGGCCAGCGCACGCCGGGGCACGATGCTCCGGCCCGGAGCGTCGGCCGGTGTACGGGTGGCGAGGCCGGCCACAGCCGACAACTGCTCCCGCGACACCGGACGCGTCACCAGGGCGTCCGCGGTCGCGACGGGCGTGCCTGTCGCGTCGGCGACCAGCACCGACAGTCCGTCGGTCCCCGTCGGCGCCAGCCGGACCCGCAGTGTGGAAGCGCCGGTCGCGTGCAGCGACACACCACGCCACACGAACGGCAGCCGTGTGCTGTCCTCCGTGTCACCGCCGTCCGGGTCCAGGGGGCCCAGACCCGCCTGGAGCGCGGTGTCGAGCAGGACCGGGTGCAGTCCGTACCGAGCCACCTCCGCGCGCTCCGCCTCCGGCAACGTCACCTCGGCGAACACCTCGTCGCCGCGCCGCCAGGCCGCGGTCAGCCCGCGGAACACCTGCCCGTACACCACTCCGGTCGCTGCCAACCGCTCGTAGAACCCGGTGAGTTCGACTGGTTGCGCCGCGGACGGCGGCCACACGCCCAACTCACCGTCCTGGAGCGGGCTTCCCGTCCCGGAGACAAGGACGCCGGAGGCGTGCCGGGTCCAGGGTCGTCCCTCGACGGTGTCCTCGATACGGGCGTACACCTCGACGGAGCACGCCCCGTTCCCGTCCGGCCCCCCGACGGTCACACATACCTGTACGGCGCCCCGCTCCGACAGCGTCAGCGGCGCCTCAAGCGTGAGCTCTTCCACCCGGTCGCAGCCGACGGCATCGCCCGCGCGCAGCGCCAGCTCGACGAAGACGGAGGCCGGGAGCAGCGGCGTGCCCTGCACCACGTGGTCGGCCAGCCAGGGGTGCGTGCGCAGCGACAGCCGGCCCGTCAGCAGTACTCCACCCGAGGCGGGGAGTGTGACGGCCGCACCCAGCAGAGGGTGATCGGCGGGCGCCAGGCCTGCCGACGTGACATCGCCCTGGAGGCTGGTGGACCGTTCGATCCAGTAGTGCTGGCGCTGGAAGGCGTAGGTGGGCAGCTCGACGCGCCGGGCACCCTCGAACAGGCCGACCCAGTCGACGGACGCACCACCGACGAACGCCTCGGCGGCGGAGGTGAGGAAGCGGAGCAGCCCACCTTCGTTCCTGCGCAGCGAACCGACTGTAGTGACAGGGGTGTTGATGTGTGTCTCGGCGGTCTGTTCGACGCCCATGGTCAGCACCGGGTGGGCGCTGGACTCGACGAACAGCCGGAACCCGTCGTCGAGAAGGGTGCGGACGGTGTCGGCGAAGCGGACCGTCTGACGCAGGTTGCGGTACCAGTAGCCCGCGTCCAGACCGGTCGTGTCCAGCACCTCGGCGGTCACAGTCGAGTAGAACGGCACAGCCGCCGCCTGCGGGGAGATCCCCGCAAGGTCCCGGAGGAGGACATCCTCGATCTCCTCCACATGCGCGCAGTGCGACGCGTAGTCCACGGCGATACGGCGAGCCCGTACGCCGTCCGCCTCACAGCGTTCGAGGAGTTCGTCCAGCGCGTCGGCGTCACCGGAAACGACCACCACGGCAGGACCGTTGACCGCCGCAACCGACAGACGCCCGTTCCAGGCGGCGAGCCGCTCCTGTACGTCCTCGATACCGAGGGAGACGGACACCATGCCGCCCCGCCCCGACAGCGCACGGATGGCCTTGCTGCGCAGGGCGACGACCTTGGCCGCGTCCTGGATGGAGAGTGCACCGGCCACGCACGCGGCGGCGATCTCACCCTGCGAGTGACCAATCACCGCGGCCGGCTCCACGCCGTACGAGCGCCACACCTCGGCCAGCGACACCATCACCGCCCACAACACGGGCTGGACCACGTCGACCTGCTCCAGCCAGGCCTCGTCGTCGGTGTCGCGGAGGATGTCCGTCAGCGACCAGTCCACGAACGGCGCGAGGGCAGCCGCGCACTCGCCGATCCGTTCCGCGAACACCGGGGAATTGGCGAGCAGTTCAGCCGCCATACCCAACCACTGCGAACCCTGACCAGGGAACACGAACACCGCACGGCCATCCGCACCGGCCGCACTCCCCCGCACCACACCCGCAACCTCACGGCCCTCGGCCAGAGCCTCCAACCCAGGCAGACCATCCAGGACCACAGCCCGGTGCTCGAACACCGACCGCCCCGCCGCCAGCGAGAACCCGACATCACCCGCCGCGACATCGCGCCGCACGACGGCGGCCAACCGCTCCGCCTGACCCCGCAGAGCCGCCTCGGTCTTCGCCGAGATCACCCATGGCACGGCCACCGGCGGCACGCTCTCCGAGGGCTCCTCCCCGGGGACCGAGACCGGAGCCTGCTCCAGAATCACGTGCGCGTTCGTACCGCTGACACCAAAGGAGGAGACGCCTGCCCGGCGTGCATGACCCGTCTCAGGCCAAGCGATCGGGTCCGTGAGCAGTTCGACGGCTCCCGCCGTCCAGTCGACGTGCGGCGTGGGCTCATCGACGTGCAGGGTCTGCGGGAGCAGCCCGTGCCGCATCGCCAGCACCATCTTGATGATTCCGGCGACACCGGCCGCCGCCTGCGTGTGCCCGATGTTCGACTTGATCGAACCCAGCCACAGCGGCTGGTCCTCAGCGCGGTCCTGACCATAGGTCGCCAGCAGCGCCTGCGCCTCGATCGGATCACCCAGCTTCGTACCCGTACCGTGCGCCTCGACCACGTCGACCTCGGCAGCCGACACCTGCGCGTTCGCGAGCGCCGCACGGATCACCCGCTGCTGCGACGGACCGTTCGGCGCCGTAAGACCATTGCTCGCACCGTCCTGGTTGACGGCCGAACCACGCACCACCGCCAGCACCTGGTGGCCGTTGCGCTCCGCGTCCGACAGCCGCTCCAGCAGAAGCAGACCGACGCCCTCACCCCAGCCGGTGCCGTCCGCGCCCGCCGCGAACGCCTTGCAACGGCCGTCGGGAGCGAGCCCCCGCTGACGGCTGAACTCCACGAAGAGTTCGGGCGTGGACATCACGGTCACACCACCGGCGAGGGCGAGCGTGCACTCGCCCTGGCGCAGCGACTGCACTGCCAGGTGCAGAGCGACGAGCGACGACGAACACGCCGTGTCCACCGTCACCGCGGGGCCTTCGAGACCGAACGTGTAGGAGATGCGGCCCGAGACGACACTGGCGGCGCTGCTGGTCACCAGGTGACCCTCTACGTTCTCGGAAGGCGCCTCGCGCAGACTCCGGCCGTAGTCCTGTCCGTTGCTGCCGATGAAGACGCCGGTCGGGGTGCCCTGCAACAGGGTGCCGTCGATGCCGGCTCGCTCGAACGCCTCCCAGGAGGTTTCCAGGAGAAGTCGCTGCTGCGGGTCCATCGCCGTCGCCTCGCGGGGCGAGATGCCGAAGAACTTCGGGTCGAAGGCGCCGGCATCATGGAGGAAGGCGCCCTCTCGGACGTAGCTCTTGCCGGGCTCGTCCGGGTCGGGGGCGAATAGAGTGTCGAGGTCCCAGCCGCGTCCCGCAGGGAACTCGGTCAGTACGTCGCGTCCGCCGACAAGTAGGTCCCACAGTTCTTCGGGCGTGCGTACGTCGCCGGGGAATCGGCAGCTCATCGCCACGATCGCGATCGGCTCGTCGTCGGTAGCCGCCCTGACGGGCAGCGCCTGTGCCTCGTCACCGCGCAGCCCCAGCAGCTCGCTGCGCAGCACCCGTGCCAGCGCCGTCACCGTGGGGTGGTCGAAGAGAAGGGTGCTCGAAAGCTTCAGGTCTGTGGCCGCGTTGAGGCGGTTGCGCAGGGTGACGGCCGCGAGTGAGTCGAAGCCCAGCTCCTTGAAGGCCCGGTCGACATCGACCGTGTCCACTCGGCGGTGGCCGAGCACGGCAGCGACGTGGGAGCGTACGAACTCGACGAGAGTCCGCTCCGCTTCTGCGGCACCCAGACCGCTGAGCCGCTGTCGCAGCGTTCCCTCAGCCGGCGCGGCACGGTCGTCGGTCGCCGCTCCGGAGCTGTGTCGCGTCAGCTCCGTCAGCAGCTGGGTCGTACCCATACTTGCCCTGACCTGGGCATGGGTGTCCCAGTCGACGTCCGCGACGAGCAGCGAGGCCATCATCGGGTCGTTCACGGCCTTCTCCAACTCGGAGATGGCCGACTCGGGGGACATCGCGGGCAGGCCGTGCTGTTCCCATCGGTCCGCTACGGCCTGTGCCATGCCGTCGTCGGCCCAGGGGCCCCACGCGATCGACGTCGCCGGAAGACCCTCCCCACGCCGCAACTCCGCCAACGCATCCAGATACGCGTTCGCCGCCGCATAGTTGGCCTGCCCCGCACCACCCACCGTCGC
>NZ_JBSFVU010000071.1:0-16877 GCF_053592475.1 Streptomyces sp. NPDC002671
CCTCACGGAACTCCGCGTCGTACTTCTGTTGCTTGGACCCCATGAACCTCAACTTCCCCTGGTATCACGGACTCCACGCTACGAGGGGACCTTCACTCCGGGACGCTACGACTTTGCAAGTCCGTATCGGCAGCGGTGCGTTCGACAGGGCGGAGTTCTCCGGAAGAGCTGTGTTCAGAGACGTCCAGTTCTCTGGCCCCGCCGGGTTCGACAGGGCTCGGTTCGCCCGCAGTGCCTGGTTCGATGGGGCAGAGTTCTCCAGTTCCGCAGCCTTCCGCGGAGCGATGTTCTCCGGTACGGCCGGGTTCGAGGGGGCGCGGTTTTCCTCTTGGGCTGGGTTCGGCAAGGCGCAGTTCTCCTCTTGGGCCGCGTTCGAAGGCACCCAGTTCACTGGCGTAGCAGGGTTCGAGGATGCGGAGTTCGCTGGCGACGCCGAGTTCGGCGGAACCCGGTTCGCAGGCGACGCGGGGTTCGAGGGAGCGCAGTTCTCGGGTGCGGCTAAGTTCGGCGGCGCGCAGTTCTCAGGCAAGGCCGGGTTCGCGACGGCACGTTTTGCGACGGCGTCGCTCTTTGGGCCTCTGGTCTGCAAGAGCGTCGTTGAGCTGTGGGGCGCCGTGTTCGAGGCTCCGGTGACCTTGGAGATTGCCGCACGTGACGTGTGGTGTGTGAGGACCGAGTGGAAGTCGACGGCCAGGGTGAGGCTGCGGTATGCCACCGTAGACCTCGGCCAGGCCGTGCTCTCAGCTCCCGTGGCGATTACCGCCCACCCCCGCCCCTTCGCTACCCCCAGCGTCAACGCGGTGGACGAGGGCCTGCTGGCAGGATTCCACGAGAGGGTGCATGTGGCCTCGGTCCAGGGGGTGGATGCCGCCCATCTCGTCCTGACCGACACCGACCTGACGGAGTGCTTGTTCTCAGGCGCTTTCCATCTCGACCAGATTCGCTTGGAAGGCCGCACCACCTTCGCCTCCGTGCCCACCAGTCGGTACTGGCATGGGATACCCCTGACGTGGTGGACCCGTCGGCGCACGCTTGCCGAGGAACACCACTGGCGCGCGCAGAGGGCCGGCCATCCCGCGCCGCCTCCAGGCCACGCCCTCCCGTCCCACCGTTGGCGGCCCGGCCGGCACCACCCCGACCCCGTCCTCACGCCCGATCCCGAGGACGTGGCTGCCCTCTACCGGCAGCTGCGTAAAGCGTTCGAGGACGGCAAGAATGAACCCGGGGCCGCCGACTTCTACTATGGCGAGTGCGAGATGCGCCGCCGCGAGGACAGCAACAGCACGCCGAAGAGCGAGCGGTGGCTGCTGTGGTGGTACTGGCTGCTGTCCGGCTACGGCCTGCGAGCTTTGCGTGCAATCGGTTGGCTGGCGGCCGCGATGTCGCTGACGGTGCTGCTGCTGATGGGTTTCGGTCTGCCCACCCATGACCCGGACCCCGCCACCACCGGCACGGTCCACGGCACCAGGATCAGTCTCAGCACCAGCACCCCCGACCCGGCCCTGCACGGGCGATGGTCCCAGCGGATGACGCCGGCGCGTGCGGAGAAGGCCTTCCGTGTGGCGGTGAACTCGGTGATTTTCCGCTCTTCCGGCCAGAACCTCACCACCCTCGGCACCTATATAGAGATGGTCTCCCGGCTCCTGGAGCCCACGCTCCTTGCCCTCGCGGTTCTGGCTGTCCGAGGACGCATCAAACGCTGACACAAGACGCTCGGGCTCACGTGTGAGTTGGGGGTGTGGTGGCGGTGGTTGGGTGTCATCGGACGAGTACACCTCTGCCAACCGTCCGGTCATGCGATAAGCCACGGCTGGGCCCTACGGGTGAACCCACAGCCGGATCGCGACGACGGTGACCGTGTTGTGGAAGAGGGAGGCTCTCTTGGGCTACCGCGTTGATCACCCCCCGGTCATCCCGCCACCCCATGCCAAGACCCATCAAGACGGCGGATGACCGCAGGCCATCACCGCCATCACCGGACCGGATGCCTTACCGGCTCGGGCCCGCTCCGATACGGTTCAGCACCTGGTCGGCCAACTCCTGCGGCGACAGCTCGCCGTCCAGGGACACCGTGTCGCTGGGCAGGGTGTCAGCCACGGCCATGCACGATCCGATCCTGCCCTTGCACCAGCGCCGGACCCGCTCGTCCTGCTCGGGGTCGCGCGGGGTGAAGCTCCGTCCGTCGATCCGCTTCTCCAGGACCTCCCGGGAGACCTTGAGGAAGAAGTGGTGGACGGTGATGCCCGCGTCCCTCAACACGTCGAAGATCTCGCCGACATACCCAGGGTTGACCAAGGACATCGGGACCAGAACCGGGCGGTGGTACTCCTCGACCAGCCCCACCGCCAGGTCGGCGACCTGCCGCCGCCACAGCCACAGATCCTGGAAATAACCGGTCGGCACCTCCACGATCTCCCGCAGCACAGAGCCGACCATCTCCGGGTCAAAGACCAGCGCCTCGGGCCAGCGCGGACGCAGCTCGTCCACCAGCGTGGTCTTCCCACTGCCGAACGCACCGTTCACCACTGACTTCGAAGTACCGAAGTAGGGGCGCCTGTGTCTGCCGTTCGTGTACAACGGGACGCAGTAGAGCGGAGCTTGACGTCGGCCCACGTATGTGGGCCCGCACGGAGAGGAGGACCCTGTGATGAGAGGTGTTGCACCGTTGCGGTCGTCAGCCGTGCTGATGTTGCTCGTACTCGCGCAGATCTTCCTCACTAAACCCGGTTTTTCGCTCTCCTCGACCGTCGCCGTCGCCGTCGCGGTGACGGCGTCGGCGGCCGCAGCACTCGTCCTCTGCACGGTCATGGCTGCCAGGGCTGTGCCCATCGTGCCCCGCCAGCGAGTGTGGACAGCGCTCCGAGACCGTAGGGAACGCACCGCGTTCCTGCCCCCCCAACGTGACCCGGACGCTCGAGGCCGCACTCGGCCCCGGGCTCCCGGCCGCCGCCTTCCGACGGCCGCGTAGGGGCCAACAGGTCCGCCCGTGACACCATCCGCGGGCAGAATCTGCGCCGATCCAATCGGGTCCGCTGCGCATTTATGTCTCTCTATTCCGCCTCCTTACGGTCGTGATCCCGGCACCCCGCCGGACGAGCGGCGTGGGGGGCGGTACATGACCGACCGTCTGTACCTGCGGCACTCCATCGCGGTTTTCCCTCGACCGCTGGAGCTGCTCGACCTGGCCTGATCTGCACTGAAGTGTGATCACTCTCAGACTTGGAAATCAGCTCTGGTACGCACGTTGCTTGGATGCCGTGAATCCCAGCTTCGCCTCAATCCGGGCTCGACGCTGCGAAGGAAGGGGACAGTCGGCTGATGTCACCGGCGATGGAGGACCACTCGATACGGTCGCATCATCTCGTTGTCCTCGTGACCGAGGACATGGCAGTGCCAGACGTATTGACCCTCGGTCGGATCGAAGGGGAACTGATTGCGTCCTGGCCTGGAGCGGTGAGCAGGGACGCTGGTCGGGGCGAAACGCACCACGACCGTGAGCACCTGGTGAGGAAACACCCTGACCGTGTCTTTCCACCCTGATTCCCCTGGATCCGGAGGCTTCGGAACACCCTTGAGGAAGCGGCTGATCGCGGGATTCCCGCCGACGGCGCCATCGGTGTTCGGGGTCTTGTACGACCGAGGCGGACCGTAGCCCGGACAGAAGTCGGCCCCGGATGGCTTGCAATCACCCGGAAAGGCCCCGCTCCATGCCTTCTCGTACTTCTCGTAGTCGATGTCCTGGCGGCCGACGACCTGGAACTGGACCAGGTGCGTATGCATGGGGTGGTAGGCGAGTTCCGTCTCTTCGGCGTTGATGAACTGCCACAGCTCTGTCGATCCGACCTGCGGCAGCTCGCTGATGCCGTCCTTCGGGAACTCCGCCCTGATGGTGGGGGACTCGAGCCCGTCGTAGAGCGTGTTGTTGATGTACTCCTCGATGTTTGCCGCTCCGGGCACTCCACCTGAGGTGTTGAGTTCATTGAGCATGAACTGCCTGATCTTGTCGATCTTGACGCGTGGCTTCCCGTGCGCGCCGATCAGGCGGACCATCGGCGTGGGACGCGCGCAGATTCCCTTCGCTGGGTTGGGGTGCGCCGGGTCGCAGCTTCGGTCAGGACCTTTCAGGAGTTTTGTGACCCGGAACTGCATGATGTTCGGCAGCGCCGGGTCTAGTGACCCCTTGTTGGTCACCGTGATCGTCTTTCCTGTCAGCTTCGTGAAGTCCACGATGATGTCGGCGCGCTCGCCGGGCATGAAGTCCACGTCACTGCATTCGGTCGTGGAGACGCCTCCCGCACACGCTGTGTCGTTGACCTGCACGGGCCGGTCGAAGTAGGCGTCGTCGGCGCCGATCTGGTACACCGGAGCGCCGCCGAAGTGCAGGGAGAAGCGGCGCCCGTTGGCGCCGTTGAGGAGGCGGAAGCGGTAGCGCCTCGGCTCCACCTCGAGGTAGGGCCAGGCCGCCCCGTTCACGATCGCCACGTCTCCGAACTCACGTACACCCCAGAAGGGATGGTAGTGCGGGGCGGAGGACGGCAACATGAACAGTTGGCTGTTGGTGTCGAAGAAGCGGTCCTGCAAAGCCATCTCGATCTCATACGGACCGCCCGGAAGGCGCCTGGGCTCCTGTCTCGGCTGCCTGAGAAAGTAGAAGCCTGCCAGTCCGCCGTAGACAGTGTTGCGGGTGACCCCGAGGGCGTGATCGTGAAACCACAGGGTCCCGGGTTCCTGGGAGTTCTGGTAGGTGTAAACGGCGGTGCCTCGACGAGGCTTGAGATCCGAACAGAACTCCGGCCCGGTCCTGCCGTCCGGGGTGAACCACGTGTCGGGACCGCCGTCATAGCAGGCGTGCACCTCGGCGCCGTGCAAGTGCACGGTAGCGGGCTGCGGCCCGGTGTAGGGCTGGCACACAGGCTTGCCGGCGTTCTCCGGCTCGGTGCAGTCTGTGGGCATTCCGGCGCCCGGCGTCTTCAGAGGATTGGCCCAGTGAACGGTCTGATCCACCTTCATCAGGCCCTGCACCAGCCCGGGACCATGCGGATCCGAAGGATTGAAACTCGGCAGCCTGTTGCGGTAGGTGACCCGCGTCGGCGTGTTCCTCTCGGCTTCGATCGTCACCGCGGGCCAGTTCGCGGGACCCAGAACCTGCCCGGTAGCGGTGTCCGAGGTCTCGTAAGTCCATGCCCGGGTCTTGCTGAAAGTCACCCCGTGACCACAGGTGTCATGCCGGCCCTGCGGAAGTACCGCCTGATCGGTTTCCCTCATGGTGACGGTGAGTCTCCTGTGGTCCGCCGCATCGACACGAGGGGTCGACCCTGCCGGGCCGAAGACCGGCAGCGGGGTTGCGAATGGGGGGATGCATTCCCCCGGCAGAG
This sequence comes from Streptomyces sp. NPDC002671, assembly GCF_053592475.1. Taxonomy (NCBI): domain Bacteria; kingdom Bacillati; phylum Actinomycetota; class Actinomycetes; order Kitasatosporales; family Streptomycetaceae; genus Streptomyces; species Streptomyces sp. NPDC002671. Next base: position 5,376 of record NZ_JBSFVU010000071.1, read on the forward strand.
GCGTCTGCGGAACCAGGGAACGGTCCGCATGAGCTGCTCCCAGCGCCGGGGCGATGACCGCGATAGTCGACAACACCACCAGCAGACCCACCCCTGCGGTACGCCTGCCCGCCACGCCAACCGTCCGAAGAACCGGCATCCTGCCACCAACCTCCCGGCCACTGCCACCGACCGTCTCGGCGAGCAACTGGGCCACGCCCAAACGTGGCATGCGGCCATGCTGGGACAGGCCATTGACACTTCGATGCCACCCGGTCGGGCGCCCTACCCGCGTGTTACGGCCAGTCCGAACGCCAGAGCAAGTCCCGCCTCGCACGCGCCCTCGCCGCCCGCGCTGGCGCCCACGCCGACCCACTGATCGTTGGCCGGGGCGAGCCGCAGACATCTACCCTGCCCCTCCCTCACCATCACCGGGACCAAGACGGGGTGCGCGCCCGCCCGGGCCGCTGGCACATCGGATTCCTGTGAGGGCCAAGCGGCTCGTCCGCCATCCACAGGCCGCGGGCGGGCGCGGCTGGACCGATGCCGCCGTGTCATTGGCGGACCGTGGTGGGACGAGTGGGTGATTGTCCCTGACGCCCCCGAGACCGGAGGTATGTGGGTGGAAGACTGGACTTGCCCCTGACCGCAGGTGTCTTCGCTCCGGCCGCCGCGGCGGCTCACCTGCCCAGTGGCGTTCACAGGGTGGCCTCCGGCTGGTACGCGGCCCGCCGCGAGGGAGCGGGCCACCGCGGCCGGCTGCGGGCCAGGACCGCGCTGATCGCCTGAGGCGAGTTTTCCGTCGTCATCGTCGGCCTCGCCGGTACCGCGGATCAGCGCTTCGGAGCCCTGGTCACCACCTACGTGCTGCTCCTCGCCGTGTGCAGCCCCATCCTGACCCGCTTTACTCCCACCCGCCCTGCAGCCCCCCGCACGGCGCCCGCGGCCGTCAGCGGCCCGCGTCCGCTCCCCGCACCACAGCGACCGGGCAGTGCGCGTGATGCAGCAGGGCCTGGCTGACCGACCCCAACAGCAGCCCGGCGAACCCACCACGCCCGCGCGCACCGACCACCACCAGCTGCGCGGAGCGGCTCGCCTTGATCAGCGCCTCCCGCGTCCGGCCGTGCACCACCTGGTGCTCCACCACCACCTCCGGATAGCGCTCCCGGTGGCCGGCCAGCGCCTCGGACAGCAGGCGCTCCTCCTCCCCGAATAGCGCGCCCGGCGGGTTCGCGTACGGCTCGGACGCATCCTGCGGCGCCGGCATGGTCGCGTTCCACGTGGTCCAGGCATGCACCGCCACCAGGGGTGCCTTGCGCAGCGCCGCCTCGGCGAAGGCGAACTTCACCGCCCGCTCGCCCAGGTCCGAACCGTCCACACCCACCACGATCGGACCGTCCGCAGTCGACTGCTCGCGCACCACCAATACCGGGCACCGGCCGTGCGCCGCCAGATGCACCGCCGTCGATCCGACCAGGAGCCCGACGAATCCACCCATGCCTCGGGAACCGACCACGACCAGCTCGGCCGCGCGACTGCGCCTCCAGGACCGTGAGCGGCTCACCGGTGACCACCACGTGACTGACGTTCACTTCGGGTGCCGTCTCCCGCGCACGCTCGTCGGCCTCGGCCACCAGACGCTCGACCATGTTCCGGATCCCGCCCTCCGGCGGGCCCAGCGGCGACGGACCCAACGGCACATGCATCGCCGGCCACAGGAACGCATGCACCACCCGAAGCCCGGCACCACGCGACTGCGCCTCCCGAGCCGCCGCCTCCACCGCGGCAAGACTCGACGCAGACCCGTCCACTCCTACGACGACCAGCCCAGCCACCATGCCTCCACACCCAGACGTACCGCCGCTGCCACTCCCAGCTTCCGCCCGGCCACATCCCGCCGCTACAGGGCCAAGGGGCCATCTCAGGCGCCATCTGGCCCGCTTCCCCCGATAGCACTCCCCAAGGCCGGAGCGGACGCTCAGGATGGCAGCGAGCGCACCGGAGGAAGGATGACGTCCGACTGACGTACGCCTGCGTCCGCCGTCTTGCGGCGGCGAGGGCCTCAGGAAAAGCCCTGATGAGGTCCGGCGCCTTGGCGGGGAAGGGCGCTCCAGAGGGGGATGGGCTGGCCGCTTCGTACGACCCCCGCGTTTCCGCCTCATCGTCGTCGATGGCGCGGGCGGCGGGCGCGCTGATGATCCAGGTGGCCTCGACGCCACTGGGGTCGTGTTCTCCCTTGATGTGATGACCCTGCCGGTCGGCATCCAGCTCCTGCAGGACTACGTCGACCCGACCCGCACGATGCCCATCGTCCCGGTCTCGTCCTGAGCGCTCAGCGGCCTCAAGTAAAGCCGGGCGCAACGTCGAGCTGTAGAGGGCCGAAGGTCCTCCGACGCGGGCCGAAGCGCCCTCGCGAGTGCGGCCACGGGAGTGCGACGGTGGAGTCGACCCGCTGTGCTGCACGAGGTGGCGGCCCCATGGAAGGCGGTGGGGACGATGGCACTCCCTCTGGTTGTGGGCGTCGACGGATCGGATTCGTGCCTGCTTGCGGTCGACTGGGCCGTGGACGAAGCCGTCCGTCACGGTCTTTCCCTCAGGCTCGTCCACGCCTCCCTGTGGGAGCGTTACGAGGGCGCACTGCCGACGACCGGTGTCGGGCGTCCCTCCGAGCAGGTGCTGGCGGAGCACGTCGTGGCCTCCGCGGCCGAGCGCGCCGAGCGGCGTGACCTTGATGTCAAGGTCACCACCGACATCCTTCCGGAGGAGGCCGTAGCCGCCCTCGTGGCTGCGGGCGATGGTGCGTTCGCGCTGGTGACGGGCTCGCGCGGTCGAGGGCAGCTCAAGGGCCTGCTTCTCGGGTCGGTCGGTCTGGCCGTCGCGGCGCGGGCTCATTGCCCCGTGGTGGTGGTCCGAGGCGACCGAGCGGGTGTCGCCGGTACGCACGAGCGGATCCTGCTCGGGCTCGGGGACGCCGACACGCGCACCGAGGCGCTGCGGTTCGCCTTCCGCGAGGCCGACGTACGGGGCTGCACCCTCGACGTCGTACGTGCATGGCGCCACCCTGCCTTCGACGCGAGCGGCGATCGTTCGCGGGCGGACGAACCGGCCAACGCGCGAGCCTCCGCGCTGCTCGATGCATCGCTCGGGGACATGACCGCTGAGTATCCGCAGGTCCGGGCGCACCGTTCGGTGCTTGAGGGACCGGCGAGCAAGATCCTCGTGGACCGCTCGGCAGCCGCCGATCTCGTGGTCGTCGGGGCGCACCGCAGGACGGGCCACTTCGGCCTCCAGATCGGTCGGGTGGGGCATACGCTGCTGCATCATGCTCAGTGCCCGGTCGCCGTCGTGCCACAGCGGCAGCCGTGAGACCCCCCGACCCGATGGATACGGCAGACACTGCCGAGCAGCCGACCGCGGTGGCGTCCTGGACCTGGGAGTACCACGGCTACGATCCCGCGGACGAACGTCTCCGGGAGGCGCTGTGCACGCTCGGTAACGGTTACTTCGCCACCCGTGGCGCGCTTCCCGAGTGCGCCGCGGACGACGTGCACTATCCGGGCACCTACGCCGCCGGGTGCTACGACCGGCTCACCTCCCACGTCGCCGGCCGCCTCGTCGAGAACGAGGACATCGTCAACCTTCCGAACTGGCTGGTACTCCGCTTCCGGGTGGCCGACGGCCCATGGATCACACCGGAAACGGCGACCGTGCTCGAACACGGCCAAGTGCTGCACTTCGACACGGGTCTGCTGGAGCGCCGGACACGGTACGAACTCGCGCAGGGACAGCTGCTGTCCGTGCGCCAGCTGCGGCTCGTGCACATGGGCGATCCGCATGTGGGTGCGCTGCGTACCGAGTTCACCGCCGAGAACTTCACGGCGGTACTCGACGTCGAGGCGGCACTCGACAGCGGCGTCTCCAACCAGGGCGTCGCGCGCTACCGGGACCTGAACGGCCGCCACCTGACCGCCGTGCGCACGGGTGCCGTTCCGCCGGACACGGTCTGGCTGCGCTGCCGGACCCGTAACTCCGACATCCGCATCGGCATGGCCGGCCGCCTGACGGCCGACGGCCCCCTCCAGTATTGCGACGAGGGTGTGCGCGCGGTTCAGGGATCCCGCCTCGATCTGAGCCCCCTCCATCCGGTCACCATCGACAAGACCATCGCCATGCACACCTCACGAGACCCGGCCATCAGCGATCCCCTGCGCGCGGCGATCGACCGGGTCCGTGCTGCACCTGGCCTCGACGAACTCCTCCGGACACACCGGACGGCCTGGCGCCAGCTGTGGCGCCGTGCCGACATCGACGTCCCCGAGGAGCCGGGGCGCATCCTGCGCCTGCACCTGTTCCACGTGCTGCAGACACTCTCCCCGCATACCGCCGAGCTCGACGTGGGTGTCCCGGCCCGGGGTCTGCACGGCGAGGCCTACCGCGGTCATGTCTTCTGGGACGAGCTGTTCGCTTTGCGATATCTGGATCTGCACTTTCCCGAGGTGTCCCGAGCCCTGCTCGGGTACCGGCACCGGCGCCTGGAGGCAGCCCGCTCAGCGGCGCGCGCCGACGGCCGGCGCGGCGCCCTGTATCCATGGCAGAGCGGCAGCGACGGGCGTGAGGAAGCCCAGAAGCTGCACCTCAACCCGCGTTCGGGACGCTGGCTGCCGGACAACTCGCGGCTTCAGTACCACGTCGGCTCGGCGATCGCCTACAACGTGTGGCAGTACTGTGAGACGAGCGGCGACACCGAGTTCCTTCACACCAAAGGCGCCGAGATGCTGCTGCAGATCGCCCGCTTCTGGGCGGACTCCGCCACCTACGACGAGCAGCTCGGCCGGTACCGCATCCGTGGCGTGATGGGCCCTGACGAATACCACGACGCTTATCCGGGCGCGAACGAACCCGGCCTGGACGACAACGCGTACACCAACGTCACGGCCGCCTGGGTGCTCTCCCGCGCGGGGGAACTGCTGCGTACGCTCCCGGAGCCACGGCGCCAGGAACTCACCGAGCGCATCGAGCTGGACGGAAGCGAGCCCGAACGGTGGGAGACGATCTCCCACACGTTGTACGTGCCCTTCCACGACGGCGTCGTCAGCCAGTTCGCGGGCTACGGGGACCTCGTCGAACTCGACTGGAACGGCTACCGCGAGCGGTACGACGACATCCGCCGTCTGGACCGGATCCTGGAGGCGGAGGGCGACACCGCCAACCGCTACAAGGCGTCCAAGCAGGCCGACGTGCTGATGCTGGGCTACCTGTTCTCTCCGTCGGAACTCCGCTCCCTCTTCTCCCAGTTGGGCCATCCAGTGGACGAGGAGACCTGGTTGCGGACCGTCGACTACTACCTGGACCGAACCAGTCACGGCTCCACTCTGAGCGGCCTGGTCCACGGCTGGGTGCTGGCCCGGGCCCAGCGCGGGGGCGCGTGGGCGTTCTGCCAGGAAGCCTTGCGCGGTGACATCGCCGACGTGCAGGGCGGCACGACGGGCGAAGGCATCCATCTCGGTGCCATGGCCGGCACGCTCGACCTCGTCCAGCGAGGCCTGACCGGACTGGAAAGCCGCGAGGGTGCACTGTGGCTGGACCCCGTGCCGATGCCCGAGCTGTCGTCCTACGGGTTCGCCGTCCGCTATCGGGGGCATTGGGGCGTGCGGCTGCGCCTGCGGCACAAGCGCATGGAGATCACCGTACCCCCATCCGACCGTCAGCCGATCGACGTGCAGTTGGCCGGCCGCGCCGTCCGAGTCCAGCCGGGCGAGTCGATCCGCCTGACGCTGCCCCGGTGACCGCCTGCGGTCGCCGGGTCGCGGTGTGGGAGCTGCCTGGGCCCTACGGCTGGTCGGCGCCTGCCGTGGACATGGACGTCGACGAGGACGAAGCCCGGCAGCGGATACGCAAGGAGCTGACCGACGTGCTCGGCTCGGTCAGCCGGCACGTGGCGCAGCACGCGAGCTGTCCGGTCGTTATCGCGCGGGCCGGGAACCGGTGAACCCAGCCCCGGCCAGGGTCACTGGAAGGCCGCGTGGATCTCCTGCTCCGTGGCCTCGTGCGACACGAGCAGGAGTTCGTCGCCCGGCAGCAGCCGTACCTCCGGTCCGGGAACCGTGGGCCGGCCGTCGCGGACGACGGTGGCGACGACCGTGCCGGGCGGCAGGGGGATCTCGTTCAGCGTGTGCCCTGTGGCCCGCGACTGCTCCGTGATCGCGGTCTCGATGACCTCGACGCCCGCCTTGCTCAGCCGGAGCAGTGCCACGGTGTCGGTGGCACCGGTGGCCTCCTCGATGAGGGAGATCAGTGGGGTGGCGGAGGGCATGGCTACGTCCACGCCCCACCGCTGGTCGAAGAGCCAGGCGTTCTCCGAGTCGTTGACACGCGCCGCCACCCGCTCCACGTCGAACTGCCGTTTGGCGATCAGGCTGATGACGAAGTTGTCCTCGTCCCGGCCCGTGGCGGAGACGACAAGGTCGCAGGTGAGCGCCCCGGAGTGCTCCAGGAGGGCAGGATCGCAGGCATCACCTGGCACCAGCCGTACGCGAGGCAGCCCCTCGAGTTCGGCCAGACGATGGTCGTCCTGTTCGATGAGGACCACGTCGTTGTGGGTGGCGGCGAGCACCTGGGCGATCTGGGTGCCGAGCCAGCCCGCGCCTGCGATGAGGACCTTCACGTTCCCAGCTCCTTGTCGAGGAAGCCGCGCAACCGGCCGAGCGCGGTCGCGGCGACGGCGAAGGTGACCAGGTCCCCGGGCTCGGCCAGGTCGCCGTGGGCGGGCAGCAGCGAGCGGCCCGCGCGGGTGACCTCGACGACGACGATCTCGCCGTCGACGTCGAACGCCGACAGGCGGCGCCCGGTCAGATACGCCGGAAGCTGCGAGCGGACCAGCAGCGTCTCACCGTTGCCGAAGACGAGTTCGGGGGTCAGATGGCGGTGCAGCAGCATCTGATGCATACGGCTGACCGCCCAGCGGACGCTGGAGACCACCGGGATGCTCAGCTTCCGGCACAGGTCGGCGCGACGGGGATCGTGGATACGGGCGAGGACGATCGGGACCCGGTAGGTCTCCTTGGCGGTCCGCGCGCTGACGATGTTGCTGTTGTCGGCCGAGGTGACCGCGACGAGTGCGTCCGCGTGCGCGATTCCGGCCGCTTCCAGCACGGAACGGCTGAAGCCGTTGCCCACGAGGAAGGATCCGGGGAAAGCCGGCGGCAGCAGCCTGCGCGCCTGGGGTTCCCGGTCGACGAGGCGTACGTCGTGGCCCTCGGTGACCAGCTGCGTGGCGAGGGTGGAACCGACCCGGCCGCAGCCCACGGTGATCACTCTCATCGTGTTCCTCCCTTCGGGGGTGTCCTGCGCTGCCGCAGCACCCACTTGCGGGCTTCCTCGGCGGCCAGCAGCAGCTCTCCGAACCCGGCGAGGACCACCCAGTCGGCGGGAGCGAGCGGTGCGGTGTGGAAGACGCCCTGGAGCGGCGGCGCGTAGCTGATGGCCGCCATCAGCACGACGCCGAAGCAACCAGCGCCGATCAGCCACGGGTTGCTCAGCAGACCGGCCCCGGAAGACGCTCTGCCGGTCCGTGCGCACCGCGAGCGCGTTGAAGAACTGGCTGACGACGATGCCTGGCGGCGGATCGCCGGGTACAGGCAGGCGAGAGCCTCGTCGGGCGGCACCGGGCTGCCGAGGTCCACCTCGGCCAGCAGCGCCGGATCGGCCGGGTCGGGCAGGAGCCGGACGTCCGGACGCCGACCACCCGCGGCAGCGGCGACACGCAGGTTCAACAGAGCCGCGCCGCAGCCCAGATGGAGGCCCCGGTTGTCCGGGGCGGTAGGTGGCAGCGCGCGTTCCAGGGCGGCGTAGAGGCACAGCACGCCGCTGTCGCGCCGGAAGCGGAACTTCCAGGGCTGTGCGTTGTGCAACGAGGGGGCCGCGGCGGCATCCGCCACAAGGGCGGTGATGTCGTACGTGTCGGGGGGTGGGGTGCGCACGATGGCCTCCCTAGGAGGCCGGACCCGGCGGCCGGCAAGGCGCCCGCCGAGTCCTTTCTCCATCCTGCGCGCCGCCACGCGCACAGGGCAGGGGCCGCCCGGACCTGACCCGGGGGCCAAGCGGGCCTGTGGGGTTGTTCAACCGCTGACGACCGCTGTCGCCGTGACCGCCCTGGATGTGACAACCGCTGCCCACGTACGAGGAGCAGGTCAGCCCCGCGGCGACGGAACGGCGAAGACAGGGCAGCGGGCGTAGTGCAGCACGCCCTGGCTCACCGAGCCAAGCAGCATGCCCGTGAAGCCGCCACGTCCTCGCGTGCCCACCACCAGGCCCAGTGCGAGGGCCGAGGCGTCGGTGAGCGCCTGTACCGGATGCCCCACGATCAGCTCGTGCCGCAGGTCCACGTCGGGGTAGCGGGCGTGGCGGCCTGCCACGGTCTCGGAGAGCAGCCGACGGTACTCCTGCTGAGGCTCGTGCTCGTCGAGGATCCTCAGTGGTCCGGGCTGCCAGACATACAGCGCCCGCAGCTCGGCTCCGCGCAGGGCGGCTTCCTCGAAGGCCAGGTCGACGGCGGCGGCCGAGTGCTCGCTGCCGTCGACGCCGACGACGTAGTAAGCGGGCTCCTGGGTGATGTGCTCCGCTTCCGGAACGACCACAACCGGGCAGTGCGCGTGCGCCATGAGAGGCAGGGCGACCGCGGTGGAGCCGAACACCTCCTGGGCCCGGCTCAGGTGCTGCGAGCCCAGCACGACGGCCGTGGCGGAACGGCTCTCCTCGCCCAGCACCCACACGGGGTCGCCCTCGGCGAGTACGGCGTCCACCTCGACGTCGGGATGCCGGGCCTCGACGAAGTCCACGGCCTCCGTGAGCACCTGCTTCCCGCTCCGGTGCAGCTGCGCGTTCCACTCCTCCCAGGACGGCGGGACTTCTCGCCCCCGGTAACCCCTGGTCGGCACGCCTTCGGCGCGTACGGGACGCAGCGGCACCCGTCGGCGGGCCGCCTCGTCGGCCGCCCAGGCCAGCGCCATCCGCCGGGCGGGATCGGCCTGCACGCCGACCACGATCGGCCGGCGGTCACTCGGAGCGGACATGGTCGCCTCCCTGCACCAGGTGCCGGATGCAGGCGTCCGGCCCGGGGAAGTCCAGGGTCACGACACCGGTCGTGGTGCCGCGTGCGACGATCTCGTCGCCGATGCGGGCATCCATGCCGCCGTACCTCCCGGGGCCGGCGCTCGGCGCAGCCCTGTCGCCTCGCCGCGTCGGTGCGGGCATGATCATGGTCCTCGCCTCCTCGCCGCGGACGGTGCCCCCGTGATCCCATGCAAGTCCCGGTCCGCACGGGGTGCCAGGGGCCATTGGTCCCGGGCCGCGGTCCCGTCGGCCTCACCGGGGACGACGGTCAAAAGGCGGCGGGGGCCGCCAGACCGCCCAGAGAATCCGGGACTCGATGTCCGTGCGCACCCGCGCGGTCAGCTCCTCCAGCGCCCGGGACCGGATCGCACGGACCGGTTCGAGGTCCTGTTGCCGCGCCGAGTCCGGCGGTTCCTCCTCCGCCGGGGCGATGACGTCGGGCCGTCCGGTGCGCCGGAAGACCTGTTTGCGGCCCGGTGCCGTGACCTTCGCCGAGGACAGCTTCATGACGGGGCGGCCGTCGTACTCCACGAGCTTGTAGGCCGCATCCAGGTACGGCGCGTCCGCGGCCACGCCGACACGGGTGCCCACGGCGTACACATCGATCGGGGCGCCGGTGCGTACCAGCCGGACCACGACGTACTCGTCGAGTCCGCCGCTGTCCAGGCGGATCGCGCAGCCCGGTCTGCGTCGCAGGTCGTTCAGGACACGGGCCGCGATGCCGACCCCCGCCTCGGTGTCGTACGTCTCCACGAGGAAGGTGACCGGACCGGGATGGCCGCGCGCGAAGGCCCGGAAGGCCTCTTCCTCGCCGGGGAAGGTCTCGATGTAGGAGTGCGCCATGGTGCCCGAAGCGGGGATGCCGAGGGCCGTTGCCGCGGCGACGTTGCTGGTGCCCGCGAAGCCCACCATCGCCGCGAGCCGAGCCGTCCGCAGGCCCGCCCACGGGCCGTGCGTGCGGCGCAGGGAGAGGTCCACCACCGGCCGCCCGCCTGCGGCGAGCACACAGCGGGCCGCCTTGGAGGCCACCACAGTCTGGTGACAGACCTGGTTCAGCAGGTACGTCTCGACGAGCTGGGCGGCCCTCCGGCACAGCCCGCACCTCGCCCTGGAAGGTGAGGCCGAGCAGTTGTTCGAGGTCCCGTACCGGTCGGTGCAGGGTGTCCGCGAACTCCTCCACGTCCTGCCGTTCGACGTGGTACCCGGCCAGGAAGTCCAGTGCTGGCTCCAGGCCCGCGGCGACCAGGAAGCCCCGGCCGGGTGGCAGGTCGCGGACGAAGGGCCGCCAACGCGCAGGACGAAAGGGGCTTCAGGGACCCCGGGCATGGGCTGTTCGGCCTCAGCGGCACGTGTCCCCGCGCGCTTCACTGGATGTGTCGGCAGAAGCGACGACGGCCGAGGAGGTACGGCCATGGCCACACTGGCACGCCGGCAGAGGTTCCCGTTCCCGGAGATCCCGGACTGGTTCGAGAACCTTCCTGCCCGGCTTGCGATGCCCGCGATGAGCGACCTGTACACGGTGCGCATCGAGGACTACACAGAGGACGACCGCTTCGTCATGCGCGCCGAACTTCCGGGAGTGTCCCCCGACGACATCGACGTCATGATCGGCGACGGGGTGCTGACGGTCCAGGCCGAACGCAGCGAACGGAACGTCGAGAAGCAGCACAGCGAGATCCGGTACGGCGCGATGAGCCGCAGCGTGACGCTGCCGCCCGGCGCCGACGAGGACGACGTCACGGCCGACTACACGGACGGCATGCTGACCGTCAGCGTCGGCATGGGCGCCGAGAAGCCGGAGGCCAAGCACATCGAGATCAAGCGCGGCACCTGACGGAATCCATCCCCCCATCGGCGGGCCCCGAGCGAGCCCGCCGATGCTGTCTCGCGCCGCGGGCGGCGGCCCACCGGCGCCGTACCGCTTCCTCGTGCTCCGACTCCTCCAACGCCAGCTCCACGGCCGCCAGTTCGCCTCGCAGCCGGGGGATCCAGTGCCTGCGCAGGGCGCGGACCCGGCGGCGGGTCCGTTCGGCCTCGGCGGAGAGCAGCTCGGCGGCGGCCCGGTGAGCGGCGTGTTCCGCGGCGGCGCGGACCGCGGCGCGGTACGCCCTCTCGGCGTGCGCCAGGGCGGTGTTCGGCGGTGTCGGCTCCTCCGGGGAGCGGACCGGGTCCGTCCAGGACACGGCCCCGGGATGGCGTACGCCCATCAGCGAGGTCCATCGGACCTCGACGCGGGCCCAGTCCGCGGGCACCGCCTCCGCCAGCGCCCGTTCGCCGCCGAGCAGCACCCCCCGCACCAGCCAGGCGTTCGCCTCGGCCAGCGCCGACCGTCCGGGCCGATACCCGTAGGAGTCCGGATGGAACTTCGGTTCCACCTCGCGCTCCAGACGGGCGGCCACTACGGTCTGTGCA
>NZ_JBSFVU010000072.1:0-16347 GCF_053592475.1 Streptomyces sp. NPDC002671
TGGCCGTTGCGGAGGTGGGCGAGTGTGAGAAGGGCCTGTCGGCCGGCGCTCAGACGTCGCCATCGGGTACCGATCAAGCGGCGTCGCTCCCTCAGCTTGATCTTTATCCTCGTTGCTGTTTCAAGCGGACGTGTTCGGTGAGGGTTTCGGCTCGTTTGACGGTCTTCCCGGGCTCGTGACGTGGGGCTGGCCTGCGGTTCTTCGAGCCGAGCGGGCGTCCGGGCCCGGGCCGGGAGGGTTTGGGCCCACCGGCAGGACGGGCGGTCTTCACGCAGAGGTGGCGGAACCCCCGGCGGACCCGGGCGGGGGTGAGCCGGCGGGGCTCGGCGGGCCGTTCCCAGGGGCGGCGCAGGTCTTCGGCAAGGGGCCGGGCGAGGCGGAGTTGGGTGTGGGCGGCGATGATCAGCCAGGTCCACAGGTCCGCCGTGTGCGGGTCGCGGACCTTGGGGACGGTCCAGCCCAGGGTCTGCTTGAACAGCCGGAAAGTGTGCTCAAGATCGAATCTGCGGAGGAACGCCTGCCAGCGCAGGTCGATGTCGGCGCTGGTCATGCTGGTGCGTGAGGACCACAGCCAGACGGGCTTCGGGTCGCGGTCACCGGGCAGGTGATCGACCTTCAGCCGGATCAACGTGCCGTGGACCAAAGGGAGTTCACCGCAGTGGTCGAGCCAGGGGCCACGGGCGGTCAGGCGGGGGTGCATCCGGTCCCAGGCAAGGGTCTCGGCCCGGCCGTAGCGGGTGGTGTCGCAGGCGGTGGCCTGGTCGGGAGTGTGCCAGGAGTCCGGCTTGGAGAACGTGAGGACGCCGCCGTGCTTGCGGGGCTGCCCGCCGCGCGGGGTCGAGCGGCGCGGGCCGGCGTCGCGGAGCATCACCCGGTCCGAGCGCAGCCGGCCGACCAGCTCGATGGGTAGATCGGCCAGGACGTAGGCGAGGCGGGTGACGTCGTAGCCGGAGTCCAGCACGACGAGGATGTCCGCGTCGCCCGGCCGCCACTGCCCAGCGCGCACCAGCCGGGTGAAGACGTCGCGGAGCTGAGCGGCGGTCACCGCGGTGGCGTCGTCGGCCGGCCCCAGCCGGATCGCATCCAGCACGGCGGTCCACGACGTGCGTCCCGTCTCCAGGGCGGCGACGAAGGAGTACGGCCAGCCGGGGATGAACTGATCCGCGCTGCGGCCTCGCCCGTAGACGTGACAGAACAGCAGCTCCGGGCTGGTCGGGGCGTCAGGACGCAGCCAGTTGCTCACGTCGACGGCGAGCACGATCCGCCCGTCGGCGGCCCGCGGCAGCGGCGTGGAGGCGAGCAGCCTGCGTAGGCGGCGCGGTTCCAGCCAGCCGTGGTTGACCGCGTCGTACATCGCCCCGTGCCCGCGCCGGTGCTCAGCCGTGAGCGTCAGCTCGACCAGCGATGTCACCGGGCCATCGGCGCACAGAACCGCGTCGGTGAGCTCGAAGAGCGCATCCGCACGGCTGTAAAGGCAGTCGTAGAACTCGACACGAAAGTGGGACAGCACGCTCAGCGCGGCGTCAGCGGGACCTGCAGAAGCCAGACTCTTCACAGCGGCCGTTCCTTCACGCGACGTTGCTCGACACCTCGAAGCGTGAAGAACGGCCGCCCTGCTGTCTCACGAAACAGTCAAGATCAGCAGGTCAGGTGACCCGGCGAGGTTAAACACCAAGTTAAGTAGCTGTTGTCGTACCGATCTTGGGGTTTGTCGATCGAACGGGAGTCCCGATTGGGTGGTCGCGGGGTGCTTGGCGCATACGAGCAGGGCCTCCTGAACAGCTCGTTGGTGTCGAATCACCGAGCAACATCAGGAGGCCCTTGTGCCGCAGTGTTCCGTGTCGACGGCCGGGCAGTCCAGTTGCGTCACGCGGGAGTGTGACTGTCTGGCTCACCGGTTCGGAAACGCCGCCGACAACGGCTGCCGGCAGCCGCGTTATCCGACGGACATGACGGACGCGGAGTGGGCGGCCATCCGGCCGTTGCTGCCGGTGCCTGGCTGGATGCGCGGCCGGGGAGGGCAGCCAGAGGCGTACTGCCACCGGGCGATACTCGATGCGATCCGCTACCTGGTCGACAATGGCATCAAATGGCGGGCGATGCCGGCCGACTTCCCCGCCGTGGGACCGGGTCTATGCGTTCTTCCGCCGTTGGCGCGACCACGGCATGGTCAAGGAGTTCCACGACCGGCTGCGCGCCAAGGTCCGCGAGAAGCTGGGCCGCGACGCGGAGCCGACGGCAGGGGTGATCGACTCGCAGTCCCTCAAGGCGGACGCCGTCGTCGGGTCGGACAGTCGCGGCTTCGACGGCGGCAAACTGGTCAACGGGCGCAAGCGGCACGTCGTGGTCGACACCCTCGGCCTGCTGCTGGGCGTGATGGTCACCGCCGCGGACACCGGCGACCGCGCCGCCGCCCAGGTCCTGCTCGAGCAGGTGGCCGACACGCACCACCGGCTGGCTCTGGTCTGGGCCGATGGCGGCTACACCGGCAGCCTTGTCGAGTACTGCCTGGCCACGCTCGCGCTGGTGCTGGCGATCGTCAAACGCAGCGACGACGTCAAGGGGTTCGTGGTGCTGCCCAAGCGGTGGATCGTCGAGCGGTTCTTCGCCCATCTGATGCGCACCCGCCGTCTGGCGCGCGACTTCGAACGCCGCACTGCCAGCGCCGAGGCGGTGATCTACTGGTCGATGACCCTGCTCATGACGCGCCGCCTGGCCCGCTCACGCCCGCAGCCGGCGTGAACCGGCCCGGCGCGGGCTCGGCCAGCCAGCCGCGTGCGACCAGGCGTTTCGCCTTCGACCGCAGTGCTTCCACCCGCGTCGGCACCACGTCCATGCCGAACGCTGCGGCCATCTCCTGGCAGGTCAGCGGCCCCTGACCGAGCCGGGCCCGGTCCGCGAGCGCCTTGAGGATGCGCTGGTAGTCCACCGACAACGCCGACCAGGCAAGCCCTTCACGCCACACCGGCACTTGCGACTTCGTCTTCGCCGCTTCCGGCGTTGACGATGCCTCCTCAGCCTGCCCATCGGCGGCCGGTGCCGTCCGGTCGGCCTGGTCGTGGTCATGCTCGGTCTCGTCCGCCGGGGCAAGCACCTCGCCCACCCGCGAGCGAGCGATGGCCCATTCCTTCCAGTCCCGCTCGGCCACGGCCAGTTCAGCCTGGATGCGGTCGGCCTCCTCCCGCAGCTCGTCCACGCGACGGCGAGCGGCGAGCTCGCGCTGTTCCAGCAGCCCCACAACCGACGGCATCCACGACCTCCACAGCAGCGGCGACACGACAGACCACCACTCCCACAGGATCGCCGACCTATGCCCGACCAGCGAAAACGCCGTCCTCAAGCCCGGAAAGACAACAGCTTGAACCGTTCCGGGTTTGATCGAGACTCTAGGTTGTGACTGTGACCTGGGGTTTCGTGGTTGCTCGGTAGTAGTTGGACTCGTATTCGACGGGCGGGGTGTGCCCGATCTCACCGTGCAGTCGGCGGTGGCAGTACCAGTCGATCCACTCAGCGGTGGCCAACTCGACCTCGGAGAGTGTCTTCCAGGGCCGACGGGGCTTGATCAACTCGGTCTTGAACAGGCCGATCGTGGACTCCATCAGGGCATTGTCGTAGGCGTCGCCGACCGATCCGATCGACGCGGCGATGCCTGCCCGGTCGAGGTGCTCGGCGAGCGCGAACGATGTGTACTGCGACCCCGCGTCGGAGTGATGTATCAACTCGCCTTTTTGATAAGGGTGTTGATCTCGGTCGCGCTGCCACAAGGCCATCTCGAGGGCGTCCAGGACGAGCTGTGTCTCCTTCGATGTGGCTGCTGACCAGCCGACGATGCGGCGGGAGAAGGTGTCCACGACGAAGGCGACGTAGACGACGCCGGCGAACGTGGTGACGTGGGTGAAGTCGGCGACCCAGCAGCGGTTCGGGGCGGGGGCGACGAAGTCGCGGTCCACGAGGTCCGGGGCCCGTTCCGCGCTCGCGTCGGAGATGGTGGTGATCACCCTTTTGCCGCGGACCGCTCCGGTGATGCCGAGTTCACGCATGAGGCGCTCGACGGTGCAGCGGGCCACCGCGACGTCCTGGCGGTTCAGGTGCCGCCAGATCTTCCGGGCGCCGTAGACGCGGTAGTTGGCCTCGTACGCCTGTGTGATGAGGGTCTTCAGCTCGGCGTCGCGGACGGTGCGGGCCGCGGGTGCGGCCTGGCGTTTGTGGTGGGCGTAGTAGGTGGACGGGGCGATCTTGCAGTCGTGGTCGGTGAGGACCCGGCAGATCGGCTCGACGCCGCCGAAGCGGTCCTTGTGCTCGTCGATGAAGGCTACGAGCGTGTGTGTGGCCGGTCGAGCTCGGCCGCGAAGAAAGACGCCTTAGATTCAACCGGTCAAGGCAACACTCTCGGCTGGTGTGCGGAATCCCAGGCACTTGCGCGGACGGTTGTTGAGCTTCGTCGCGATGGCGTCAAGGTCGCCCTGGCTGAACGTCGACAGGTTGGTGCCTTTGGGCAGGTACTGCCGGAGGAGCTTGTTGGTGTTCTCGTTGGTGCCGCGTTGCCAGGGGCTACGCGGGGCCGCGAAGAACACGTCGACACCGGTGTCGGCGGTGAGCCGCTTGTGGGCTGCCAGTTCCATGCCGCGATCCCAGGTCAGCGTGCTGCGTAGTCGGGGGTCCATGCGTTCGTAGGTTTCGACGAGAGAGGGAACAACCACGGTGGTGTGGCGGCTGGCGAGTTTCACGACTGTGAGGAACCGTGACTTCCGGTCGACCAGCGTGGCGACCTGACTGTTATTCGAGCCGATCACCAGATCGCCTTCCAAGTGCCCGGATTCGCTGCGGTCCTCTGCCGCCCGGGGCCGCTCCTCGATCGGTCGGGCATCGGTGATCTGTGAGCGCCATTGGCCTTTCACCGTGTGGTGCTTGTTCTTCCGGATCGGGCGGCCAGTCCGCAGGCGCTTGCACAGCTCGCGCGGGATCACTTTCCAGCGGGTGGTGTAGACCGATCGGTAGATCGTCTCGTGGCTGATCCGCATGACGGGGTCGTCACCGTGATGCCGACGCAGGTGGCCGACGATCTGCTCGGGCGACCACTCCTCTTCCAGTAGCCTCACCACCGTCTGCCTCAGCGCGGGTCTGCGGGCGAGGAGGCACTGCTTCGGGCGTCGAGCGCGATCAAGTGCGCGCTCCTGTGCAGCGATTGCCCGGTAAACGTCGCGTCCGCCGTTGTTGTTGACTTCACGGCTGATCGTCGACACCGCGCGTCCCAGGAGGCCCGCGATCGTCCGGTAGGACTCACCGGCACAGAGCCGGCGCGAGATCTCCTCCCGCTCGTCCATGGTCAGGCTTCCGGCCCGCGTCTTGCGGGATTCGGGAGCGATCCCTCCGTGGTGCTTGAGGACGGTGAACACCGAGCCCGGCGGCTTGCCAATCTGCCTGGAGATGACGCTGATCGACTCCCCGGCCCTCCACCGTCGCCACAAGTCTGCCTTCATCTCGTCCGACATCCCCGGCCGACCCAGTCTCGCCACGCATACCGCCCTCAACCAGCACTGTTGCTCTGACCGGTTGAATCTAAGGCCGCGGCCTTGAGGATGTCGTTGGCCCGCTTCAGCTCGGCGTTCTCCTTCTTCAGCCGCTTCAGCTCGGCCGACTCCTCGCTCGTCGTGCCCGGACGGGTCCCGGCGTCGATCTGTTCCTGCCGCACCCACTTGCGCAGCGTCTCGGTCGTGCCGATGCCCAGCTTCTGGGCGACCGCTTTCATCGCGGCCCACTCGGTGTCGTACTCCGGCCGCACCTCGGCGACCATCCGCACCGCACGACGGCGCAGCTCAAGCGGGTACTGGGAAGGACGTGCCATAACTCGATCCTCTCAAACGATCGAGTCCCTACCGAACCCGGAACGGTTCAGCTTCTAAGTCAGAGGAAGGCTGAACCGCGGATGGCCCAGGACCCGCTTGAGGCGTCAACCACGGTTGGCCTTTGGTGCGCCGCGTTATCTGGTTAGCCTGGGGTTGTCTTAACGGAGTTTGGTGGAGTCGAGGGTTAGCAACTGAGACAACCCTGAGACGGGGCAGAGGCAGATGAGGTCGCTTCAGCTGACTCAACGCAGGTGAGGGGAATCGTCTCGTCCTCGCCGTCGATCGCCCGCAGCGTGTGCGGCATCGGCGGACCGCGTCCGCGATGATGAACGCGCCCTTCGCGTCCGTCTTCGCCTTACCCGGGTAGAGGTCGGCCATCCGCCGCATCGTCAGTCCCGGCAGGTAGGCGACCGGGCAGCCCATGCCCCTGGCGACCGCCAGTGGCAGGGCTCCGATCGAGGCCGGCTGGTCGACCACAACGAGCACCGTTCCGTGCTTGGCCTGGAGTTTCGCGAACAGCTCGCGGAGCTTGGGTTCGGTGTGGGGCAGGCCGTTTGTCGAACGCCTCCTTTCCGGCCGGTGTGACGGCGGTGGCGTGGTGTTCGCCCTTGCCGACGTCCAGGCCGAGGAAGACGTCGATGTCGCTGGTGTCGATCACGTGCAGCCCCCTCCATCATGCTTTCGTCCGGCCTTGCCTGGGCACCGAGCTGCCACATCCACGTTACGGAGAGCTCTTCCGGCCTGGGTGAAGCCGGTGTTCAAGCCCCTCATCAGCGGCCGGTCGATGCCTCCGGACCCGGTGACACCCCCCCGGATCATGAACAACAAGAGGGGAAGTCATGCCGGACCCGAAGGCCGGAGGCCCCATTGCGGAGCCACGAAGAAGGTAACGGGGAGCACTGTCGCCCCACCGCTGTTCGTGCGGCCGTGAATGGAGTGAGGAAGGTGTCGCACCTGGCCCCTCAGCACCTCGGTCACCGCTAGGCTGAACGGCAGGTTGCACGTGAGGGGGAGGCGGATGGCGTCGCAGGTCGTTTCATACCAGGCAGACGAAGAGACGGAGGTCCGATTCGAAATCGAGACGACTGACGAGTGGTATCCGGTGAGCTCTGACGAGGTTGTGGGCAGGATCCGCGAGGCCGTGCGGCCGGCTGTCGAGGGTGCCCGCACGGTGCTGGAGCAGGTCAAGGCACTGCAGCCGGGTGAGGTTCAGGTGAAGTTCGGGGTGAAGGTCACCGGAACGGCGAACTGGTTGGTGGCCAAGGCGGCCACCGAGGCGAACTTCGAAATCACACTTATCTGGCCGCGTGACCAGGCTGCCTCAAGCGCGACGTGAGCACCCCACCGGAGGGCAACCCGCGACCTGGTTCGGACACTTGGGTTGCGGCCATCCACACCAGCGAGCGAGATCGCAAGCCCAGGGGATCAGGATTCCTTGTCGATCCGTGGCGTGTCCTCACGTGCGCCCACGTCGCCTGGGGGCCGTGGGCGGAGCGCAACGAGCTATGGGTGGCCTTCCCTAAGGCGGAGTCTCTGCAACGACGCAGAGTACGTGTGCGGGAGGTGGTGGCTCCGCCGGTGGAGGACCAGGACATCGATGATGTGGCGGTGCTGATTCTCGAAGAGTCTGTCTCTCAGAATCATGTCGCACGCCTCCGCAGGCCCGAAGTAGGAAGCCTGGTGCATCGCCACTGGTGGGCTTTCGGGTTTCCTGACGGCATGCTGGGCAACTCCTCTGGAGGTGAGATCGGGGAGGAGTTGGGCTACGGCTGGGTACGGCTCGACACCTCTGCGCGCTACCCCATTCAAGGGGGTTACAGCGGTGCGGCTTTGTGGTCGCCGGACTACGAGGCGGTAGTCGGTATGGTGGGCCAGGGGCAAGGCGGCAATGGAGACGGCCGAGCCATCACTCTTCGGGCGATCGACGCCTGTCTGCCAGAGCAGAAGTTGCACCTACTCGCAGACTGGTCCGCAGAGTCTGCTGGGGAAAGCGCGATGGCGGCATGGGGTTGGAGCCTCACTGACGATCCGGAAGCCGGCCGCCACTGGCGTCCCCGCGCCCGGGGTGTGAGTACGGATGCTGAGCGAGGGTTCCGCTTCTGTGGCCGGACAGCAGCACTCCAGAAGATCGTTTCCTGGCTGGTCGGAGAGGAAGCCAAGCGGCAGATCCTCGTGGTCACCGGCTCTCCTGGGGTAGGCAAGTCGGCCGTTCTCGGACGCATCGTTACTACGGCTGATGCATCTCTCTCTGCGTCGCTTCCACCTGACGAGTCGGTGCGGGCACCGGAGGGGTCTGTGGCGTGCGCTGTACACGCCAAGTCCAAGTCCGCGCTGGAAGTGGCCGAAGAAGTCGCCCGGGCTGCCTCGGCGAACCTTCCCGCACGGGTGAGCGACCTGGCATCTCATATCCGCGACGCGCTAGAGAGCGGCGGACGCACTGGGTTCACCGTCGTCATCGATGCGCTCGATGAGGCCGCCAGCCCTGACGAGGCGCGCTTGATCCTTCGACGTGTTGCCCAACCTCTGGCAGAGAACCTGGAAGACCTCGGCGTGCGCGTCGTGGTGGGCAGCAGGCGATCCGATGACGCGGGATCACTCTTCGACGAGTTTGGACTGTCCACCCACATCCTGGACCTTGACAACCCTGAGTTTTTCGAGTTCGCCGACCTGGCTACATACGCCCTGGCCACCCTGCAGCTACGCGGCGCCGAGCGCCGTGACAACCCTTATAACGACGTTGCTTTGGCCGCCCCTGTGGCTGATCGGATTGCCCAGCTCTCGGAGGGTAACTTCCTCGTCGCAGGGTTGATCGCCCGCGCACACGGGATGTACGACCACCAGCCAGTCGAGCCAGAGCGGCTCACATTCCCGCCCACCGTGGATGCAGCGCTGCACGAATATCTCGACCTGCTGCCCGATGTCGATGGGGTGCCGGCCAATGCTGTACTCACCGCACTGGCCTACGCCGAGGCTCCAGGGATGCCGCTGGACCTCTGGCGCGTCACCATCAGCGCCCTGGGACACGCCGTGCCATCAGAGCAGCACTTGCTTGCCTTCGCTCGTTCTTCCGCTGCCAACTTCCTTGTTGAGACCAGTACGGCCGATCCGCAGAATGCTGTGTTCCGGCTCTTTCACCAGGCCCTCAACGACGCACTCGTGCGCCGGCGATCCGCAGTCAGGGACGAAGACGCGATCGCCAGCGCTCTCCTGCAGCATGGGCAGTCCGTCGGGTGGTCTGAAGCGCCCGCCTACCTGCTGCGTGCGCTACCCCGGCACGCTGAACGAGGCAGGGGCGTCGACCAGCTTCTGAGCGATCCGACATTCGCCCTCTACGCTGATCTGCGTCGCCTTATCCCGGCCGCAACCTCGGCCTCGTCACCCCATGCGCGCCGGCAAGCACGCCTGCTCCGCAGGACGCCACGTGCGCTCGATGCATCTCCATCCGATCGCGCCGCCCTGTTGAGTGTCACAGAGACCCTCGACAACCTGGGCAATACCTACAGCACGTCCACTCACCCTGCTCCCTATCGCGCGCGGTGGGCTGCTGCCGTTCCGCACGAAGAGGAAGCGATCCTCGAGGGGCACGGGGACTGGGTCCGAACCGTGTGCAGCGTGCAGGCGGCGGGCCGCCAGCTGCTGGCGACCGCGAGCGACGATGCCACTGTCCGGCTTTGGGATCCCGAGACAGGGGAACTCGTGCGAGTTCTGGAAGGGCACTCCGACTATGTCCTGACAGTCAGAACACTCGCGACAGATCAGGGCAAACTACTCCTCACGACGAGTGCTGACGGAACCGCCCGAGTATGGGACCCCAACCAGGGCGAGACAGTCCGTCTGTTCGGCGGCATCGGTGACTGGGTGCGGTCCGCGTGCATCGGACGAATGGCTGGTCGCACTGTCCTTGCCACCGCGAGTGACGATCGGTTCGTCCGGTTTTGGAATATGGACACGGGCAGGGAGATCCGCACGGTCAAGGCTCATCACCGGCATCGCATCCGGGCCGTGTGTGCTCTAGGGGAGGTCTTCGCTGCTGCGGGAGACGACGGTCTAATTCGCCTGCTGGACCCTCGGGGCGGTGAATCCATCGTCCTCCGCGGCCACGGTGGCAGCGTGAACGCCCTGTGCGCCTTCTTTCTCGACGAGCGCGCCATGCTCGCCACGGCAAGCGCTGATGGCACCGCCGGCGTCTGGGATCTCGAGTCTGCCAGTCAACACGTCGTCCTGAAGGGCCACCGCGAAGAGCTGAACGCGGTGCACGCCTTCTCCCTCGAGGGACGCACCGTGCTCGCCACCGCGAGCGACGATGGCACTGCCCGCCTCTGGGATCCCAGCACCGGCGATCAGCTGGCTGTCTTCAACGGCCATGTGGATTGGGTCCTGGACGTGTGTTCGCTGCCCCTAGGGGGCCGCACCCAGCTCGCCACTGCGGGCAGTGATGGGACAGTCCGCCTCTGGAACCCCAACCGAGAACAGCACGCAGGCCTGAGGGGTAGCACGAGTGTCGGCGCGGCATGCGCTCTCCCACTCGAGGCAGGCACCGCTCTCGCCACCGCGAGCAGCAACGGAGCCGTCTCCCTTGTGAACCCTGAGACCGGCGAGCAGCTGCGCACCATTAAAGGCAGTCACGGTTGGGACAGCTGCGTTTGCGCCGTCCCAGTCAAGGGCCGCACCCTGCTCGCTACGAGCAGCACGGACCGGAGCGCCCGCCTCTGGGACCCCGAGACCAATAGGCAGGTCAGGGTTCTCAAGGGGCACGGCAGTCGCGTGAAATCCATGTGCATTATCACCTCGAAGGGGCGCACCCTCCTGGCCACTGGCAGTGCGGATGCAACGGCGCGCCTGTGGAACCCGGAAAACGG
Organism: Streptomyces sp. NPDC002671; assembly: GCF_053592475.1. Lineage (NCBI taxonomy): Bacteria > Bacillati > Actinomycetota > Actinomycetes > Kitasatosporales > Streptomycetaceae > Streptomyces > Streptomyces sp. NPDC002671. The sequence continues at coordinate 10,706 of NZ_JBSFVU010000072.1, forward strand.
GAAACAACTTCGCGTCCTCAAGGGGCACACCGGGTGGGTCCTGACCATGTGTGCCATACCCGTGGACGACCGTTCTGTCCTCGCAACAGGCAGTGCCGACGGCACAGCGCGTCTCTGGGATCCTGAGAGTGGCAGGCAACTGCACATGATGAAGGACCCCAGTGGACGAGTTCAGTCCATGTGTGCCGTTGACGTAGGCGGCCGCGCTGTCCTGGCGGCCGCCAGTCGCGGCACCATCGGGCTCTGGAACCCAGCCAACGGCGAACAGCTCCGCGTCCTTGAGAGCAACAGCGAAGTGCGCTCCATGTGTGCCATCGGCGTCGATGGCCATTCACTCCTAGCCGTCGCCAGTGACGACCGCACCGTACGGTTCTGGGATCCGGCGAAGGGTCAGACAGTGGCAGAGATCCCAGTGGGAGCTGCTGCCCGTGTAGTGATCGAGACGGACGGCTTGCTGCTGGTAAGCACGTGGCGTGGCATCCTTGCCCTGGATCTGGCTTCTAGAGGGCTTTTCTGACGGGCTTCCCTGGTTCGAGCGCGTTTCGGATCAGGGCTTCTGGGTGGGGAACGGCCGGCTCACCTGCGTCGCCCTGCAGCCCGGCAAGGTCATGGTGCCGAGCAGGCCCCGTTCCACTGTCCGGTCGCCGGCGGGGGCGAGGATGTTCAGCGTGGGGACGTTCGAGCCCCTGGGCGCGGCATCACGCAAGGTGACTGCGCTAGTAGGCGAGGTTGGGACAGAGTGTGAGGTGCTCACGACGATCCATGATGTCAGGCGAGGGTGCTGACTGGCGGTCTTCTTGCGGAGCCCCGCGGCTGCGGTGGGGGCGCTGAGCGAAGAGGAAGCGGTGTGGCGAACGCCTAACATCCCCTGCCTGAGCAGGATCGAGGAGTATGGCGCAATTGGGTTCGAGTCCCTCCCGCCCCACCTCGGCCCGTGACCGCAGGAAGAATTCCCCTAGGATCGCCGGCTTTCTGCCGTCCACGGTGCCCCGCCCGTGACCCGCGTCCCGGCGTAACACGCCCGGAGATCGGGAGGGTGGCCACCGCGTGCTTCTACGCGGTACTCCACCTCAGATGGCTGCCCGACGCACAGGGGGCATTCCAACGAATCCAAGCTGTTCATGGCTTATCCGGGCGTCTTCTGCACGGTCGGCGAGCAGACTGCACGCATCCCGCTATGCGCTGAAACGGCCACGCGGGCGATGTCCTTGTGGAACAGACGTGAGTCTGACCCGAGGACGATCCTCCAACCCCAGGCTTCACCTGGGGTCGAACGCATGTGCTGTGGCGGTAGGGTCGGGGTTGTCTTAACGGAGGTTGGCGGACACGAATCGGGATAATGCCAACCGTCAGGTGCGGCTGAGCTTTCTCGGCTAGTGATTCGCTTCGGTGGGACTGTATCGGCGAGGTCCGGCCGCGCCAAACGACCCGTGGAGCGTTGAGAAGTGCCCACCTTGAGGCGGCCGTCATCGTGTACTCAAACGCGAGTGGCGGGCCAAGACCCTGGATCCGCTTCACCTGGTCGTCGATCTACCCGTCGAGCCGGTCGGGAGCACCAGTAGGGTGCCCGCGTTCAGATCGCTACGACGCTGGCCCCCTTTTGTCGCTGCTCCGCCATCCCCAGGGCTCCGTCGTTCTCGCGATCGGTGAGGAATGATCACGTGAGTCCGAGGGCGGCCGGCGGCCGGGTCATGTCCCGCCCGTGATGACGCAGGCCCTCGGCGATGTTGTCCCACCCGGTCAGGCGGAGCGCGCCGATGGCCAGGTTCCGCAGTGAGGCCATAGACCGCGGCGCACCGGCCGTAGGTACTTGCGAGGCGTCCTCTCCGAACGTCACGTCCCTGACGTGGTGCTCACGATTCTCGATAGCCCAGTGCCCGCGAACGCGTTCCGCAAGGTCAGCAGCGTTCGCCTGGTGCACCGTCAGACTCGTGATCCCGTAGACGCGTTCAATCGACACCCTCCCGGTGCGCAGGGTGCGCCGTCGGCGGACGATCTGCAGTGCCTGGTCGGCGTGAGGGAACGGCAGCCTGGGCACCGTGACGGCCTTGAGCCGGCGGATCTCGTCGCGGCCGTTCACCAGCATGTGCAGGCCCGGGTGGTTGCCCTTGAGTACGGCGATGTAGTGCGCTCTCTTCTTCTCGACCAGGAACTTTGCGTGATCGGTCTGGGTCAGCAGCGCGTCGAAGGTCACCACTGCGCCAGTCAGGTCCAGCGGGTCCAGCAGTGGCCGGAATGCGGTGATCTCGTTGCTCTTGGCGTCGACCTCGCGCTGGGCCAGCACGATGCCGTCGTCGCGCAGAGCGGAGATCAGGTGGACGCAGCGGCCGTCGGAGCAGGATCGCGCCGCGCAGAGACTTGCCGTCCATCGCAACGGCTGCCCGTACCGGGCGGGTCGGCGGGTGTCCCTTCCTGGCCGGCGGTGCGGGAGGCGGCGGCACGAGCGGTGAGCCAGCCGCCGATCGTCGCGTCGAACGCGTCGCCGTCGATGCGCTGCAGTACTCGGCGCACGGTCGCCTCGCTGGGCGCCCGGCAGGGCCGGTCCGGATCGCGCAGTGCGGCCCCGCAGCAGAACAACAGCCGGTCAGAAGCATCGGCGGCCACTCGGCGATTGCGGTGAGGGACTTTGCTCCGGCCAGGACCGCGCAGGCGGCCACGGCCAGAACGTACGGCAGCGGGTGACGGCGGCCCCGGCGGCGGCGCGGGTCGGGCAGGCGAGACGGCCGGGCCAGCAGGTCGGGTAGCTCGTCGGGGCAGGCCGGATCACAGCCCGCGAGTTGACCCAGCCCGGCGGGGATGGGCGACGATGGAGCAGCAGGCACGGTCTTCCGTTGTGATGATCAGCGAACTCGATACTCCATGATCACCAGAATCCGTGCCTGCGCGCGTATCCGCCGCCCTTCACGAACCGCCCATCACCGCCGACTTGAGGTACCGGGCACATACCGGCAGCTTCAGGCCAACCGCGAGAACGACGGAGCCCTGTCCGTCATCCCGCGCAGCATCGCGCTGATACCGTCGTCCGACACGTACCGGCGGCCCGCGTCGTCGGTGCTGGCGTCCAGGAGTGCGAAATAGTCAGTGGTCTCGGAGCTGTTCACTGCTCTCCTGTTCGGCGCATGCACTCTGCGCAGCCGAGTTCGTGGCGGACCGGCTCGAAGGGCCTGCTGCATACCATGCACAGCGGTTTTGCAGTGGTGTTCTCGCCGCAGGTGAAGCAGAGAGCCACCGGTGCTATGGGATCGGGTGAGGCGGCGGTGTTCACTCCGTGCAGTACCGTGTACGACCTGCAGGTGGCGCAGAACTCCCCAAGCGGGTCGCCAGCGGGTGGCCGTCCGGACGTCACGATGCAGTAGAGCCGCATTGCCTCGTCGATGGGACGCTGGCTCCAGCAAAAGTAACAGCGCGCCCCCTCGGGAACGCTGACGACGAGGGCGAACTGAAAGCAGTCGCTGCACTGCACGGTGCAGGTGCGGAACGGTTCGAGGTCGGCATTCAGACGCTGCATCCGCTTCGTCGTGAAACGACGGATCCAGATCAAGCTGGTGCGGATCTCGCTCATCTCACCCTGTAAGGACTTCCGCGCCAGCGGCCAGGTGGAGGATGGCGTACTTCAGTGCGCGCTCCGTGACGGTGGCGTCCTCGTCATCCACCACCAGGTGCTTGGTGACGCTGAGGAGGTAGTCTAGACCATTGGCGATGGGCGGGAAGTGGACCTGCGCGCCCGCCTGTTCGCTGCTCGTGGCGACCCCGGGCCGCTGCCAGACCCGCGGTCCGCGCGGGGTTGGGTCCCATGCGTCGAGTAGCCAATCTCTCCGATCACCGAACCTAGCCACGGGGTGCCTCCGCATAGCGCGTAGTGGTCGGTGCGGTCCACGCCTCGTTTGTGCGGCGCGTCAGCCTGAAAACGGGTAGCGCCGAGGGAAACCCTGAAGCTGCCAGTAGTCGATTTTGGGGTCTGGTCCGTCGCTGGCCTGCGTCCTGGTACTTCAGCTCATCTGGAGGGATGGGGACGAACCCGTGGTCTTCCCACAGGTCGGCCACAATCCGAATGGTCAGGTCCGTGGCCATAGAGCGGAAGGCGTTGCGGGTCGCGGGGCTCACCAGCTCCCGCCGTGCCGTGACGGTCATAGTCTGAAGATAGGAGCAGGAGTTGACGTCCGACTCGCATTTTTCACAGTGTGACGTCTGTTCCAGACAGCAGTCGTCGCGGCCCCCATCCGGACTTCCTTCAGCTGACTACTGTTCCCAGCCGTTCAGGGAGACTTCCGGGCCCCCGATGAGGTAGCGATGAAGTGCGCTGGCGGCGATGTCCACGAACTCTTCGGGGATGGCGTCGGCGCCAATCCAGCGGACCTGTGCGTGCTTGCGCGGCTCGCGGTTCTCGGGCTCGCCGGTCCATTCATGGGCAACGAAGTCGACGGTCAGGAAGCCGTTGGGGGCTTCAACTCCCCACACTCCGTGGATGATGTGGGAAACCTTTAGGGACTGCGGCTTCACCGTGAGGCCGGTCTCTTCGTACAGCTCGCGCACGGCGGTTTCGGTGATGGGCTCGCCGGGTTCGCTCTTGCCGACGGGCAGGTCTCACGTGTCTTGGGCGAACTTCGCCTTCTCGCTGCGTTGGAGGAGCACGACGCGCTTGGCGGCTTGGTCGTGGACGATGACGCCGGTGACCAGCAAGGTCATTGATTCGAGTGCGGGCTTGAGGGCTTTGGTCTGGTTGTCGGTGGTCTGCTGAGCCACTGTGCATCTCTTCGTCGGGTGATGCTCGGTGCCACTCGCTGAGATGAGCTCCGAGGGCCGCCCTCGCTTCCGAGGACGCGAGGGCGACCCTTTCGGCGCAGGTCAGCGCAGAGCGCCGGCGATGCGCTGTCGGAGCTGGGGATCGCTGACCTCGCTTACCTCGCTGATGTCGCGCCAGGCTGCGGCGGAGACCTCCTCGGTCTGGAACTGGCCGACGTCGGCGGTGGTGCGGAAAAGGAAGCGGAAGTCGAGGTGCTGCTGGGCGGGTTCGCTCTTGGCCGGGTTGGCGTCGATGGGGTGGACGTCGATGTGGAGCGGTGTCTCGCTGTGTGGGGTGACGAGGTGAGGCTGGATATCTCTTCTGTGAGTTCGCGTCCGGCGGCCTGGAGCAGGGTGTTGTCGGCGGGTTCCAGGTGGCCTCCAGGCAGGAGCCATTTCCCGGTGGCGAGGTGCTGGATGTGCAGGACGCGGTGGCTGGCGTCGACGAGGATCGCACCGGCGGTGGCGTGGCAGGGCAGGAGCGAACGGTGGGCGAGGTCGTCACCCTCCTCGAGGAGACCGCGTACGACGTCGAGCGCGTTTGTCCTCGGGGTGCTGGTCGAGGTAGGTGGCGTTGGTGGTGCGGATGTGGTCTGCCGTGATGGGCATGGTGATCACCTGTTGAAGTAGGAGAGCCGGGTCGCCGCGATGGCTTCGCGCTCGGGTGCGGGGACCTCGTGGATGCCGGGGGTGAGGTCGTCGCGGGTGAGCATCCTGATCGCGGCGAGGATCTCGGCCTGGACCAGGAATATGAAGGGTCCAACGCTAGTAGGGCTTGGTCAGCTTCACTCGGGAGTGGCGTGTCTGTTGGGCTGCGGGTGTCGTTGGGGTGGTGTGACACCTGAGGAGATGGCCGGGGT
>NZ_JBSFVU010000073.1:0-16031 GCF_053592475.1 Streptomyces sp. NPDC002671
GTCGTCCAACTCGTCGAAGTCCGACAGCGGGCCGGCCGACTGGAAGCCCACCAACTACGCCGTCTGGTGTACCTACGCCAAGGATTACACCCACATCAAGCCCCTCTGGAAGCTGACCACCACACAGGCGGAGAAGTCAGTGCTGTCGGCGATGCTCGACTCCTGCACCGGCTGACGGCCGAAGAGGGTGTGCGCGGCCAAGCCACCTCGTCCGTGCCCGCCCGTCTGCTGGGATGCGTCGGCCGTGAGTGACGGCCCTGGGTAGCCATGCGCACCTTTGCAGTGGTGAGCCAGTGCTGCCAGGTGCCGGTCGGGACCGCGATTAAGGCGTCCGCAGTCGATACGTTGCGGTCGCCCGCTGTTGACGCCGGTGCCAGGCGAGCGCCTCGACTGGTGCAGGCAGTGCTGGCTGCCACTGGCAGTTCTCCCATGCGGCAGAAGGGTGTGCGCGTACCTCCGGCCGCGTTTGCGGGTTGGCAAGTTATTGACGGCAGCTAATGGCAGGTTCATGTCATCTATGCCAGGCTTGGTCCAACCGCCGCACGAGCACGACAACGTCCACAACTGTCCGGGCCGGCCCCACACCGGCTGGATATTCCCCCCACAAAGGAGCTTGTGTGACCTCCCGTTACACACGTCACCAGCGCACCGCTTTGGCTACGGCCACTGCCGTCGCCGCTGCCTCAGCACTTCTGAGCACCGCGCTCACCAGCACGGCTACCGCCCAGCCCGCCGTCGGCAACTCACGACCTGCCGCGGCTCCCATCGCGCTGTCGGCCGCTGCCCGCACGACCCTGATCCAGCAGGCGCAGTCCGGCGCGGCTGAGACCGCGCAGAGGATAGGCCTGGGCGCCAAGGAGAAGCTGGTCGTCAAGGACGTCGTCAAGGACGTCGACGGCACTGTCCACACCCGCTACGAGCGCACGTACGCGGGCCTGCCGGTGCTCGGCGGCGACCTGATCGTGCACACCGCCAAGTCCGGCAGGCCCGAGGGCGTCACCAGTGCCATGAAGGTGAAGCTGAAGCCTGCCTCGCTCACGCCGCAGATCGCCGCCGCCGAGGCCGAGAAGCAGGCGCTGGGCCTGGCCAAGGCGGCAGGCTCGGCGAAGTCAGCCGCGGACCAGGCTCCGCGAAAGGTCATATGGGCGGCGAGCGGCAAGCCGGTCCTCGCCTACGAAACGGTCGTCGGCGGGCTGCAGGACGACGGCACCCCGAACCAGCTGCACGTCATCACCGACGCCGCCACCGGCAGAATTCTCTTTCAGTACCAGGGCATCGAGACCGGTGTCGGCAACACCCAGTACAGCGGCAAGGTGGACCTGACGACGACGCAGTCAGGCTCGTCCTACAGCCTCGCCGACGCCTCGCGCGGTGGCCACAAGACCTACAACCTCAACCACGGGACCTCCGGCACCGGCACGCTGTTCGCGCAGTCCAGCGATACCTGGGGCGACGGAACCGTGTCGAACGCGGCGACCGCCGCCGCCGACGCCGCTTACGGCGCGCAGGAGACGTGGGACTTCTACAAGACCACCTTCGGCCGCAGCGGCATCAAGAACGACGGCAAGGCCGCCTACTCCCGCGTCCACTACGGCAATGCCTACGTGAACGCGTTCTGGGACGACGGCTGCTTCTGCATGACCTACGGCGACGGCTCGAACGACAGCGACCCGCTGACCGCGCTGGACGTCGCCGGTCACGAGATGAGCCACGGTGTCACCTCCAACACCGCGGGCCTGGAGTACACCGGCGAGTCCGGCGGCCTGAACGAGGCGACCAGCGACATCATGGGCACCGGCGTGGAGTTTTACGCCAACAACAGCAAGGACGTCGGCGACTACCTCATCGGCGAGAAGATCAACATCAACGGGGACGGCAAACCGCTGCGCTACATGGACAAGCCGAGCAAGGACGGCGGCTCCGCCGACTACTGGTCCTCCAGCGTAGGCGGACTGGACGTCCACTACTCGTCCGGCGTCGCCAACCACTTCTTCTACCTGCTGGCCGAGGGCAGCGGCGCGAAGACGATCAATGGCGTCAGCTACGACTCGCCCACACAGGACGGTTCCACGGTCACCGGCATCGGCCGCGACAAGGCGCTTCAGATCTGGTACAAGGCGCTGACCACGTACTTCACCTCGACGACCGACTACGCCGGCGCCCGCACCGGCACCCTCAAGGCGGCGTCCGACCTCTACGGCGCCTCCAGCACCGAGTACAAGGCGGTCGAGGCCGCCTGGTCGGCAGTCAACGTCAAGTAAACCTGCACACGCCAAGGGCGGCAGCCGGGACTCACCCCGGGTGCCGCCCCCAGCCTCAGCGTCACCGCTGGCAGAGGGGCGACGACACGCCCGAGCCACGGGCCCTGGATCACTTCTCTGACGGTTTCCTCGTCGGCCTGCACCAGCTTCGCGATCACCGGCACGCGGTTCCCCCAGCCGAGGCCAGCAGCATCATTGCGCGCCGGCAACGCAGCGAACTGGTGCTGCCTCGGCGCCCGATCTGCTGCCGATTGAACAGCACCGTGCATCCAACCGCCATGACCACCGACTCGGCGAACCCATGCGGTCACAGCATTGCAACGGGTGTCATTTCGCCATGGCCACGGTAGCGATGACACCAGCAATGGTCGCCGTCGCCGCGATGGCGCTCCATATCACTGAGCTGCGGTGCCACCAGGGCTGTGGGGGCGTCGGTACGGGCTCGTTGACAGAGGTGCTCGCTGTGCTGCCGCCAGCGGCTTTCGCGCTTGGCGCGACAATGTTGATTGTGGTTCCGTCGCCTCCCGTGATGTTGAATGCCTGCTGTGCAGCCGAATCGATCTGATCAGGACTGGGACTCCGCGACGAACACCGTCAAGCGTGTCCTGATGTGATCGAGGACTTGTTGCAGAGCCGTTAGCCGCACTCTCCAGTGCAGGGACAGTACGGCAGAGCCGTTGCCCAGCTCTTCCGTCACCTCCGCCAGGTACTCGGCTGAACCCGGCGGGCGGAGCTCCAGGTTCCACCCCATGGCGATCAGAGCTTCCATCTCCCTGACCCCATATCGGATCGGCGCATGCTCCCCGATGCCGCGATCACGTACCGACTGAGGAAGCTGATACGGGCTTATCTGCCGGGTATCTTCCATTCGTGGCCGGCCAGGGGCGCTGGGCTCCAGCGTTATCTCGAGCGTTGCTGCGACCTCTCGAAACCTGGGCACTTCCTCGCTGGCTCCGTACCCTTCCAACTGCTTTAGCGCCCATGCACGGAGTTCTTCCTGGTGGGCATAGCCAGCTATGAGCAGAAACCGTCGAAGGGCGATGCCCAAGGAAGCGTCCTCGTCCAAAACGGCACGCTCAAGCTGATCCAGACCCTCGATGTCAGGTGTCGTCACATCAGTTGAGTCTGCCCTGCCCACCACGAGTAGATGAGGGTTTCACGGCACATCGCTTGACTACACGCGCTTGCCGTTTGGTCCGGTTGCCGCTTGGCCGCGATCTTGGCGAGGAGGTCTTGCGTCCAGGGACATTTCCGCACCATCCCCGCAGGGGTCCACGACGTCCACGCGAAGCTGAGCATCGGCAACCTGGGCTTCGAGGAGTACGCGGCATGGGCTCACGATGATCCCGAGGGGATCTGCCGGTCTTTCTGAACGGGGGTCACGAAACTGTAGGCAGAGTCAATTTCACGCGTCCTCATCAGTGATGCTCACGGGAGCGACGGTCCCACTCATGCCGTTGTACTGAACGTGAATGGGTGATGTCGGGCGGGGGCGGCTGCACTGATGAGGATCTTTGGAAACGGCCAGTGCCGCTCTTCGCCTCACATCGTTGGATCTTGAAGCGTGCGGGGTGAGTGGGAGTGAAGAGCATGTGTGAGGACCCGGCGGCCGGAGGCGGCCGGGTTCTGGCGATCGGTGACTGAGTGTTTTTGAACGCTGGCCGTGAGGTGCGTACGGCTGGATGATCTGGGTCGTGGCGGCTGGCGGGACGGCTCGGCGGTACTGCCGGGAGTGTGGTGATCCGCTGCTGGCGTCGATGGCGGCGAGCTCATCCACCTGGAGTGCGCCGACGACTGCGGGAACCTTCGTAGCCCGCACGCGTGCGGCGTGGTCCATGAGCAGAAGAGCCCTGTTTGAAATGAAGGTGATCAGTAGTCGGCCAGGCTGCCGGCGCTGCTCCCCCTTCCATACGAGCTTGGGCTCCAGCGGCTGCGTGAAGATTTCGGCCTCGAACCGGTGGAATACCCGACTACTCGCAAAATGGGCTCCACGCCCAAGGAGCGCGCCGACGACATCCACGCTGCGTTCGCCGATCCAACGGTCAAGGCGGTGATGGCCAGCATCGGGGGCGACGACCAGATCACTGTGCTTCCTTTGCTGGATCGCGAGCTGATCCGCGCCAACCCCAAGCCGTTCTTCGGCTCAAGCGACAACACCAATCTGCTGGTCTTCCTGCACAATCTGGGCATCGTGGCCTAATCGCGGCGCCTGCGTGATGACCCAGATCGGCCGCCCGCATACACTTCACCCCGCGACCACTGATTCGGTACGCGCGGCCCTGTTCACCTCAGGCCCATACGAACTCCGGCCCCCCAAGCGCTACCGCGACACCGACCGCGACTGGGCCGACCCGGCTACCTTCGACAAGGAACCGGACTCGCAGCCCGCCGACGGCTGGATCCGGCACCGGCCCGACCGACTCGTGAAAGGCCGTGCCTGGGGCGGCAACCTGGAGATTCTGTCGTGGCTGTTGATGGCCGACCGCGAGATCGCACGCGACCCAGCCGCCTACGAGGGCCGCGTGTTGTTCCTGGAGACGTCAGAGGAGATGCCGAGCGGGGAGGACGTCTTCCGGATCTTGCGCAACATGGGGGAGCGGGGCCTGCTAGCGCACTTCCCGGCGCTGTTGATGCGCCGTCCCAAAGCCTGGTCCTTCCAACAGCCGAACGACACGGAGGACAAGCGACGCCATGCCGCTGAGCAGCGCGAGGCGGTGCTGCGTGCGCTGGCGGCGTATGCCCCGCAAACCATGGCGGTCTTCAATGTTGACTTCGGGCACACTGATCCTCAGCTAGTGATCCCCTACGGCGGCTTGGTCAACGTGGATGGCCCGGCGTGGCGAATCACTGTGACGTACTGACGGATTTGATCCCCACCAACTTGCTGGCGGGGATCAGAAACAGGCACTGTGCTGTCGTTTAACGTTCGGCTACCTCGGCATCGGAGGCCATCGATGTCCGCAGGATGTGTAGCCATCGTTGGCAGACTTCGTGGGTGACTGGTTCGAACAGCTCGGGTGTCGAGATCTCGACGAGGAACTGGGTCAGCAGGTCCTGGTGTCCTTCCTCGACGTGCACGCGGCCCTCGAAGTGCACGGCCTGTGCCCAGTCGACCAGCTGGCCGGGGCTGGCGAGTCCAGTGGTGACCTCCTCCGCGGCAGCCACGGCGTGGCCACGACGCAAGGTGACAGCCGATGTCGGTTCGCCCTGCCGGGCATCGCTGATGAGTCCGGAGAGCTCACCGTTCCACTGCACCAGGTCTTCAAGTGGTCGGCTTGTATTCGCGTCCATGCTGCCCATCCTGCTTGACCGCATGGTCTTCGGGCAGTGATGGCCGCCAGTCAGCTCGGAACGGGTGTCACACGTAGGGGTTTGGCGCCGACCTTGTGATGGGCGGGCTGTTTGTATGCCTCGCCGGTCGCGGGGACTCTGCCCACGTCATGACGAGACGCCCTGGACTTCTCCTGGGCGGCCGTCGACGGCTCCCACATCCGGGCGTTAAAGGGGGCTCCAAGACCGGACGAAGCCCCGTCGACCGGGGCAGGCCGGGCAGCAAACACCACCTGATCACCGACGCCACCGGCATCCCTCTGGCCGCCACACTGACCGGCGGCAATCGCAACGACGTCACCCAGCTGATCCCACTGCTGGAGGCGATCCCGCCGGTACGGGGCAAGCGCGGCCGGCCCCGTCGCCGCCCCACCGTGGTCCTTGGCGACCGCGGCTACGACCACGACAAGTACCGCCGTCTTGTCTGGGATCTGGGCGTGAAGCCGCTGATCGCCCGCCGGGGCCCCGAGCACGGCTCCGGCCTGGGCAGCCAACGCTGGGTCGTCGAGCGCGCGTTCGCACATCTGCACTGGTTTCGCCGCCTGCGGATCCGCTGGGAGATACGCGACGACATCCACGAAGCCTTCCTCATCCTGGGATGCGCACTGCTCTGCTGGCGACGTCTGAGCTCAGCTGTCGCCCGCTAGTTCTTCTGCAGGGTGCGGGTGACACCCGCGATGACGGCGGTCGTCAGCACCCAGCCGAAGGCGATCAGCAGGTAGGCCAGCCATTGGAGGCTGCCGTTCGACCAGTACCAGGCTGTGCGCTGACCCAGACCACCAATGGGGATCAAGAGGTCGAGTGTGTAGACGAGGGGCTGGAACGGGATGCCTTCGCCTTGTTTGACCGGGTTGGGGGGAGTGAGTGCCGAAGGACAGTGTGCCCAGCAAGGTCAGCGCGAGGAGCCAGACGCCAGCCAGCCAGGGACGGTAGCCATAGCCGACGGTCATGTCGAGCAGGTGCCCCCACCCACGCGCGGCCGGCGGCAGAGTTTGACGCCGATGGCGCTGTTTGGCCAGGAGCACCCGGCGGGCGTCGTGGTCGTGGCCGACCTTCCGGTACCAGCTCGCCAACTGCTCATAGGGTTGGGGGTTGTAGCCCGGGCTGCGTCGTATCCACGCCACACGGTGGGTCACAGAGTCCCGCTGCCCGACTGCCTCCCGCCGCTCGCCTGCCTCGTCCACCCTTGATGGAGCCGTAGACGAAGCCGTCCAGCTCCACCACGTCCGGCCAGCTGTGGTCGCTGTCGTGGAGGTGGGACACCTGCGCGCCCCGCAGGTCCACGGTGCCGGACGGTGGCCGGGCGAGGATGAAATCGAAGTCGACGGCCTGCATCAGTAGGGCGACCAATGACGGGCGGTGGCCCTCGGGCGGCCTGTTCAGGACCGCTCCTTCAAAGGTCAGGTTGTCCGAGATCCGGGCACCCCGCAGCCGAACGGTCCCGTTCGCGGTGAACCCGTCGGAGAAGTCGAGCGTTGAGGCCACTGCGTTGTCCAGGGCGAGCGCCACCCCCGCGTTGGCCGGGGCGTTCCAGTAGTGCGCCCCGCATGTGCAGTCCGCCTGGCAGCTGTGCCCCATGAGACGGACTTCACCATGGGCGACGAATCCGTCCACGCAGTAGACGCCGCCCTCCGCGACCAGTCCGCCAGCGGACAGTGCCCATTGCTCAGGTGCGCTGATCTCGGCGCCGCTGAGATTCACGGCGCCGCTCACGTGGGCGTTGATGAGCGACAAGGCGGTGACCTTGCGGTGGAGGGGCGAGGCAGAGCCGCCTTCCAGGCGAGAGCGCCGCAGGTCGAGCCGTCCCTCGATACGGATCAAGCCCGCTTCCACGCCCGGCACTCGGCTGCCCACAATCGCGATCGACTGGGTCGACGCTCCGGAGAGGTCCACGCCCTCCTCGAACCAGCAGTCCTTGAGCCAGAGGCCGTGAGCGACCTGCGCGCCGGCCAGGTTGAGGTGTCCGGGTATCCGCGCCCCGGCGAGCCTCAGGCACGCGACGGCGCCTGGCTGCGGGGCGTTCGCGCCCTGGAGGAGCGCCACGATCACGGCGGCCCGAACCATCCGCCCGGGCCCCCACTGCCCACCCTTGGCGACACGGTCGTCCTCGGGCACACCCGTACGCAGGTCCACGCGGCGTCCCTCGGGGAACGCGTCCCACAGCTCACGCTCTGGTGAAGTCAACTCGTCGTATGAGAGCACTCAGGCAGAGTGGTGATCTTCCTTCGCACTCGCCTTGCCCTGCCGCGCGCGGATCGGAGGGTGGCCCATTCCGTTAGGAGTTCTTAGCCGCGGCCGACTCCCCCGACGCCGCGCTACGCGCCCTCCGAACCGCCCTCACCGGCTGAGGCCGACCGGCGCTTCCTGACCCAGGCCGCCACGGCGGCGAACGCCACCGGCGCACCGACGGCCGCCTTGACCCCCAGCTTCGCCGCAATCCAGCCGAAGAAGAAGTGGTGCCATCCGTCCGCCCACCACGTGATGCCCGCCACCAGCCCGGCGACGGATAGACCGCCGGCCACCGACACTGCGATGCGAGCCGCACGCCCGAGCTGCGGCTCGCCGTCTTCGTTGATCCTTTCCATGGACCCGACTATAGAAGCGGCTCGTTCGCGCACCGCACGAACGAGGCAACCGAGAGGCCGACTTGCGCCAGGCGGCCACCGCCGCCTCGTCACGTTCCACCGCGCGGCGCACCGGGAGTACGCTCCAGCCCATCCGGTGCAGCGCCTCTGACATGCCCTTGAGGCTGTACGAGACCTTGAAGAGCCGCTTCGTTCATCGGTTCATGCCGCTCGCCGGTCGGAGATGTGGAACTCCTCACCCTAGGACCACAAGTTCGTTCCGTAAGAGGGCGGGTGAGCGGGCGCTGCGGAATCGGAGTCGCCGGAAACGCCTCGATCCGCAACGCTGTTGTTGTGACCGCTTCCATCCACTGAGAGTCCCACGGCGCCCGTGCCGCCGCGGAGTTCGGAGTTCAGGCAGTGCTTTTCGACGTCACCCGCAGCGAACTCGCCGACATCTTCGGCGAGGACCGGATCGCGACCCTGCCCGCCACCGCCTTCCCGCCCATCACCGCGGACACTGAGGGCGCCCGCCTCCTGCAGACCGTCGGCGTCCCCACCGGGACGCTCCGGCTGCGTCAGCCCGACGAGGACGACGGCCTGCTGCCCCTCGTCCAGGACGTCGTCTACATCGAGGACTTCGAGGACGCCGCAGAGGGCGCGGGTGACTGGCCTGTCATCGGCTGGCTGCTCAACGCGCACCTCGCCCTCGACCCCGTATCCGGCAAGGTGTACGCCCTCGACCCCGACGAGGAGACCGTGCAGGAACTCCACACGGACGTCTCCTCCCTCGTCCAGGTCACCCTCCGGTTCCAGCGCCTGCTCGAGGAATTCACCTTCAGCGGCGACGACGACGAGGAAGCCGAATTCGAGCGCCTGGACGGCGAGGTCGATCGCGTCCGTGAGGAGACGAGCAGCATCGACCCGCGCCCCTTCCAGGACGACGAGACCGTCTGGTCCGTAGTGGGCGATGAGATCGCCATGGGCCAGCGTTTCAAGGGCAACAGCCCGGGAGCCCGCTTGCTCTACGGGTGATCGCCGGCCGATGCCGCCCACGCACCGCGCGGTCTGCACGGTGCGCAGGTCGCCTTCCCGCGGACCGGTCTCATCCTCGACCTGCCCGACCAGCTCCCCACTCTGCATAGCCCCGGCCTAGTAGGCGCGTCATGCACGAGACGCTGCTCCATTGATCAGACGCCGGTGGCAGATCAGGGCTGCCGCGATGCCGACGAAGGCGAGGAAACGCTCAGCCTTTCGCTCGTAGCGGCGGTGGAGCCGAGGGTAGCCCGCCAGCCAGGACACCCTCCTCTCGACGACCCAACGGTGCCGGCCGAGACGGTGTGAAACCTTCTCCGCGCTGCGGATCTCCCCCGGCGCCAGGCCTACTACGAGCAGTAACGAGCCCGCGGCATCGAATTCAACGCCGCCCTGCGCCAACTCGCCAACCGGCTCGTCGGGATCCTGCACGGCTGCCTCAAAACCGGCACACCATACGACGAGGCGACCGCCTGGTCCCATGAAACCCACGCACTCGCCGCTTGACGGTGCCGCCGCGCGCTCATGGCTACAGCTCGGGCACCCGGCCATCGAGTGTGGGAGGCTGTCGCCCTGCCAAGTTCATTGTGCTGAGCTTCATATCGATCCTGCGGGCCACCGCCGTATGGCTGCCATCCGGGGCCTGTGGGTAGGTCAGTGCTCCCAGTAGTCGAGGTCGGGCAGCCGGACCCAGGTGTCGGCGGGGCCGGTGACGGCGCGTGCGCTGGTGGGTCGGAGACCCGCGAAGGCGCAGGCGTAGGCGACGGCGTGATGGCGGTAGAGATAGCTGGCCAGGACCTCTTCAGGGGTGTCGTCAGGGAGGGGGCCGCCGCCGGGGTGGAGGTCCCATCCTTCCACGGTGCTGTTGCGGACGATGCTGCCCTGGTTGCCGCTCTTGGGGTTGGCGTAGAGGCCGTAGCCGACCGTATCGGTGGTCAGGCAGGTCATCGCACCCGGGGTGGACGGGGTGTAACCCCAGGGCTGGGTGACGATGCATCCGCCAGGAACGGTCGTGACGCCGGCGATGAGCAGGCTCTCGTCCATGTCGTACTCGTACGGGTCGTCGAGGAAGTCCGCCACGAACTCCTCGTCCACCGGCGTTGCATCCAGGCGGCGGATCGCCTCGGCGGCGTCGATGCCGGCGATGCAAGCGAGGCCGGTGCCCTCGTAATGGAAACGGCCCAGAGCCTCGACGAGTTGCCGACCGCGCTGGATGGTCGCCTGCTCGGCCGCCGTCAGGCCGGGTTCTTCGTCGGGGACAGGGAACAGGTCGGGGACCGGCCCGGCCAGGGCGAGGCGGCCCGGCGACCAGCCGCCAAGCTGGGGCTGCCAGGGATCGGCACCAGCGGCCACGAGGGCCCGGGCATTGTCCGGTTGGTCCTCCATGACGGCCTCCCACAGCGCCGTCGTCCCGTACTCCAGCGCGTCCACGTTCGAGACACGGCCCGCCAGTTCGGCCACCACCTCGGGAGAGCCAAACCCTGCCGCCCGGTGCAGAGGGCGCCCCCCGCCCCACGCATCCGGGTCAGCGCCCGCGTTGAGCCGCGCGCGGATGTCGCCGTGGTCTCGCCAGCTTTCCCAGGTCACACCGGCCCAGCCCGTCATCGTGCCTCTCCGTCCTCTCCGCACCAGCGCGGGCGTCAGCCCCTCCGCACACGATCGCATGCGGGTCCGACAGCCGTCGTTCCAAAGCCGATCCGGTCCGCGCCGAGCCGGTCGGCCGGGTGCCTGCTGCGACGTCAGCAACGCCGGACAGTCGGCGTGTGGGCCCAGGCAATCAGCGCGCCAGCGGGGCGGCGGCCGGGCGCCACGACGGCGAGGAACCCGGCCGAACACCGTCCGGAGTCCAGGACGACTGCTTCTCCGCCCGCCCGTCCGGCCCGCTCTCCAACCGGCCCCGCCCCCGCTCGCCGACCACACGGACAAAGATAGTGCCGACACCGACCACACCAAGGGAGCACGCCAGCTGTGGCAGACGTCAGAGTCACCTACGACAGGACTGCGGACGCGGCGTACGTGTACCTCACCGATCCGCAGGTTCGCACCAAGTCCTCGCGCATGTATCCCTGCGATCTGGTGGATGTCGGCGGCATGATCAACCTTGACTTCGACGAGCAGGGGCTCCTCATCGGCATCGAGGTATTGGCGGCCAGCTCCAAGCTGCCCGAGTACCTGCTCGAGTCGTCTGAGCGTCTGGATGCCGGGGGCGCATGAACTCGTTGAGCAGGAGCACTGTTTCGCGTCGCGTCAGGCTGGACGGACTCACTATGTGTAGCGGCGGCGTAGGTGGGCGATCAATACGACCCGGTGGCGGAGGAGTGGCACTCCGGCGCGTCCTCCCATGATGCGTTTTTGGAGCTTCACGTCGGTGATCCGGCCCTCGTTGACTCCGGAGCTGTAAGGGGTGGTGATTCCCTGAGTGACGGCGTGTTGGTCTTCGCGCAGGGCGGTGGCGATGCTGGCGAGGGGCGCCAGCCCGCTGTTGGTGAGTCGTCCGAGCCAGTCCGGCAGCGGTGTGGCATCGCGGTGTCGAGCATGGCGGCGAACTCGCGGACCAGGCCGTGGGTGTGCCGGAGTTCCGGGCAGTGTTCCAGCGGCCGGCGCAGACGCTCAGCGGTTTGCGGGCCGCGCCGGTCGGGGGCGGTGATGATCCAGCGCGCGGCTTCGCGTGGAGAAGGCGGTCGTTCGCGGGGCTCGTCCAGTGGTAGGCCACGCCTGAGGGGTGCGAGGGCCATCTTTACGCGCTGGTAGTGCCCCAGGTAGCTCTTGCCCAGGAGTTCCTGATGAAGGATCTTCGCGTTGTGTTTGCCCTCGTCCCAGCGTTGCTGCAGGTAGTCGAGGTAGGGATCCAGGGTGGATGGGCGTCGGGGAGCGCGGCGCATGACCTCGTGCCAGGTGCGGGCCCGGGCGTACTTGCGCACGGTCCGGCGGTCCAGGCCGAGCTCACGGGCCGCGGTGGCGTAGGGCCGGCCCGCATCGGTCAGTGCGTGCACGGCCTCGAACAGCCGCCGTGCGTGTCGGCCGGCCGGAGAGTCCATCGGCTCGGAATCGGCATCCGCTGCCTCAGCAGGCTCTGGCCCGGCAGGCGCGAGGAGCGCGGCGGGCAGGCAGCCGCGGTGGGTGGCAGCGACGTCCTGGACCCGCCGGGACAGGCTCTGCCACAGATGGAAGCGGTCGCTGGCCTGGACCGCATCGGGGGCACCGTCGGCGATCCCCTGCCGGTAGAGGAGCGATCCGACACGGCAGGCGACCTCGACACCGGGATGCCCGCGTAGCCATCGGCTCAGCTGTTCGGCGTCCCTGCCCTCCCAGAGCGTCAGCGGGAGACGGGTGGTGGCGTCGACCAGGAGGGTGCCGTAGGTGTCGCCGTAGCGCGCGAAGTCGTCCACTCCCATGCATTCGGCGTCGCCTTGGCGAACCACGTCTGGGAAGAGACCGGAACGGCACCGTAGGCAGTACCCCAGATAATGAGAAGGGCCACGACGCCGGCCTGCCAGCGTCCCAGGATTGGCAGCAGCAGGGTGGCAGCCGCGATCATGGCAGCCGCGAGACCGAAGGTGACTCGGGGATAGCGTGCGACCACCGCCCCGCCCAGGAAGTTGCCGACGATTCCTGCAGCGCCGTAGACCAGCAGGAATACTGTGATCAGTTGCGAGTTGGCATCGGTGATCTGCTCCAGGAACGGCGTGACGTAGGTGCAGGTCCCGAAGTGTGCCAACACGATGAGGAAGGTCAGCAGCAACGCGAAACGCGTGTTGACGGTCTTGAGCATGCCACGCAGCACATTCAGGCGGGTCGTCTGGTTGGGCGGCAGCGGCGGTACAACCAGCACGAGCATGATCAGTACACCGATCGCGAGGGCACCCATCACGACAAAAGCGGTGCGCCAGCCGGCCAGGTCTCCGATCAACGTGCCAGCTGGTACACCGAGCACGGAACCGAGCGGTACCGCAGAGGAGATCACTGCCGTGGCGCGGCCAACCGCCTCGGTCGGCACCAGACGCTCGGCCAATCCTGCGCCGATCGACCAGAAGCCACCGATGACAACACCGACGACGACACGGGAGACCAGGACAAGCCAGTAGCCGGGTGCCGCGGCGGCCAGGAAGTTTGCCACGGCGAGCAGGAGCATGAACACGCACAGCATCAGCCGACGGTCGATACGTGCTGTCGTCACGGTGACCACCGGTGCGGAGATGGCCGCGAGGAACCCGGGCAGGGTCATCATGAGCCCAGCCATGCCGTCAGAGATGGCGAAGCTGGAGCCGATCTTGGTGAGCAGACCGACCGGCAGGATCTCAGTTGTGACGATCGAGAAGATTCCCAGCATCACCGAAACCACGGCCAGCCACCCAATCAATGGAGATCGGGCCGGCAGACCGGCTCCGCCAGTGTGGTGCGTGGTCGCGGTGTTCGTTGAGGCCATGGGTCCCGTCCTGTGAAGGGCCTGTCGTTTCGTGATCAGTGCAGCAGGCTCCGCACGAGGAAGGCTGGCAGTTCGGCGACATCACCCTCGTAAGGCAATGGTGATGTCGCAGATCTGCTGACTCAGCGCGACAACATCAGCGCCAGCCAGGGGCCGACCGGCGCACGAGCACCGACGGCCGACTACGTGCACTGGCAGTCGACGGCCACGGAGCGTAGAGAACTCCATGATCTTGGGAGCCCGTACCTGTCACGTTCCCAGGGCTCCATTGAGCTGGCAGATCATCACGAACCAGACACTCTGCGAGTACACCGAAGCCCTGGGAATGGCGGGCGTGCGGCCCGCGAGCACGGCATCGTCGACGCCCTCGCCGAGGTTGGCGTCAGCTGCTGGGCGGACAAAGCTCCTCGAGGAGCCGGCGGCACGATTGGCCCCCCTTGCTGGGGACGGTGGGAGGCTCCTTCCCCAGGCCAGAAGGCCGTCAACCGGTCCCACGCGAAGACCCGCGCACTCGCCGAGCAGGCCGTCGCCGCCCTCAAAGCCTGGCGGCTCCTCCGCAGACTGCGATGCTCGACCACCCGCATCAGCAGCCTCGTCCAGGCCGTCCTTACCCTCCATCCGACCAGCCCAGAGCGAGGATGAAAACAGCTCCTTGTCTCAGACCGTCGGGTCCCAGAGCCCGCCGGCCTCGCCGCGGGCAAGGTGTTCGGCGTAGACGCCGACCTTCCAGGCGATAACTGAGCGACACTCCTCCAGCGCCTGTATCTGTGCCTCGACGCGCTGCTGATGTGTGTCGAGGAGCTGCAGCCGTTCTGCCTCGTTGCCCGGTCCATGCCGTACCAGCTCGGCGAACCGTTTGAGGTCGGCCAGCGGCATGCCGGATTCGCGGAGTTTGACGCAGATCAGCAGCCAGTCGACATCGGCGGTGGTGTACCGCCGCCGCCCGCCCGCGGTGCGCTGGACCGGT
This sequence comes from Streptomyces sp. NPDC002671, assembly GCF_053592475.1. Lineage (NCBI taxonomy): Bacteria > Bacillati > Actinomycetota > Actinomycetes > Kitasatosporales > Streptomycetaceae > Streptomyces > Streptomyces sp. NPDC002671. Next base: position 14,584 of record NZ_JBSFVU010000073.1, read on the forward strand.
CCGACCAGCAGGCCCTCGCGCTCGTAGAAGCGCAGTGCGTGCACGCTGAGTCCGGTCCGCTCGGCCACCTCGCCGATGCTCAGGGGCTCCGCACGGGTTTCGACAGTCGCCATGCCGCCCAGCCTAGGACTTGATCTAGACCTCGCTCTAGTTTCTAGCGTCGTCGGCATGACCATCACTGATCAGCAGCCGCTCGGCTCGCCCTTCTCCAGCACCAGCACCGCCGAGGACGTCATCGCCGGCCTCGACCTCTCCGGCGCAACCGCCATCGTGACCGGGGGCTACTCCGGACTCGGTCTGGAAACCACCCGAGGCCTGGTGGCCGCCGGGGCCCGGGTCATCGTTCCGGCACGCCGGCCCGGCCTCGCCCGCGCCGCTCTCGCAGATGTGGATGGTTGCGACGTCATCCCCATGGACCTGGCGGACCTCGACAGCGTGCGCGCCGCCACCGCACAGATCAATGACTCCATCGACAGGCTCGACCTCCTCATGGCCGTCGCCGGCGTCATGGCCACCCCTGAGCGACGCGTCGGGCCCGGCTGGGAAGGCCAGCTCGCCGTCAACCACTTCGGACACGTCACCCTCGCCTGCGAGCTCTACCCGCTCCTGGCCGCCGCCAGCGGTGCGCGCGTCGTCGTCAACAGCTCCGCCGGGCACACCTTGACCGACATCCGCTGGCACGACCCGCACTTTTGCACCGGCTACGACAAGTGGCTGGCCTACGGCCAGGCCAAGACCGCCAACGCCTTGTTCGCCGTGCAGCTCGACGCCCTCGGGCGCAACGACGGCGTCCGGACGTTCGCTCTCCACCCGGGCAAGATCATCACTGGCCTCCAGCGAGAGATGACTCTCCAGGAACAGATCGAACGTGGCTGGGTGGACGAGCACGGCACCGTGATCGGCGCCGACTTCAAGACGCCCTCCCAAGGCGCCGCCACCGGCTTGTGGGCCGCCACCTCCCCGCTCCTCGACGGCCGCGGCGGGCTCTACCTCGAGGACTGCGACGTCGCGCGCGTCTCCGCCCCCGACGCGCCCATGGACGACGGCGGCGTCCGCGCCTACGCCATCGACCTCGACGCAGCCGCACGGCTGTGGGAACTGTCCGTCGCGGCGACCGGCGCCACCCCGATCACGCGATGAGTCCGCGCTCTGCATGCGCCGGGCTACGCGCCGCTGCGGCACTCGGCGCGGGACGGGAAGCCTTCGGAATCCGGCAGGCGAGAGCAGCCGGGCACCCATAGGCGTAGACGGACCGGCGCGACCGGCTTCCGTGCGCAGTCGCAACTCGGGATCGGCGAAGCGGGTACGCGTCATGAAGTTCCTTAAGAATGTTGGGCGGTCCGGGAGGACCGGTCTCGGCGACGGCCCAAAATGGGCTCACTGACGGCGTATCAAATCTGACCCACTTGGTGATCTTCATCTGATCCTGGCCTTGGTGATCAAGGTCA
>NZ_JBSFVU010000074.1:0-15991 GCF_053592475.1 Streptomyces sp. NPDC002671
TACCGCAGCCCAATCGACTACGAACACAACCACCGCGCCAACTCCGCCCTGGAGCTGGCCGCTTAGAAGATCTCCACACAACGAGGGGATTGACACTCTCCTCCTTCGACCCTTCCCGCTATACCCTCGAAGCGTGGGTGGCTGCTCAACTGGCCAACACCTACCCCCGGCTGCGCCCAAGAGCAGCCCGTGCACTGGTGAAGGCCCGCAAGGTCCTGCCGGTGCTCGACGGGCTGGATGAGATGGACCTCGATGCCAATCCGGACTACGCCTCCCGGGCTTCAGAGGCGCTGCGGGCGATGAACGACTACTTTCACGGCACCGTCCCGGGTCAGCTGATCGTCACCTGCCGCAGCACCTCCTATGCCGCGCTGCGGGAGGCGCGGGTGTGGGCTGAGGACGCGGCCCACATCCACATCCAGCCCGTGACCGCAGAGGCCGCCTGGGACTTCCTCACCAGCCGTACCCGCCCTCCAGAACGCTGGCAGCCCATCCTCGACACACTGGCCCAAGCACCGGACGGACCCCTGGCACAAGGGCTGTCCACTCCTTGGCGGCTGACGGTGGCCGCCATCGTCTACGAGCAGCGCTATGCCGACGGCACCTGGCCGCGCGACCCCGCAGAGCTGCTGGAACCCGCCCTGGACACCCCCGAGGCTGTGCGCGACCACTTGCTCGACCTGCTCATACCGGCCGTAACCGATGCCGCCACAACATCCGCTTCTCCCGCCCGGTACACCCCCGGCCAGGTCCGCACCTGGCTGACCGTCCTGGCCAACTACCTGCACACCAACACCGCCACTGACCGGGTGGTGCACGGATGGCGGCTGCCGGGCACCGACATCGTCCCGCACGAGCTGTGGCCTCTAGCAGGGCCACGACGCACCAGGAACCTCCACGCTCTCCTGGACACAGCCGTAGTGGCAGCGTCGCTACTCCTCGTCTTCTTCCCTACCGGGCTCTCACTTCGCACCCCGTCGGGTGCCTACATGGCCTTCTCCCTAGTGGTAATGGTGTTCTGCAGTAGGGAGTGGAAAGACCGGGAGACTTTGCCCGGGCTCGCGGGACGCCCCGTGAGGTCCTCACCCCACGGACCCGCCACCTCGGCAGTAGTGTCACCAGAGGTGCGGATCGTAGTCGCCATCACGATGTTCTTCGGAGGACTCGGCATGGGAGTCTCGGCCGAGGCCGGGCTCCTGGGCGATCTAGCGTGCGGTCTTGGTTTGTCTCTCGCGGCCATGGCCCTGTTTGGGCCTGGCGCCGCTCGTGTGCGGTACCTCGCGCTTCTTCTTTGCACACGACGTCGGCGGTCGGATCAGCGGCTGCCATGGCGCTTGCAGCATTTTCTGGACTGGTGCTGCCAGGTAGGACTGATGCGCACCGCGGGAGTCGCTTACCAGTTCCGCCACCGCGAGTTGCAGGGGCTGCGGCCACAGGCCGCATCCGCCTCCGGGGATTGCCCTCCCCGACGCCGAGTTGGTGGCAACCCTCGGTCTGTGGAAACGCCTGTTGGCGAACGCTGCCAGCTCTCATGTCCGACGTGGTGATGAACAACGGTGGCCCGGGCGACGCGGAGACGGCCCGACGTCGCCGGACCATATGGCACTGTCAACGGTGCCTCACGCCAGGCTGGGCCGCGCGGGCGAAGGGGGGACAGGGACGTCGCCGAGGGCCTGGTCGATCGCGGTCAGCATGTCGTCGGACAGCTCCACGCCGCCGTCTGCTGGAGGGCCGCGGGCGCCAGGCCTGGGCCGCCGGTGACTGTGGCGAACGACTGAGGCCGAGAGCTCGGCCCGGAACGGAATTCAGGTGAGGGCTTGGCGGCGCCGGACGGAACCGTTCTGTCACGGCTTCCTACCAACCGGTCGTCGGATGCATCCCGTATACGCAGTTGGGCTCGCCCATCGGGCATTCTGCAGGCTCGTCAACCCGCTTCCCTGCCCGTTCTCGCTGATCCTCCAGGGCCTCCCGGTGTCGCCGCACTATTCGCAGAGCCTCGTCGTCGTAGTGTTCGCACGCGCATCGCCTGCACGCGCCCGAGGGAAGCTTCACGCCAGTGCGTGATGTGATCCCTTCGCCCCTCTCGTGCTCCGCTGAACGGTGCCGACACATACACCAGTCTCCGACTTGCACCGTCATCTGGGCACCTCCACCATGAATGCCACCTTCCCCTCATGGTAGTTGCGACTCGCAAGCCTGGCGAGAGACATGACGACGACCGGCGGCGGGTCATACCGAAGTCGACCGAAACGCTCGATCGCGGCGGGCAGTTCATCGCTGCCGGCCTTCTTCGTGCCGTTCCCGCTTCCAGCATGTAGCGATCTCTGCCGGATGCGATGCAGCCGGGTACCGGCACGCAGCGGCGTCGTTGAGCACGGCATCGCGTCCATGAACATCCGACCCCCGCGGATGCGCGAGCGAGCCCCGGACCACATCGGTCCTGGGCTTGCGGGCTGTCCGGGGCGCCCACCCCGTTCCCTTACGCTGCCGACGGCCGGCCCGACGTCCTCTTGTTCGCGTCCAGTTCCGTCGTGGTCTTCGGGACACCCGCGGCCGCGACACGGACGACCTCGCTCAGGCATAACCGCCCCGAAAGGTAGGCAGAACAACGCAATGACCGATGTGACCGATGGGCAAGATCCCGGGGCCGTGCCTGCTGTCCCGGAAAGCGCGGTGTGGCTCAAGGAGCAGCTGCTGGAGATCGCTTCCGCGTTGCCTTCGGGTTGCCGCCCCGTGGTGGTCCGTGAGTGGACGGACCCGGTACTGCTGCGCGACCCCGAACCGGTCGGCCACCGGTTCCTGTTCCTCGTCTGCCTCGTTCCAGACGGTCGCCCCTCCTCTTACGGTTTCGACGACGCCCTGAATGCCTTCACTGCCGCCAGTTGGATCACCACGCACCGGCGGTCTTCCGGGCAGCCCGGGGAGATCTGGGCGACAGCTCGGCGAGAGGAATTCGAGGTCAGAGTCTACGAGGGCAACGGGCCTGGGATTTTGACCCTTACCGGCTGGACACCGGTCGTGTACACCGGACGGCAGCTGGCCCAGCCGCCCTTCACCCTCAGCACGGCCAGCGGCGTACTGTGCGACGACTGCCACGGCTGGGGGGTGTGCCTGCTCTGCGACGGCAGGGCCTACAGCGGCGGCAAGGGCGGCTACGGACGATGCCACTGCGCCGGGAACAACGCCGGACCCGGCAAGTGCATCGAATGCGGCGGGACAGGGCTTCTCACCGCCGAGGAAGCGTCGTGGAAACGCAGGCGGTACGGGCTGCCCGATCCCGACGCAGGTGACGCCTTCGGGCAGACACCGGCCGAGGGCGGTCACACCTCCAACACCAGCGCCTTCATCACCGTCAGCCAACGGACCTGTGGATGTGGGGAATTCCGGTGCTCGTGGCGGAACATGCTCACCAAGGCCAGCGACCACACCATCTCCCGGTTCACTGGCACCTGCCAGGGATGCTCCGCACAGCGTGCCTACGCGTTCCGACTTCCCCGGCCCTAGGCCACCCCGTCCCGCCTGGTCACCTCCGGCGGTTGCCGAGGCCGCCGATCCCAGGCGGGTGGGTCGGCACGGGCTGGAAGTCGTCATGGCCCTCTGTCGGGGCTTCGAGATCCACCGCGAACCGGTCGGCCCCCTGCTCGGCCCCAATTGCCTCCAAGCCCGGCCCGGGCCGGTGAGATGCTGTCGGCGTCTGTGGCCTACAGGAGGGGGATGCGGTCGTGCGTGTGGGAGACGACCTGGTGCAACACGAGCCGGCCACGAGGGCTCTGTGGCCGCCCGCCGTGGACCCGGAACTGCGGGCCGTGCTGGCGACTCTCAACGAGGCGGCCCGCTCCGCGCTGACCCCTGCCAAGCTTGCGGCCGCACCCGCAGATCCCGCCAGGGGCAGGAGGCCTCTGGGGCCAGGGGGGATCAAGGCATCTATCACCGGCACAGGCCGGCTCAAGCCCTTGCACTCATGAGCTCGAACCGCCTACACCCTGGATTAGGGGAAACGTGCCGGGTGGCGAACCTGGTCAAGGGGGCTGGGTGGCGCGCGCACCGGTGCGGTGCGGGACATCGAGTGCGGCGCACCGGGTGCGCTTGAGAGTGCCGGGCATCGTCGGATGGTGCGCACCTGGTGCGGGACATCGGGCCTCCGCCAACTTGAAGTCACAGGTCAAAGGGCTGGTGTGATCGGTGCTCAGGGTGCTCACGCTGGTCATGGGCGGCTGTCTGCGCAGTAGATCGTCGATCAGCGGTTGATTGCCGGTTCTTCGGTGCTCGAAGCGGTGGCGGACGTGCGCTTCCCGACCAGAGGCAGGCGTGACTCCGACGCCGTGGTGTCCGGCCACGGAGCCTCCGCGAAAACCCGTTGGCGGAACCAGGGCGGCCACTGCTAGGTTCCCGGAGGCCGTGCCAGAGAACGAGGAGGTGGTACCCGTGAACGCAGTATCGACATGGGTGCTCCCCTCCGGGGTCACGGTCGGGCGATAGGTCGTCCGGGAGCGCCGTTCAATGGCACTCCTGAAAGGCACGACCATGCAATTCACTTCTGAACAACGTCTCGACGACGCTGTCCTCGAGCGCGAATTCACCCTCGGTGAGATCCCCGGCATCCTGTGGACGCCCGCATCCGCGTCCGCACCGGCGCCGCTGATCCTGCTCAGCCCCCCTCCTCTCGGGCTGCGCAAGACGTACCCCCGGCTGGTGGCCCGGGCCCGGCACGCTGCGGCGGACGGCTTCGCCACGGCCACCATCGAGCTCCCCGGAAGCGGCGACCGGCCCCGCCTGCCCGCCGCCGAGCAGGCCCGCGCCGATCTGCGCCGGGCGATGGAGGCCGGCGAGCCGGTCAGCGACGAGATCATCGACGCCCTCATCCTCCCGCTCGTCGAAAAATCGGTCCCGGAATGGCAGGCCGCCCTGGACGCCCTGCTCGCGCTGCCCGAGATCGACGGCCCGGTCGGGTACTCGGGGGGAGTGATCTCCATCGGGACCCGGCTGGCGGTGGTCGAGCCGCGCATCTCGGCCGCCGTTCTGTTCGCCGGGAGTTTCGTCCCCCGGATCATGTTCGAGGAGGCCCGCCAGGTCACCATTCCGCTGCACGTCCTACTGCAGTGGGACGACGAAGGCAACGACCGGCAGGCGGCCCTGGACCTGTTCGACGCCTTCGGCTCCAACGAGAAGACCCTGCACGCCAACATGGGCGGGCACACCGGCGTCCCGCAGTTCGCGGGGGATGCCGCGGCCCAGTTCTTCACCCGACACCTGAAGTGACGCCGGGCCGTCAGGCCACCAGCAGACGGTAAGCCGTGTCGGCCAGGATGCTGCCCATCTGGGGACAGGTCCCGGCCCTCCTCGGCTCTCTACACCACGGGCCCCTGCCAGACTCTCGGCAGGGGCCCGCGCTGCTGCAAGCCATGAACTGCTCGATGTCTGCAGAGCTTCGAGTGCTGCCCAAACTCGGGTTCTGGCTCAACTTCCGTGAACCGGTGGCTCTCCGTAGTCAGGAAGGGGCGACCAAGCGGAGGGAGACAGGGGAGGTTTGGCGCGGCCGAGCCAGCCTTGGCCGGAGGCGGTAGTCCTGTCACCGTCCGCAGAACGCGGCGGCGCACGTGGCCAAGTCGGGTGTCGGGCTGCGCAGTTGGGCGCATTGGTGTGTAATCACGGCTGGGCCCAGGACGCGCGGGTGAGCGAGGGGGAACCTGATGGATGAGCTGCAGTCCAGTGATCCGCAGCGGGTGGGACGGTACCGGATCACCGGGCGGCTGGGCGCCGGGGGGATGGGCCGTGTCTACCTGGGGCATTCGCCCAGCGGGCGGCTGGTCGCGGTGAAAGTGGTGCGGCCGGAACTGGCCGAGGATCCCGGTTTCCGCCGCAGGTTCGCCCGGGAGGTGGCGGCGGCGCGGAAGGTCACCGGCTTCTTCACGGCCGCCCTGGTCGACGCCGACCCCGACAGCTCGTCCCCGTGGCTGGCCACCGCCTATGTGCCCGGCCTGCCGCTGGACGAGGCCGTCGCGGCATACGGCCCCTGGCCGGTGCAGTCGGTGCAGGCGCTGGGCGCCGGCCTGGCCGAGGCGCTGGAGGCCATCCACGCGGCCGGTCTGATCCACCGGGACCTCAAGCCCTCCAACGTCCTGATCGCCCCGGACGGACCCCGGGTGGTCGACTTCGGGATCTCCGTAGCGGCCGAGGCCACCGCCCTCACCCGCACCGGGATGATCGTGGGCACGCCCGGTTTCATGGCCCCCGAACAGCTCACCGGGAAGCCTGTCACACCGGCCACCGACGTGTTCGCCCTGGGCGCGGTGCTGACATACACGGCCACCGGCACCGGCCCGTTCGGCACCGGCTCGGCGCAGTCGCTCAACTTCCGTATCGCCTATGAGGAGCCGGACCTCTCCCAACTGCCGTCGCCGGGACTGGAGATCATCGCCCGCTGCCTGGCCAAGGACCCCGCCCGGCGCCCGGCGGTCGCCGTACTCCTCGAAGAACTCGCCCTGGTACCGGCCGATAGCCACCCGCCCACCGAGGTCGACCCCCAGACCGCCCCCTGGCTACCCGCCCCGGTCGCCCGCGCGCTACCCATCACCGTCACCGCGCCCGCCCCGATGACCCCAACCGGCCCGCCACAGCCCGCTCCCCGTCCGGCGCCCGTCACCGTGACGGCCCCACCGGCTGCTTCCGCCGCACCGACCGCGACCGCATTCCCCCCAGCACACCACCGCACCACCCTCCCCTTCTGGATTGCCATCGCGGCCCTGGCACTCGCCATGGTCTTGCCCGCCGTCGACGGACACGCCGCCCTGACCAGCCTGTCCGATGGCTCCTGGCCATACGCCATGGCCGCTGCGCTCAGCGCCGGCACCTGCGCGACAGCGTTGTTCATGTCGCGCCGCACCCGCGCCATTCCCGTGCCGCGCTGGCCCCGGTATCTGCACGCTCTCACCACCACCCTCAGCACCGGGCTGGTCGTACTGATGACCGTCACGGTCGACCCCGATATCCTCGGTCCCGGTGTGTATACCTACGCCTTCGGGTGCGCGATGCTGATCTACAGCGTCTTCCGGTTCCCTGAATCGCCGAAACAACGGACAGCACTGTGAAAACGGTTCGGGGGGCACCTGGCCGCCGCACCTTGCCGGAGTGTTCGCGAGAGCTTCCCCTGCCCCCGCGCTTGGTCACACCTTCCTGACTACGGAGAGCCACCAGTTCACGGAAGTCGAGCCAGCACCCGACATTGGACAGCACATCGACACCGATTCGGGAGGCAGCGAGCCCACGAGACCGGGGCGGAATGTTCACGAGATGCGGCCAGTGAACAAAGCCACTCGATCACACCCTTTTCCGGAAAACCCATCAACGGCCTTCTACGATCTGTGCATGCGGGATCCTGAACTGCTGGAACGGATCACCGCGCGGCGCGCGGAACTGGACGAACTCGAAGAACAGCTGGCCAACTGCGGCCCGGTGGACGCTGCGACAAGCCTCACCCGCCTCATCCGCCAGGCAGCCATCACCGCCATCTGCGACGGCACCGAACGCATCACCAAGCAAGCACTCGAGGCCATCCGCCTCGACCACCTCGCCGAACAACACCACCGCCCCCGCTGACCAGCCCAAACACCCCTGAACAGCAAAACGCGCCTGAGCCTTTACACCCAGACGCCACCTTCAACAGGCAACGTACTTCTCAACAGAACACAGACAACCCCAGCTCACACCCCTACCAACCCCACCAGAACCACTCCACCAGCCTTCTCAACCAACCAACAACATCCCACGTGACACACCACCCCGTACACCAACTACAACCCCCGAAACGAAAGGTGATCACTGCGGCTGGGCGGTAGATGCCAGGCCCTGTCCGGGACCTGCTGCGGCACGGCTGGCCTTCTCCTCGGGCATCCGTCTGCGCCCCTGGGGAGAAGACGCCGGAAGCTGGAGCGTGATGACGAGTCCGCCGGTCGGCCTGGGGTGCGCCTGGACGGTGCCCTCGTGGGCGTTCATGACGGCCCGTACGATCGACAGTCCGAGCCCGGCCCCCCTGGCGGAGCCGACCCGGTCGGTCCGCAGCCGACGGAACGGCTCGAAGATCGACTCGGCTTGTTCCGGGGAGACCTTCGGGCCGGTGTTCTCGACCTGGAGATACGTCCAGCCGGCGGACTCACGCGTCCGGATCCAGATCTGTCCGTTCACCACATTGTACTTGGCGGCGTTTTCGATCAGGTTGACCGCGCAGCGTTCGAGCAGCACCGGGTCGCCGACGGCCCGTGCGGGGTGAAGAACATGATGGAGCGTCACGCCGACCCGCCGGGCGGTCTCGGCGAGTTGTTCCACGGCGTGCGCCACCAGGGCGGACAGGTCGACGGGTGATCGGTCCTGCAGCTCGCGTTCCGACTTCGCCAGCAGGAGCAGACCGTCGAGCAGCCGCTCCTGGCGGCTGATGGTGCCCAGCAGCTTGTGCCCGAGAGTCTTCACCGCGTCGGGTACCCCGCCCGGCTTGGCCAGGGCCACATCGATCGTGGTGCGGTTGATCGCCAGCGGGGTGCGCAGTTCGTGCGAGGCGTTGGCGATGAACCGGCGCTGGGCGTTGAAGGCCCGGTCGAGCCGTTCGAGGAGGCTGTCGAAGGTGTCCGCGAGTTCCTTGATCTCGTCGTTCGGCCCGGTCAGGCCGATCCGCTCGTGCAGGGTGCTCTCCGACAGCCTCCGGGCGGTGGCGGTCATCTGCTGCAGGGGCCGCAGCATCCATCCCGACACCAGATAGCCGAGCAGTACCGACAGGACGGCCAGGGCCAGCAGCGTGAGCACCGCGCTCTGCACCGTCTGGTCCAGGACCGCCTGCTGCTGCTTGGCGATCTGCTCGGCCATGTCGTTGTGGGAGGTGATTGTTGTCGATCCGGGGATCTCCTCCTGGGGCGGCTTGGTGACCAGCACCTTGAACTCGGTGTGCACGGCACGGGCGGTGACCGCGTAGGTGGCGGCCTCAAGGATGGTGCCCGTGACCAGGAACAGCGCTCCGTAGACGAGGGTGAGCCTGGTCCTCAGGCTCATGTGCATGCCCTTCACAGCCGGTATCCCACGCCGGTGACGGTCTCGATGACAGGCGGTTCACCGAGCTTCTTGCGAAGTGCCACCATGGCCACCCGCACCACATTGCTGAAGGGGTCGATGTTCTCGTCCCATGCCTTGTCGAGGAGTTCCTCTGCGCTGACCACCCGTCCGTCGGCCCGCATCAGCTCCTCCAGCAGAGTGAATTCCTTCTTCGTGAGGACGACCGGCCGTCCGTCGCGCTCGACGGTACGTCGCTGCGGGTCGAGCCGGATGCCCGCGCGTTCCAGGACGGGCGGCAGCGGCGGGGCCGAGCGACGGGCCAGCGCACGGATCCGGGCCACCAGTTCATCGAACACGAACGGCTTGGCCAGGTAGTCGTCGGCGCCGAGCGAGAGACCGTCGATCTTCTCCGTCACGTCGCCGGCCGCCGTGAGCATGATGATCCGGCTGCTGCTGCGCTGGGCCACCAGTTGACGGCACACTTCGTCGCCGTGCACCTCGGGCAGATCGCGATCCAGGACGATCACGTCGTAGTTCGTGTAGCTGGTGCGGTACAGGGCCTCCGCCCCGTCGTAGACGGTGTCCACGGCGATGGCCTGGTCCCGCAGTCCCTCAGTGATGGTTTCCGCGAGGATTTCCTCGTCCTCGACGACAAGCACGCGCATGTTCCCCCCGGGTCAGTGTCCGATCCGATGGTTACGCAAGGGATGTTAGGTTCCAATAAGGTGGTTCCAATAAGGTGGTTCCAACGGGTATTTGAGGATTCGGAAATCCCCGTTCCCCGGTCGAAAAGCACACGGAATGCGTTCCGCGTGCCGCCCGTGCCCCGCGACGTCAGATCCATGGGCGTACTCCATGCCCGAACCCGTCCGTTGTCCGGAAGGAGTCCCGTGTTCCTGGCCTGGTCTTCTCGCCACCGCCGAGCTGTCACTGTCGCCGGCAAGCTCGCGGGCGCCTACCTCGGCGCACGGCGGAGCAGCCTGGCCGGCCTGTGGCTCGGCGGCGGACCTGCGGCTGCAGGATCGGGCGGAAGCGGCCTCGAATGGCTGACCGCAACCACGAAGAGGCTCCGGTGGAACCAGGACGAGGCTTCGGCGGCCGGTCGATGTGACCGTACGGCCGCCGGAGCCTCTCCCGGCGAAGACGGGGGGACGCCACCGGGGAACGGGTCAGGCGGTGGCGAGGGCCACCGTCGGAGAGAGCCGGGCCGCCCTCATCGCCGGATAGATGCCGGCGATGGTCCCGATGGCCAGCGTCGCGCCGATGGCTCCGCCGAAGGCCCACGGCGGTACGACCGGCGGCCAGTCCCGGTAGAGCGCGAACACGATCGTGGCGGCCGATCCCAGGACCGCTCCGACGACGCCGCCGAGCAGTGACAGCAGTAGCGACTCGACGAGGAACTGGGTGCGCACCTGCCCGCGGGTGGCGCCGAGCGAGCGGCGCAGGCCTATCTCGCGGCGCCGTTCCAGGACCGAGATCACCATGGTGTTGGCGACCCCGACGCCGCCGACGAGCAGCGCCACCGCGCCGAGTCCAAGCAGAAGACTGGTGAAGGTTCCGGCGGCGGCAGCCTTGGCCGCCAGCGCGTCGGAGGGCCGGCTGACCTTCACCTCTTCGGGGTTCTCGGGGTTGACAGTGCGGGGCAGGACGTTGCGGACGTCTTCCACAGAGGCGTCGGCGGAGCGTTCGTAGATCATCGTGGGATGGGCGTCGAAGTTCAGGTACTTCTCGGCGGCGTCCCAGCCGGCCAGGGCCGAGCGGTCGATCTCCGGTGCCAGCGGCAGCGTCTGAAGAATCCCCACCACGGTGAACCAGCGGTTCGCTATCCACACCTGGTCGCCCACGTGGGACAGGCCGAGCCGCTTAGCCGCCTCCGAACCCAGCACCACGGCTGGGTACTTGGCGGTAGGAGCGTTCAGCCAGGCGCCCTTGCTGACCGACCCGTCGAGCGTCCTGAGCAGCTCGGGGGTCGTGGCCTGGACCGCGATGCCCTGCGTGACCTCCTCGGGGATCAGGTTGTTGCGCCGGACCGTGGCGTCGGTCTTTCCGGTCGCCGACACGGTCGTGACCGGACCGATTCGCCTGGTCATCGCGACCGACGTCTCGGGCAGCTTGGCATCGCCACCGAAGATGGTCTGGCCCGGCTGAACCGTCAGCATGTTGGTGCCCAGCGAGTCCAGCTGACGCAGCAACTGCTCCTTGCTGGACGAGGAGATACCGATGACGGCCACCATGGTGGCGATGCCGATGGCGATACCCAGGGCCGACAGCACGACCCTCGTCGGCCGCGACCGCAGCCCGGACATGCCCACCCGGAAGACGTCACTGGGCGCGAGCCGGGCCGGCGACAGCCGCCGCGCGGGCTTCGTCGACTGCCCGGTCCCGACGGACGCGGCCTGGTCCGCGCCGCTCATGCCGACACCCCCTTCCATGCCGCGGTCAGATCGCGTCCGGTGCCCGCGCCGCCGTCCGTGACGATGTTGCCGTCCCGGACCCGGACCTGACGGGGCGCCCACTGCGCGATTTCCTGGTCGTGCGTGATGATCGCGATGGTGGTGCCGGCGTGGTGCAGATCCATCAGCACGCTCAGCACCTCCGAGCCGGCCGCGGTGTCGAGGTTCCCGGTCGGCTCGTCCGCAAGCAGCAGATCGGGTGCCCCGGCCACCGCCCTGGCGACCGCCACCCGCTGGCGTTCACCACCGGAGAGCTGGTTCGGGTGGTGCCTGAGGCGGTGGCCCAGGCCGACCCGTTCCAGGGCGGCACGTGCGACCTTGCGCCGCTTCGGCAGGGAGACCCCGCCGTAGAGGAGTCCGTCGGCCACGTTGTCGAGGGCGCTGACGCCGTCCGCGAGATGGAAGGACTGGAACACGAATCCGATGTGCCGGGCGCGCAGCGTGGACAGCTCGCGGTCCGACAGTTCGGCGACGTCGTACCCTGCGATCTCCACGCGGCCGGTGGACGGCCGGTCCAAGGTGCCGATCAGGTTGAGCAGGGTGCTCTTGCCCGAACCGGACGGCCCGACGATGGCTGTCAGTTCGCCCGGCTCGATCACCAGGTCCACCCCGCGCAGTGCCTTGACGCCGCCCGGATACGCCTTGGTGACGCCGGTCAGCTCGACGATGTTCATGAGCTGGGCACCTCGACCTTCGTTCCTTCGCCGATGCCGGAACCGGAGATCGCGACCCGCCCGCCGCCGTAGGTGCCGGTCTTCACGGCCACGATGTGCTTCCCCGTGCCCTTGACGACTTCCACTCCGAAGCCGCCCTCTCGCAGCGCGAGTAGCGCCTCGATCGGTACGGACAGCACGGCCTTGGCGCGCTCGCTCTCCAGCTTGACGGTCACCGGTGCCTGGTCGATGCTGCCGCTCTCCTTGGCGGAGAACTCGATGTCGACGTCGATGGTCGACTGGCCCCCCTCCTTGCCGGCCTTGGCCACCTTGCCCACCGAGGTGATCTTTCCCTTGACCTCTTTGCCGTCGGGCAGGATGACGCCGATCATGGCGCCCTTTCTGGCCAGGTTCTGCTTGGCGGCGTCCAGGTCGACGTGGACGGTCGGCTCGGTACCGGTCACCGTCAGCGCACTCGCGCCGGCGCCGGCCCGGCCGCCCTTCTCCAGGGCCACCTGGCTGACCCGCAGCGGCCCGGACTGGAACACCACCTGCGAGGCGTCGACGGTGCCCGTCTCCACCAGTCCCAGGTCGTCCTGCCACTTCTTGACAGCCTCGGCGGTCGCGGAGGTGAAGTCCTTGTCGACCGAGAGACTGTCGCCGTAGCCGAGGGCCTTGAGGTTGCTCTCCAGCTCCTGCACGTCGGCGCCTTCGACGCCCTGCTTCAAGGTCCGGTAGAGCGGCAGAGACCCGTACATGAGGGTGACCGGCTTGTTGTCGACCTTGAACAGCGGCTTGCCGCGGGTGATGGTCGTGCCTGCGAGCGGGATCCAGGTGACCACCCCGTCCGCGGTCGCCGGGATCGTCCGCTCGTCGACGTAGGTCAGCTTGCCGTCGACGGACTCGGTCTCGACGACGTCTCCCCGGGTGACCGGTGCCGTCGCGATGGCCGTCTCCTCGGCCTTGCCCGCCGACGAGTCGTCCCTCTTCAGGGTGAGGGCGGCGGTCGCCGCGCCGGCCACGATGACGACCAGCACGGCCGCCATCAGGAAGGCGCGCTTGCCTCCGCGCCGCTCCCCGGGCTCCTCCGGCCCGGCGCCCGCGGTGCCGTTCGGGGACGACTCCCGGATGGTGTCCGGCGTGCTCACGAGGATCCCATCTGCATCGAACCGGGCAGGTACTTCTGGCACTTCTTCTGCGCTTCCTCGGCCTTCGCCTGGGAGCCCTGGGGAACCTGCATCTTCAGGCCCTCACCGGGCTTCGGGTCGGGAATGTCGACGCCGTTCTGGCGCATGCACTGCGCGAACTTGACCATTCGGTCATGGGCCTTGCTGTCGTTTGCGTCGGCGTCAGCGGGCGCGGCGTCCTGCATGTACTTCTGGCACTTCTTCGCTGCCTCCTCCAGCGTGTTCTTGCCGGAGCCGCCACTGCCGGTCACCCGGAGCGGCTGGCCCGGCTCGGGGTCCTTGACGTCGACGCCGTTCTCGCGCATGCACTGGGCGTACTTGAGCTGCGCCTCCCGGGCGTCCGCCGGCTTGCCGGCCTGGGCGGTCGCGGCGGACTTGCCCTTGTCGGCGCTGGCGACGCCGCTGTCGCCGCTGCTGCTGCACGCGGTCAGCGTCAGCGCGAACGGCATGACCGCCAGCACGGCCATATCGCGGATCC
Organism: Streptomyces sp. NPDC002671; assembly: GCF_053592475.1. Classification (NCBI taxonomy): domain Bacteria; kingdom Bacillati; phylum Actinomycetota; class Actinomycetes; order Kitasatosporales; family Streptomycetaceae; genus Streptomyces; species Streptomyces sp. NPDC002671. The sequence continues at coordinate 13,808 of NZ_JBSFVU010000074.1, forward strand.
TCACGGTCCCACCTCCTCACCGGGGCTCCCTGCCTCGGCGACGTCCATTGGACCGGCGACCTGATTAGGCTGGGATTAACCGGCCGTGACCCGCGAAAACCATGCGGAGCAGGAGGGAACGAAGGTCTGCTGGAGGCCGAGCAACTCCAACCCCACCAGGGCGTGTTCAGTACTCCGCCCCCGGACTCGACGGTGCGCCGGCTGCTGACCGGTTGGACAGCACGACCCTGGCAAAGATCGCGAACCGTTGATCGAGGTCGCCGGACGGAGGCTGAGGCGCTGGAGCGTCGTGGACCTGGACGTCCGCAAGGCCAGCCCAAGCGCGGCAGGACCTGCCGCCGCTGCGAGGGCCACGGCAAGCGCGTCCGCGTTGGCCGCTCGCTCTACAACCGCCGGGCGCGCTGCGACCACGGCGGCTGTCGAAGCCACGGTCCAGCCGTGACCGAAGGCGGTCAGTGCGGCGTCCGCCGTACGGGGCGTGGCTGCGAGCATCTCCGTGGTGGCCCGATTGATGGGAGGAGCGAAGAGGTCGACGTCGCGCGATCACCAGCCATGTCCACCGGTCGGCCTACGATGCCTCACTGCCGAGAGAGCTGGGCACCGCCCGGCGGCCACCGGTTGCGGCACGGTGCCGACGCGTCCCGGTCCCGGGCGGCCACCCGGCTCGAAGAACCGCCGCCCGGCCATCCGCCACGATGTGGGCCGGGTCCTCGCCACTGGCGAGGCCTATACTCGCCCGTCCCATCACAAGAGAGGGACGAAGCCTCGGCGAACTGCATAAAGCAGCAGCTCAGAGCACAGGTGAGACGTCGGCAGGGTTTCTCCTCGACAGAATGAGCCACATGGCCGTAGACAAGGACGCAGCGTTCACACTTCCACGAGGCGCCACGGGCTGCATCCAGCCGAAGGACGGGCCGCTACCGGAAACCGACCAGCGGACGTTCCGGGCAGCGCTGTATGTAGCCGCCCGGGCGGCCAAAGGCCATGTGGGCGAAATAGAGGAACAGACGTACCCTCGTACGTTCCACACCGCGACGGTCATCGAGGGCACAGGCGAGTTCGTCATCCTGTGTCACGCCTACCACCCCTGGATCGCATTCGCTCAGGAACGCCGGGACTGGTACACCGAGGAGTTCCTCGCACCGCCACCGTGGGCCCATACCTTTGCCGACCTGGGGTTTGTAGTGCTTGATCGCGCGCAGCTCACTCTGTCGCTCTCGGACATCGACACCTCGGTCCTAACCCAGGGCGAATGGCGCGAAGTTCGCTTCTACGGCATCACCACATTGGGCGGAGTGCTCTTCAACGCATGGGACTGACGTCCAAGCAAGACTCGGTGCTCGACGCTGGACGATAAACGTCAAGGTCAGAGCCTGAGTCTGAACCCCTGATCGGTGTTTGGCTGCGACCGTTGCTGATCTCGCAGGCGTGATGTGATGTCGACAGACATCCGCGTCAGGGGCGAGTGTGAAGGCTACGGCCTGCCGAATCGGCGGGCCGGGGGGAGGTCACGTGACGGCGCAAGACTGGAAATTGGAAGCCCTGGAAGGGGAAGGGTCGGAAGCGCACTACTTCCTACGTCGCCCTGTGGAACGGCCGGGCAGCGAGGTGGACTTCCCGCCCATCGCCAATGGCCTGGACTACCTCCTCAACGTCATCACGTCCCTTGCCGACGACGAGGAGCGGGTCAGCGCCCACAACCTGAAGTACGCCGTCCTGCACCTGCAGGCCGCTGCTGAAGTGCTGCTCAAGTACCGGCTACAGCAGGAACACTGGACCCTGGTCTTCGCCGATCCAGGCAAAGCCAGGAAGGAAGATCTGGCCGACGGGTCCCTGGCCAGCTGCACCCCGGCTCAGACAGTGGACCGGCTGCGGCACATCGTCGGCCTGCCCATCACGGACAAGGACGCTGCCGCGCTCACCAAGCTGGCCAAGACCCGCAACGGGCTGCAGCACTATGGGGGCTTCACCCTTGGTCGTGGACACCGGTTGTTATGCGGCGGTGGCCAGCGTAGTTGATCGTTGTTCGTAAGCGATCGGGCTGATCTGGCCGAGGCGGGAGTGCCGTCGCTGGGTGTTGTAGCGGGTAGCCCATCGGAAGACCGCGAGCCGGGCCTCAAGGGCCCCGTTCCACCGCTTCCGTCCCTGGAGCGTCTCGCGTTTCATGGTCGCGTTCAGGGATTC
>NZ_JBSFVU010000075.1:0-15439 GCF_053592475.1 Streptomyces sp. NPDC002671
GGCGCCCGCCTGCCGTGCCCGTTCACGGCGGCCCCTCCTCCTGCGAGGGGCGGCGGGCGTCGAGCAGTTCGGCCGGGATCATGCCCAGCTGGCTGCGTGGCAGCGTCAGCAGCACGTCCCAGGCGCGATCCAGGGATTCGTCCAACGAGCGGTTCTCGTCCGTGCCCTGGGCGACGAACCGCTGCCGGAAGGCGTCCTCAAGGTCCAGGTGGCGCAGGTCGGTCGGACTGAGCGCCGGCCGTCCGATCAGGTCGGCCAGCTCCCGCACCTGACGCGACCGGGCCAGCGCGGCGATCAGCTGCGCGGCGACGTCCGGATGATCGGCGCGGGTCCGCCCCGCCCCGGCTCCCTTGCGCATAAGACGCGACAGCGAGCCGAGGGGGTCCACGGGCGGATACGCGCCGGTGGCGTGCACATCGGCGGACAGCACGATCTGGCCCTCCGTGATGTAGCCGGTGAGGTCCGGGACGGGGTGCGTGATGTCCCCGGCCGGCATGGTGAGCACCGGGAGGACGGTCACCGACCCGGGGCGGCCCCGGATCCGGCCGCAGCGTTCGTAGAGGGAGGCGAGGTCGCTGTACAGATAGCCGGGGTAGGCCCGGCGGGCAGGGATTTCGCCGCGTGCGGCGGACACCTCGCGCAGCGCCTCCGCGTAGGCCGTCATGTCGGTCATCACCACCAGGACATGGCGGCCCTCCGTGAACGCCAGGTGCTCGGCCACCGTCAGCGCGATGCGCGGGGTGAGCAGCCGCTCGATGACCGGGTCGTCGGCGGTGTTGAGCAGCAGCACCAGTTCCCGCGCCGCCGAACGCTCCGCCAGCCCGGCGCGGACGAACGACGCGTCGGCGTGCGTGAGTCCCATGCCGGCGAACACGACGGCGAACGCCTCGTCCCCGCAGGTGGCCTGGGCAGCGATCTGCACCGCCAGTTCGAGGTGTGGCAGACCGGCCGCCGAGAACACCGGCAGCTTCTGGCCGCGCACCAGGGTGGTGAGCACATCCACGGCGGACACGCCGGTCAGCACCGGCTCGTTCGGCGGCTCCCGGCGCACCGGGTTGATCGGCGCGCCGCCCACCGCCGCATCCGTCCCGCCCAGGACAGGCGGCCCGCCGTCGGCCGGTTCGCCCCGCCCGTTGCACACCCGGCCCAGCCAGCCGGCCCCGACCGGGATGCGCAGCGGCGTGCCCGAGAAGATGACACGTGTGCCGGTGCGGTCCATGCCGGCCGTGTCCTCCAGTACCTGCACCACCGCGAGATCCCGGTCCACCTCCAGGACGAGCCCGTGCCGTCGCTCACCCGAATCGAGAACGATGGTGGCGAACTCGTCCCAGCCCACCGCGCTCACGCCTTCCACGACCGCGAGCGGGCCGCGCAGTTCGCGCACCCCCGTGTACTCGATGTCCGTGAACCCGCTCATGGCGCCGCCTCCCCGAGCCGGGCCAGCACGGTGTCGCGGGCCGCCGCGACCGGAGCGGTCTGCGTGGGACCGGCGCTCTCGCGGGCCCGCACCAGCGGGGTGAAGTCCACCGCCTCCACTGCGTCCGCCGCGGCACCCGAGTCGACCAGTTCCACGCAGCGGTCGATCACCGTCAGCGCGGCTTCCACGAGGGCCGTCGTCTTCTCCGGCGCGCTGTAGGCGTCGGCCGGGGACAGCGCGCTCTGCTGGATCACCGCCTCGCGCAGCAGCCGGCCGGCGAGCACGCTGATCCGCTCGCGCGGCGGCAGGGCCGTGATGCCGACCAGTTCGACCAGGTCGGCCAACCGGTCCGCCTCGGCGAGCAGCCCGGCCACCCGGCCTCGCCTTCTCGCCCAGTCGGGGTCCCCGGCCCGCGTGTGGGCGACGGCAAGCGCGGTGGCGTCCCGGGAGAACGAGTCCACCCAGGAGACGGCCGGGTAGTGGCGCGCGTAGGCCAGGTCGCGGTCCAGGCTCCACAGACACCGCACGAAGCGCTCGGTGTGCGCGGTGACCGGCTCGGTGCGGTCACCGCCGGGCGGGGACACGGCGCCGATCACCGTGACGGACCCGGTCGCGCCGCCGAGGGTGCGCACCGCCGCAGCCCGTTCGTAGAACGCGGCCAGTTGGGAGGCGAGCCCCGCCGGATAGCCCTCTTCGGCGGGGAGTTCACCCATGCGGGAGGCGAACTCGCGCAGGGCCTCCGCCCATCGGGAGGTCGAGTCGGCGATGACGACGACGTCGAGGCCCATGTCGCGGAAGTACTCGGCGACCGTCGCACCCGTGTGCACACTCGCTTCGCGGGCCATCATGGGCATGTTGGAGGTGTTGGCGATCGTCACCGTCCGCTCGGACAGCCGCCCCCCGGTGCGCGGGTCAGCCAGCTCCGACAACTCCTCGATCACGTCCGCCATTTCGTTGCCCCGCTCGCCGCAGCCGACGTAGACGATGACGTCGGCGTCGCACCACTTCGCGATCTGCTGGAGCAGCATGGTCTTGCCGGTGCCGAAGCCGCCGGGGACGGCGACCGTGCTGCCGCGCGCCACGGGGAACAGCAGGTCGACGGCCCGCTGCCCGGTGTGCAGGGGCAGTTCGGCGGGCAGCCGCTCGGCCACGGGGCGCGGCCTGCGGACCGGCCAGGCCTGCCCCATGCGCACCTCGTGCCCGTCCACGACGGCGAGCACCGCGTCCGCGGTGTACTCGCCCGCCGCCGCGACCCGGGTCACCTCGCCCGAGCGGTCCGGCGGGACGAGGAGCCGCAGAGGCACCTTCGCCCTGATCTCGCCGAGGACGGCACCGGCCGCCGCCTGCGTTCCCTCGGCCACGGCGGGTGCGAAAACCCGAGTCCGCCCGTCCGGCGCGCCTCCCGTCCCGCCGGTCAGGAGAAGGTCCCCGGCGCCGGACAGAGGGCGCAGCAGGCCGTCGAAGACACCGCCGAGCAGCCCGGGGCCGAGCCGCACCGACAGCGGTCGGCCCTGCGGCTCGACGGGATGCCCGGGTGCCAGGCCTCCCGTGTACTCGTATGCCTGGACGGTGGCCGTGCCGCCGTGGATGGCGACCACCTCGCCGGGGAGCCGAGCGGCTCCCAGCACAACGAGATCGTGCATGGCCACGGAGGCAGGGCACGCCACCTCCACCAGCGGTCCGGCGACGCGCAGGATCTGCGGGGGTGTTCGCACGGCGCGGGGGCTGTTCACGGTTGCTCCCACAGGCTCTCGGCCGCGACTCCCAGCCGGTCCAGGGCGCGGTCGGCAAGCGTGTCGGCGGACAGGTCGACGCGGCGTCCGGGCACGTCGGCGGTCACCCCGCCAACCGGTACGGCCATGACCCTGGCGTCCGCGCCCAGCAGGCGCCGGGCCAGCTCCGCGAGCCGCTCCCGCGGGACGACACTGTCCGCCAGGGCCTGCCGCACACCCGCGCGGACCCTGGCCCGGAGGTCCGCGTAGACCTCGGCACGGGCGGCGAGTTCCACGGCCCAGGCGTCCTCGATCGCACGGACCCGCTCGCGGGAGGCTGTGGTGGCGCCGTCCCTCTCGCCCGCTTCCCGGGCCTGTGCGAGGACCTGCTCGGCCGTGCCGCGCGCGACGCGCAGCGTCTCGTCCGCGTCGGCCCGCGCCCGGTCCAGGACCGCGTCGGCCGAGGTCCGGGCCGCCCGCAGCAACTCGGCGCGGACGGGGGCCAACGCGTCCACCGGCGCCGCCATCAGGGCATCACCACCGTCAACGGCCGGGACGGATCCGGCTCCGTCACCGCCGCTCCCAGCGCCTCGGCGGCCTCGCCCGTGAGGATCACAAGTCCGACCGAGTCCGGGAGGTCCTGCCAAATGCGCCGGACGGTGTCTGGATCCTCCGCGACCAGGACGTCGACCCCGGCCAGGGCCAGCCCGCTCACCCTCGTCCGCGCGCCGATGGCGGCCACGGTGCTCACGGTCACGCCTTTCCGATGAGGAGGATCGCCACCACCAGCCCGTACACGGCGATGCCCTCCGCCAGGCCGACGATCACCATCGCGCGGCCGAAGAGCTCCGGTCGTTCGCTCAGCGCGGCCAGTGCCGCAGCTCCGGTGTAGGCGACGGCGATCGCGGCCCCGACGGAGGCCCCGGCCACCGCGATGGCCGCCGCGATCAGCGCGGTCCCATTGACTCCGCCGGACGCCGCGGCCTGGGCCGAGGCCTGCGCGGGCCCGGCGAGTGCCGTGGCCAGGACGACGCAGGCACCGGCCAGCAGCGCGAGGTTCGTCGCCAGCAGCCAGCGGAACACGTGTCCGGTCCGGCGCCGCCGCAGCAGCCGTACGGCACCGAGCACCGCCACGAGGACGGGCAGGACGATCAGCCAGGTGAGCATGGGATCACCTTCGTAGGAGCGCGTCGGCAGGTTCCGCCGGAGGAACGTGCCAGGGACGGAACGGACGGCCCTCCGTTTCGAAGAGCCGGGAGAAGAGCTCGTAGAACTCCAACCGCAGGGCCTGTACACCGGCCACCAGGGCCTCCAGGCCGAAGGAGACGGCCGTGCCCACGGCGAACAGCAAGGCGGCGCCGAGGACCCCGGCGGCCCCGTGTCCGGCCAGGCCAGTGGTCCCGCGCCACACCAGATCGGCGAGTGCGGCGTGGGTGAGGCCGAAGGCCGCGAGCCGTGCGAACGACAGGGTGTTGGTGCCCGTGCGCACGACCACGTCGAACAGCCGTACCACCGTCTCGGCGAGCCCCGCGCCCCCGCCCGCCGTGGCCCGGAACAGCCCGAGGGCGACCAGCGCCAGCCCGGTCACCGCGAGCGCGGCCCCCGCCACCGCAGGAGCCGGCACGCGCAGGACCAGGCCTGCGGCTGCCAGCGCGAGCCCCAGATAGAACAGCAGCCCGGCGCAGCCGGATGCCGCGTACAGCCCCGGGCTCCAGCCGTCCTCCCGCACCCGGTTGACGGCACCGGCGGCGTGCGCGAGCGCCAGCAGCCCGGCCCCGAGGACCACGGCGGCGGCCAGCAGCCGGGCAGGGCTGGCCAGCGGGCTCAGCCACAGCACCGGCAACAGGCCCGTCGGCCCGAAGAACTCCCCGTAGGCGGCGCCCGCGAGCATCGACGCCAGGCCGGCGCCCGCGAGGAAGGGCCACAAGCGGCGCAGCGGGGCGAGGCGCCGGGGCCGACCGAGGCGGAGTGCCAGGGCTCCGAGGAGCAGCAGCGCTCCGTGCCCGACATCGCCGAACATGATCCCGAACATCGCGATGTAGGCGAGGCCCGCAGGCCACGAGGGGTCCAGGTCCGTGTACGCCGGTGTGCCGTACGTCGTCACCAGAGGGGTGAAGGAGACCCGTCCGGCCGACCGCAGCAGCGTCGGCGGGTCCGTGCCGCGTGGGGACGGCAGCGGCACCAACGCGCCGCCCGCAGCCGCCAGCCGATCCGCGACGCGAGGCACCTCCGACGCCGGGCACCATCCGGCGAGCGCGGCCACCTCGCCGCGCCGTACGGCACCCTCCGCGCGTTCCTCCAGCTGGGCCTCGCCGACCAGCAGGTCCGTATTGCACCGCTGTTCGAGCTGATCCAGGTCGGGCGCGGCGGCAGCCAGGAGCGCGGGTCCGGCGGCCTCGCCGTGCCCCTGCAACCGCCGCAGCCGTATCGCCGCCGGGCCCGGGGCCGCCTCCTCGGCACGCTCCAGCTCCACACAGCCCGCTTCGGCGATCCGCACCAGGGTGTCCCGCAGCGCCGCCTGCGGCACGATCACCGCCACACGGCGCATCCGGACCGGCGTCATCGCCTCAGCCCAGGGCATCGAACGCCTCCCCGAGCCGTCCGCCCCGGGCCGCCGACTCCAGGGCCGCCCGAACCCGCCACGCGTCCACGGAGAGCGCCGCGACCGCGCCTACGACCACCCGGGGTCCGTACCGGCTGTTGTGCAGCATGGCGGCGCCGTCGTCCCGGAGCATCCGCCACCAGCGGGTCTCGGCCCGCCACAGCCCGTCCGGTCCCTCGACGTCCACCAGGATCCGGCGGGCCGCCACTGGCAGACGTTCGTGGAACTCCTGGTACGAGGCGGCGGCAGGCGCCTGTGTCCCGAGCAGCCGAGCCGCGTCGCGGCGGGCAGGCTCCGGCAGGGAGCGCCCATGCACGAACAGTTCACGCGCTGTCAGCAGGGCCGCCCGTGCGACGGCCCAGTCACGGGCCTGCGGTACGGCGACGGCGGTGCGCCGCGCGGCGGCCATCCGCATGCCCGTGACCACGGCCCAGGGCGTGTCGCCGCCCGGGTCGCCCCACGGAGAGGCCGCGAGCGCGGCGCGCAACTCGGCGGGCGTCCCGGTCTGTTCGAGTCGCCGCCAGGCGGTCTCCAGCGCCCCGAGCCGGTACGGTTCGGGGACGTCCGGCGCGGTCAGCCGGGAGGCCACGTTGGCGACCTCGAATCCGGCGGCGAGCGGAACGAGCAGCCGGGCCCCGTTCCGCGGCAGCCAGCCCGCCAGCACCCTCAAGTGCCACAGCAGCGTGGCGGACACCGCCCGCTGCGCCTCGGGCAGACCGGCCGTCGCCCGCGCGTACTTCACATACGGCGTCCCGGCCAGCCGGTGCAGGGCCTCGTCGAAAGTCGCGCACGCCGCGATCTCCCGTGCCCCGACGGCACCCGGGTACCGGTCGGCCAGGGCCCGCGCCCGGACCGCTCCGGCCACCCATCCGGCGCTCATGGCACCCCGCCTGCCCCGTCCGTCCCTGACAGCGATCCCAGGGCGTCGGCCACCGCGCGGTCCACCAGCTCCGGCATCCGCTCCCGGGCCCGCTCCCGGACCGACTCGGCGGCCCGTTCACCGGCGGCACGGAGGGCATCCGCCTCGCGCCGCGCCTCGTGAAGGACGGGGGCCGCGGCCTGCCGTCGTACTTCGGGGGCCTGCTCGCGGGCAGCTGCCACGAGGCGCGCCGCCTCCCGCGCGGCCTTCTGCCGGACGGCCTCGGCCGCCTCGTCAGCCGCGGTCCGGATGCGGGCGGCCTCCTGCTCAACGGCTGCGAGGCGCGCCAGGGTCGGCTCCAGCTCGGCAGCGCGCTCCGCCGTCCGGTCGGCGGGTACGCCGGTGGCGGCTGCCCCCGGTGTACCGGTCGGGCGGAACCGCTCCAGGAAGTCCCGCAGGCTCATGGCCGGCCTCCTGCCGGTCGGCTGCTCCTTCAGTGTCACCGTCCCGGTCCCGGCCCGCACCGGATAGGGCCGTCATGCCGTCCCACCAGGGCCGTTCGGCTCTTGGCGCCGAGCGGCAGGGCGAAAGACTGGGACGGTAGGCAATCCGACGGAATCCGGAGGCCGCCGTGAACGCGCACGAGAACTTCTCCGCGGAGAGCCAAGCCCGGCGGGGCCTGCCCGCCCGCCCCTGGAGCCCTGGTGAGGAGAAACGGCAGGAGATGCTGGTCCGCTACCTGGGGGCGGTCGCCGCAGCCGCTGCCAGACACGCGGCGACCTCAGAGGAGCCCTCCTCGCGTGCCCCGGCGAGCGGGACCACCCAGCCGGCTCCGCCGGCCGCGCCGGCCCCCGAGGCCGCGCTTCCCCTGGTGCGGGACGTGATGGAGGTGCCCGCCGTCTCCCTGCGGGACGACCTGTCGTACCGGGAGATCGCCCGGCTGCTCGCGCGTGAGCACATCGGTGCCGTCCCGGTGGTGGACAAGAGCGACCGCGTGGTGGGAGTCGTCTCGGAGTCGGACCTGTTGGCGAAGGTGGCGTTCGAAGCCTCCGGCCACCGGCCCGGGCGCGTCGGCAGGCTGCGGGAGCGGCGCCTGCACAGCAAGGCACGGGGCGAGACGGCGGCCGATCTGATGACCAGCCCCGCGATCACCGTGCTGCCGGGCGCGACCGTCGCCGAGGCGGCCTGGCTCGCCGCGCTGTCCCGGCTGAAGCGCATCCCGGTCACCGACCACGAGGACCGGCTGGTCGGCGTCGTGGGCCGCGACGCACTGCTGCAGGCCCTGATCAGGGACGACGCCGGGATCCAGGCGGAGGTCGAGGCCAGGATCGAGGCCGTCTGCTCACCGGGCGACCGGAAGGCCGTCGAGGTGAGCGTGCACGACGGCATCGTCGAACTGGCGGGACGGATACCGTCGGCGACCGGAGCCCGGCTGGTGGCCGAGGTCGAGGAGATCGTCGACGTGGTCGAGGTGAAGAACCTCCTCACCACGGCCTGAACCGGCAGCCCTTCCTGAACCCTGAGAACGCCTGAACCCTCAGTGGTCCGCGTGTTCCCCGGAGTCGTGTTTGACGGTCTTCTCCGACAGGTACAGCTTCTTGCCGATCTCACGGTTGGTCAGCCATCGCCGACCAGGGCGAGGATGTCCCGCTCGCGCGGCGACAGGCTCGCCAGCTCGGGCGGCAGCGACGGGGTCTCCACGGGGTCGGCCCGCAGGAGTACCGGTGCGCCTTCTGCAGTTACGACGGCAGGAGCGGCGCGGTGCCGGTCGGGCTGAAGGCCGCCCACGTGCGCTGGTGGGCGTTCGGCGGCCCCGACGACATCGAGAACGGGCTGTGCCTGTACGCGCTGCACCACAAGCTCTTCGACAAGGACGTCCTCGGCGTGGGAGACGATAACCGGATCCTGGTCTCACAGCGCTTCTCGGCCACAGCCCCGCCGCCCGCGAGCACGTCATAGCCCTCGCGGGCCGTCCACTCGTCGGCCCACAGCCCGGCGCACGCCCCGTCGTGGCCGCTCACCGCCACTGGCACACCCGCCAGGTCTTCCACGGCGAGCCACGCCCTGCCACGGCAGCCTGACCGCCCCTGCCCCGTCGGCACCGCTGCGCAGGCGAATCCGCGGTTCTCGGCGACGCTCCTGGAAGCTACGCGTCAGTTCGTCGTGACGGTGGTGTGGTGCGGTCGGTTGTGCACAAGAAGGGCTGAGGCGAGGGCCGCGCACAGGAACACGGCGGCGATGACGATCATGCCGGTGTGGACGCCGGAGGTGAAGGCGTCGCCGATCGCGGCGGTCACGTTCGGCGGGGCCGCTCGGTGGCCACCGCTGCCGGTGGAGACGGCGTGCTCGACGGCGGGCCAGGCTGCTCGGGGGACGTGGTGGGCGTCTAGCCGGGCCGGCAGTTGGGACTGAAGCCGGCTGGCGAGCAGGGCGCCGAGGAGGGAGGAGCCGGTGACGGATCCGATCTGGCGGAAGGCGTTGACGGCTCCGGAGGCCATGCCAGCGTGTTCATGGGAGACGCTGACCAGGGCGGCGGCGGTGCTCGGCGCGGCCACCATCCCGCTTGCGGCTCCGAAGAGCACGTACAGCCACCACACCCTCGTATAGGGGGTGGTCGGATCCAGCGTGATGAATCCGGTCGTGGCGGCGGCTCCGATGAGGAAGCCGAGGGTCAGTGGGAGCTTGAAGCCGGTGCGGCGGATCACGCGTCCGGTTGCGTAGGCGACGATGACGTAGACGCCGAAGAAGGCCAGCAGCCGCCATCCCACGTCCAGGGCGGACAGGTGCTGGACGCGCTCGTAGAAGAGCACCGACAGGATGGCCATTCCGGTGAAGCCGAACAGGGAGACGGCCCCGACGAACATGACGGCGCTGAACGACGCCGACCGGAACAGGGTCATGTCCAGCATGGGTGTGCTGCCTGCGCGCTCGGCGAGGACGAAACCGGTCAGGGCCGCGGCCGCGATGATCCAGGCGGTGAGGATGCGGGGGCTGGTGTAGCCGTCGTGTCCGCCTTCGATGAGGGCGTAGACGAGGGCGGCGATGCCCAGGACGGCCAGGACCTGGCCGGGGATGTCGAGTTTGCCGCCGGGGCCGTGCGATTCGGCGACGAAGACAGCGGTGGCCATGGTGACCACGGCGAGGACGGCGGTCGACAGGAAGACCGTGTTCCAGTGGAAGTGGTCCAGCAGTGTGCCCGCGATCAGAGGGCCGACGGCGAGTCCGATGCCGGACGAGGCCGCCCAGGCGGTGACGACTTCGGTGCGCCGGTGGGGGTCGGGGAAATTTGCTCCCAGGATGGCCAGGCTGTTGGGCAGGATGAGAGCACCGCCGAGGCCGGAGATGAACTGGCCGGAGATGACGCCTCCCGCCGAACCGGCGGCATAGACGATGAGCGACCCGATGATCATGACCGCAGCGCCGATGAGGAAGGTGCGCTTGCGGCCGTATAGGTTGCCGATGGTGCCGGCAGACATCACCAGACTGGCCACGACCAGGGTGTACGCGGAGGGGATCCAGACGAGGCCGGTCGGGGAGACGTGCAGGTCGTCCTGGATGGCCGACAGAGCCGATACCGATGCGGTGATCAGCAGAAAGGTCGTCATGGCGCCCAGACACATCGCGATGAGCGTGACGGCGGCGGCGAGCCGGGAGGGCTGGTTCTGGGAGGGCCGGACACCGGTTTGCCGGTCGGTCGGCCTGAGCCGGCCCGGGGCGGGGGAAGGAGCGGAAGTCACGGTGTCCTCGTCTCAGCCGAGCTGCGGGTAAAGGGCGGCGACGCCACCGGCGAGGTCGGCCTGCACCTGGCGGCTGACATCGTCGACGACGATCTCGGCAGCCCCCGAGGCAATGCCGTCGACGGCCGCGCGGGCGACGTCCGCCGGGTCGCTCTTGGGCCCGGTGACATTGCGGGCCATGTCGGTGTCCATGTAGCCGACGTGGAGTCCGGACACGGCGATGCCCCGGGGCGCGAGCTGCTGACGAACCGTGTTGGTCAGGCTCCACTCCGCGGACTTGGCGGCGGCGTAGGCGCCGACGGCGGGAAAGCTGATCCACGACAGCGCGGACAGGATGTTGAGGATGGCGCCGCCGCCCTGGGACTCGATCACGGGGGCGAAGGCCCGGATCATTCCGAGGGTGCCCAGGTAGTGGGTCTCCATCTCCAGGCGGACGGCGTCCCAGCTGCCGGTCAGCAGATCGGCGCCCGTGGAACTGCCCGCGTTGTTGATCAGCACTGTGATGTCACGGGCCTCCTCGACAGCTGCGGCGACGGAGGCGGGGTTGGTGACGTCGAGCCGTATGGCTTTCACAGCGGGCAGATCGATCTGGTCCGGCCGGCGGGCCGCCCCGTACACCGTGGCGCCACGCGCGACCAGTTCCTGGGCGAGTGCCCTGCCGAGCCCGCGGTTGGCCCCGGTGACCAGGACGGTTGCTGTGCTGATGTCCATGATTCCTCCCTCGGGATGCGCTCATCCCGGCTGACTTACGATTGCAGAAGTTAGCTACGACGGTATAGGCTGACTTGGCATGAGGCAAGCCAGGTGGAGGGTGGAGAGATGAAGGATCTACTGGAGGAACGGGACGCCTGGTCCATGGCCAACTGCTCAATCGCCAGGACTCTGGAGATCGTCGGCAACAGGACAGCGCTGCTGATCATGCGCGAGGCGTTCTTCGGCACACGCCGGTTCGACGACTTCGCCAAGCGTGTGGGCATCGGCGAACCCGCCGCCGCGGCGCGCCTGAAAGAACTGACCGCTGCCGGGCTCCTGGAGCGCGTCCCTTACCAGGAGCCCGGCCAGCGGACCCGGTACGCCTATCGACTGACCCAGAAGGGACGGGACTTCCTGCCCGTCCTCGTGGCGCTGCGGCAGTGGGGCGACACCTGGGCCGCCGACGAACAAGGGCCCCCTGTGGTCGTACGCCACGAAAATTGCGGCGCCCCGGTCCACGCGGTGCTCCGCTGCGACAACGGCCACGACGTGCAGCTCGGGAACTCGTTCGTCGACGCCGGCCCGGGTCTCATTCGCGTCAGCCCGGACAGCCCTGAACCCAGCGGCGGCTGAAACACCCCGCAGGACGATTCCAGCGCAGAACGGGCCCGCCCCGCCATCGCCGACCGGCACACCACACCGACAACACACGCCCCCGAGGAGCTGCCGCATGTCCGAAACATCGAAGAAGTCCCTGAGTGCCGATGCGACCGACCGGACAGGAGCGGCAATGCACAGATCACGCGTGTTCGGCTGGGAAAACCCTGCGATTTCCGCCGACGCCGTCCCTCACCACAGCGGCCTCGACTTCCTCCGCGAAATCCTGGCCGGGCGCCTGCCCGCCCCGCCGATCGCCGCCACTCTGGGCTTCACCCTGGAGGAGGCCGAGCACGGCCGGGCGGTCTTCGTACTGGTGCCGGGCGAGGAGCACTACAACCCGATAGGCAGCGTCCACGGCGGCGTCTATGCCACGCTCCTCGACTCGGCGGCCGGCTGTGCGGTGCAGTCAGTGCTGCCCCAGGGCATGGGATACACGTCGATCGACCTGACCTTGAAATTCCTGCGCCCGATCACCGTCGACACCGGAAAGATCCGCGCTATCGGCACCGTCCTCAACAGCGGCCGCCGCACCGCCCTTGCCCAGGCAGAACTCCGCGACTCCGACGACCGGCTGCTGGCCCACGCCACCAGCAGCTGCATGCTCTTCCCGGTCGCGGCCCGCTGACCACCATGCGCGGAACGATGGAGGGGACCCACGGAACTGGCTGACCCGTCCGGGCTGCATCGGCCAGGTGTTCTCCTTACTGTCAGCTGAAGTCGATATCGCTGAGGTTGTTCCCGCCGGACGGGCCGGGCCCGCCCTAGTCCTGGGGACGCGATGCCACCGGTCGCAGAGGGAGGCATACCGTTGGCCGACGACGATCCGCGCGCCCTCGGCGTCGCTATGACCGCTGTTGGGGACGGGGCGAGGTTGCGGGCGGGAGATTCTGCTCGGCCCAGACGGTCTTGCCGTCGAGGGAGTAACGGACGCCCCAGTTCCGTGCGAGTTGGGCGATGATGAACAAGCCGCGCCCGCCTTCGTCGATGGTCTTGGCGTGGCGCAGCCGCGGCGCGAGGGCATTGCTGTCGTGGACTTCGCAGGTGACCGTGCGGTCCTTGATGAGCCGCAACTGCACAGGCGGTGTTCCGTAGCGGATGGCGTTGGTGACCAGTTCGCTGACGATCATTTCGGTGGTGTAGGCGGTTTCCTCGTCTACTCCCCAATGGGTGAGTTGGTGTTGGGTGTGGGTGCGCGCCGCGGCGACAGCCTTGGGGTGGTGGTCGAGATGCCACGCGGCGACCTGATCGGCGGGGAATGTGTGGGTGCGGGCGAGGAGGAGGATGACGTCGCCGTGACGCGTGTCGTTCCTCAGCCGGTAGAGCACGTCATCGCACAGATCCTGCAGTGGCCGGTCAGCGTGGACCAGCACCCGTTGAAGGGTATCCGCGGACTGCGAGGTGGTCAGGAGGGATGGGGTGTAGAAGGCGAGGATGCTGCCGTCGGCGACAGAGACCGTGGTGGCAGCGAAGGGGGGTCCTTCGGTACTGCCCAGGGGAGGTCCGCTCGGCAGGTGAGGGATCTCGGTATTCCCGTCGGGATGGGCGATCACGGGTGGGGGGTGGCCGGCCAGGGCGATGGTGCAGGTCCGGGCGAACGGGTCGTAGACCGCGTACACGCAGCTTCCCTTGAGCGGCATGGGATCGCCGGGCGGCAGAGCTGCGCGTTCCTGGGCCAGGCGTATTGCGGTGTCGTTGAGGCGAGCGAGGAGCTCGTCGGGCTCCAGGTCGAGCGCGGCCAGGGAGTGCATGGCGGTCCCTATCTGTCCCAGGGTGGTGGCCGCATGGATGCCTTGGCCGGCTACTTCGCCGACCACCAGCGCGGTGCGGGCGCCGGAGAGGGCGAATGTGTCGAACCCGCCGCCTCCACCCGTTTCAGAGGGCACCAGCATGTGCGCGGTTTCAACGGTCGTCTGCGTCGCAGCCTCGGGAAGCAGCAGGTGGCGCTGAATTGTCAAGGCGATGGTGTGTTCGCGGGTGTAACGGCGGGCGTTGTCGATGCACAGTGCGGCGTGAGCAGCCACTGCGACGGCAAGGGTGACATCGCCCTGGTCGTAGACGTCGCCCTGGTCGGTTCGGTACAGGCTCATCAGTCCCAGCACGTTTCCCCGCAGAGTCAGGGGTGTGGTGATAAGGCTGTGGGCACCGGAGGCACGGATTGCATCGGCATGCAGCGGGACGGGCGCCAGCCAGGGCGTTTCGGGGCCCAGGGCGACCAGGCGGGGCTTGAGGTCGGTCAACGTCTGCGCGTAAGGCGTCGGAAACGGCAGAGCACGCACGTCACCCACTGGATGTGCCTGAACCTGCTCATCGCCACCACTGCGGCCGAAGGCGGCACGGCGCAGCGGCACCTCTCGTCCGAGAGGACACGGCGGAGGTTCCTCGCCACGCACCACTGCGTCCACCACTTCCACCACGGCGATGTCGGCGAGGTCCGGCACCACCGCCTGCACCAGTTCCTCGCAGGTGGCCACCACGTCGAGGGTCTGTCCCACTTGCTCGCGCACCGAGTCGAGGACGCGCAGACGGGCGTGCACCTTTTCACGTTCGGTGACATCGAGTATCTCCGTCAGCACCCCCAAGATCCTCCCCTGCGCGTCCTCAAGACGACATGCCGAGACGGAGAACTGGCACTCCGGCCCCGGCGCGCCCTTCGGACGCACCCTCACCAGTCGCCCCCGTGTCGGCGCGCCGCTCTCCAGCACGCTGCGCAGCATCGCCTCGACCTCACCAGGCGCGGAAAGGTCACACACGTCGGTGACGCGCCGGCCCGTGAGCTGTTGAGGGGACGTTTCGTACAGGAACGGCGTGTCGACGTTGATCCGTAGGATTCGCAGCTCCGTGTCCAGGACCATCAGGCCAGTCGGGGACTGGTGGAACAGAGCTTCCAGTACTGCCGTACCCTCGACGGGCGAAATGGCTTTGTTTCGCGCCACGGCAACCCACCTCCCCTATCCAGCCTGCTCCTGGCTTCTGTGCGCCGCTCCCTCGCATCACGAGACCTGCCGGACGGACCACCGCCGTTACGGCCTCAACCCGCTGTTGTCGAGCGCTCGCCAGCGGCTTGCCGCACCGAAGGGAGGCGGGGCGGTTTCGGGGCCAGCGGCCAGAACGGCCCGGGAATCCCCGTGAACACGTGAGAACCACGAGGGGGTGTTTGCATGAGTGGCATGGCGCGGTCCGCAGGGCCCGGCATCGGCCGTCGCTTTCGGATCACCGCCGCGCGAGCCCCACACGCTGGATGCACGCAGCATTCCGCGCACGTCCTCGTAGCGGTCCACATGTGCTCGGATCTCCCGTTCGGTGCCAGAGGTGAAGATCACCCACGGCCCGTCCACCACCACAGGGTCCCCCCACCACACCTCGACATCGGGCTAGGGAAGCGGCGGTGTCCAGCCAGGATCCAACGCTGCAATGCAGGCAATCAACCGCTCCATGCCCGCAGAGACCGGACCGTTGAGCAACATGCCGTTGTTGGCGGGCCGTCGAAACATGGTCCCCTCACCCCATATGACCCACGCTTCGGGCTCGTTGTCCGACATCCCGTCCCGTTTCTCGTGCCGTTCTGCCTCTATCAGCTGCTTTGAAAGCAGAGGCTAGAAAGGATCATGTTGACACCGCAGCGACCCTGGTCATCTGACTCGGCGCATGATCGCCCGGACAAGTCCTAGTAGGGCTTGGTCAGCTTCACTCGGGAGTGGCGTGTCTGTTGGGCTGCGGGTGTCGTTGGGGTGGTGTGACACCTGAGGAGATGGCCGGGGT